>CAZPXP010000006.1:109537-173622 GCA_964590975.1 uncultured Ferruginibacter sp. | reverse complement strand
CGCGGAAACATTAAAAGTGAACATGAAATCGGTACAGTTTGAATGGTCTGCAATGAAATCTGAAACAAAATCGGTACCGATTTGAGGGTCTGCAATGCATTTTTGAGGGTCTGCAATGCAAAATGAAAGGCTTTCAATGCATTTTGAGGGTCAATCATGCAGAAACATATTATTAGCAAACATTATTTGTTGGTCTGCAATGCAAAATGAAAGGCTTTCAATGCATTTTGAATGCCTTACAAACGCCTCTGAACCTGAAACAATGTCAGGTGAAAGCAAATCAGCAGATATTGAAAGTGACGCAAAGACCTTCGCCATTGATGCAAAATATGCCGAAAGGAACGCAACAACCCAGGGTATTAATACAGAAGATGCTGAAGGGCATGTAACAGCCGCTGCGACGGCAGCAATGTGAGGGACCACTGATGCGTATACCAATACTTTTGCCCTAAGCCTTCAAAACACACCCGTAAGATCATTCATTTGCAGGTAAAACAAAGAAGGCTGTCCCGGTTATGAGACAGCCTTCTGCTGTATGAGAAACAAGTATTGTTATCATGGCCTGCCTTTACTTAGTTCCTTTCATTTTGTTCCGCATTTTGTCCTGCCTGTGATATTATCCCTTATTCGCAGAGCAAAGTTGAGGCGAATACGGGTGCCGGGCAATACCATTATAGTGGTATTTATTGAGGTTGCGGAGTGTATGAGAGCAGGTTTTATCATTATGAGGATACCCGTGTGATAAAAAAACGGGCTGATGATAAGATTTGTTTTGGCGCGTAATGATTTTCGCTGTACTTTTGCAGTCGTTTAAACCGCGAAGTAGAGCAGCGGTAGCTCGTCGGGCTCATAACCCGAAGGTCGGAGGTTCGATCCCTCCCTTCGCAACAACAGGGCCACATATAGTGGCCTTTTTTATTAGTGGTGGTTCAACATGAAATCGGGATTTGTAAACATATTTGGTAAGCCCAATGCCGGCAAAAGCACATTGCTCAATGCACTTATGGGCGAAAAGCTGGCTATTGTGTCGGCCAAAGTACAAACCACCAGGCACCGCATCAAAGGCATCCTCACGGATAAAGACTACCAGATCATCCTTTCCGACACACCGGGCATCATTGAGCCCAGGTATAAGCTGCACGAGAAAATGATGCAGGCGGTAAAGAGCGGCCTGGAAGATGCAGACGTGGGGCTGTTGCTGGTAGATGTAAATGGCGACCCCGAAGAAAGTGCTGCTATATTCGCTGCGCTTAAGCTGCGGGTACCCTGCGTTGTTGTGCTCAACAAAGTGGATTCAGCCAAACCGGAGGTAGTGGAGCAGGTAAGCGCCTTTTTCAAAACACAGCCTTACAGTAAAGCCATCGTAAGCATTTCAGCGCTGCGCCAGTCGGGCATACCTGAACTTATGACAGCCATCCTGTCGTTCCTCCCTGAAGGAGAGCCTTTTTATAACGGCGATGACCTGAGCGATCTGCCCACCAAGTTCTTCGTAAGTGAACTGGTGCGTGAAAAGATATTTCAACTCTACCAGGATGAGATCCCCTATCATACCGCGGTAATGATACAGGAGTTCAAAGAAAAGCAAACCCTGATCAAAATCAGGGCGGAGATCATTGTACAACGTGAAACACAAAAGGGCATCATTCTCGGCGAAGGCGGTAAAATGATCCGCAAACTGGGTACTGATGCCCGTAAGGATATAGAAGCCTTTCTTGACAGCAAGGTTTTTCTCGAACTGTTTGTAAAAGTGCGGCCCAAGTGGCGTGATAACGAACTGCAGTTACGGGAGTATGGATATTAATTAAAAGGGCAGTTGGTTGGTAAAACAAGCGGCAGCCGTTAAACAGTCAACCATAATACCATGGGGTTTACAGTAGCAATAACAGGAAGGCCCAATGTGGGCAAGAGCACATTCTTTAATCGTTTGCTGGAGCAACGGAAGGCCATCGTGGATGATATCAGCGGGGTTACGCGCGACAGGCAATATGGTGTTTCCGAATGGGTAGGTAAACCCTTTAACGTAATCGATACCGGGGGCTTTGTTCCCGACAGTGAAGATATTTTTGAGAGAGAGATCCGCAAACAGGTACTGATCGCCGTAGAAGAGGCTGATGCAATCATCTTTATGTGCGATGCGGCTACGGGCATTACCGACCTCGATGAGGCTATGGCAGATATGCTGCGCCGCACGACCAAACCAGTTTTCCTGGTGATCAATAAGGTTGACAACCACGAGCGCCTGCTGGAAGCTTCGGAGTTTTACAGTCTTGGTTTTGAAAAGATATTTTTTGTGAGCAGCATCAGCGGCAGTGGCACAGGTGAGATACTTGACGAGATTGCCGCATTGATACCTGCCGACGATGAAGGCCCGGATAATAACGAAGGTCTGCCCAAGTTTGCCATCATCGGGCAGCCCAATGTAGGTAAGTCGTCGCTACTCAATGCACTGATAGGAGAAGAACGTACTATTGTAAGCGATATCGCCGGTACTACCCGCGATACCATCCATACTCATTACAAGCTCTTTAATAAAGAGTTCATGCTCATCGATACGGCAGGTATCCGCAAGAAGGCCAAGGTGCATGAAGATCTTGAGTTCTACTCGGTGATCCGTGCTATTAAAGCTATGGATGAGGCCGACGTATGTATGCTGCTGCTCGACGCAGAGAAAGGCATTACTGCACAGGACCTGAGCATTTTTTCGCTTGCGGTAAAAAAAGGGAAGGGTGTTGTGGTTCTGGTAAACAAATGGGATGTGATGGAGAAAGAAACCAATACGGCAAGGGATTATGAAAAGGAATTGAAAATGAGGCTGGCACCGTTTACAGATGTACCGGTGATTTTTATTTCTGCCAAAGACAAAACGCGTATCCATAAAGCTGTAGAAGTAGCACTGGATGTATATGATAACCGTACAAGAAAGATACCCACATCGGCACTGAACGACGTTATGCTCAAGGCCGTAGAGTCTTACCACCCGCCAATGGTAAGGGGCAATCTTATCAAGATCAAATACATTACCCAGTTACCCACACATACCCCGAGTTTTGCTTTTTTCTGTAATTTTCCGGACGATATTAAAACCCCGTATAAGAATTATCTTGAAAATAAACTGAGAGAAAACTTTAAGTTAAGCGGTGTACCCGTACGCCTGTTTTTCAGGAAGAAATAAAACAATACCGGGCATTGATTACTACAGCACATTTCCTATAACCAAAAATAAAAAAGATGAAGAAAGTATTTCTTGCAATGATGGCCGCAGCCTTTTTTATTGCCTGCAATGAAGGTAATCCAACCACAACCCCCGCAACGGGTACGGATTCTCCTAAAACAGAGAATATTGCCAACGATGCCAAGCAAACCGGTGCCGCAGTAGAAAAAGCAATAGAGAAAGGCGTAGACAGTCCGAAACAAACTGCGCCAAAGGCAGACAGCCCTAAGGTAAAGTAACCCCCGCCAGTTTAAGAAAAAACTAAACCCCGCGACAGGCGGGGTTTGTTGTATAAGAACTTTGCTGTTCAGGGACGGGTAAAGGACTTTCCAGAGGGAAATCCGTTCTGGACAGGATTTGAAAAATAAGGCAAAGCGTGGCAAAGAAATTTTCTAAAATTGTGGTTTCAGGGGTCCCATCGTACAGGAAATGCACGTTGTTTTCCGGGGGTTAATTTCAAATGTACACTATGCCCTTATTTTTTAATCGTCAGTCTCCAAGCTTCTTTAGCGGGTAGCTGTTATAGCTGTCCGGGGTTGAACCGTTGGTACTTTGCCCTGTGCTTTTGACTTGTTATATACCATCACCAGCAGAAGACAGGTAATCAGTACCGCTGCTTTAAACATCAGCGGGTTCATTGGTAAACTATTTCTCATGATATTGGATTTTGCGTTTGTTTACGTGGATTAAAATAGTGCCGGACACTTGGTCTGTCTGACCGCGTTCCGTGCAAACGTGCTTTCATAGATAGAACCCAGCCGGATACCAAACTTCATCACAAGCGAGAAGTAAGCATCCATGTTCTTGGAGTTGCCTCTTTGAGAACCGGGTGCATACCGGGTAATACCCGGTAAAACAATACCAATAGTCTTATCATGTATTCTCCTGGCTACGGCTGCATCAGTAGCATTCAGGTATGTATCAAATTTGTTGGGATCAATATAAGTGGTGCTCACATCATCGATATAGTCCGTAAAGGTTTTACGGTAGAGCAGTTCAATAGAGAGGTTTACCCTGTCTGAAGCAAAGTATTTCAACCCGCCACCCACGGGAATGTTAATCTGCGTAAGCGAATAAGGTTTCTTTTCGGGGTATTCCGCCATCCCCTGCCCTTCCGTACGCAGCGGATGCAGTTCGTACCAGGTTTTGTTGCCATTTACGTCGCTGATCGATCCTTTAGGGTTAAAGTGGAATAGGCCAAGGCCTACAAAGCCAAAGGGGCGCAGGCGGGGCTGGTAATCTTCGTCATTCTTCTTCAGCAGCATCAGTGGGTATATTTCGGTAGCCGCATATACCTCCCACATATTACTTTTAAAATCGAGATTCCGCTGTTTACGCCAGAGTTCGTCTACCCCATGCGTATTTACGATATAATCCTGTCCTTCTACGTATGTGTATTGTGCTGCCAGCCTGAGACCCAGCCAGTCGTTGGGATAACAGGTGATAAAAGCCCCTTTCATCAGTTTGGTGAGCTCCATATTAACGTCTTTCAGGAAAGCAGTACCCTTACCCCGGTTACCACCGAGGTCGCCAAGGAAGAATGTAGGGCCGAAGTTGACACCGGCTTCCCACCTCACCTTTTCGTTACCGAAAATAAAATGCTGGGAGTAAGAGCGATAAGACAATAAGGAGAAAACCAAGAGTAAAAGAAAAACATTGCTACCCCTGTCGTGTAGACGATTTTTCATGTGACATCAGAATTTTGGACTTGTTGGATTGTGTTATCGGCAGGCGTCAGTTTTGGGTTTTACTGCCGGTCATGCGATTTCACATAGCTTTAAACGGAGGGGGTACCATTATATTGTACAAATGTTAAATTATTTTTCAAGCAGCATTTCAATGTGGGGGATGCCGTCTTCGAGGTACATTTCACTGTCCTGCCGGAACCCGAGCGAGCCATAAAAACGGGCCAGGTGTTCCTGCGCTCCGATACGGATAGGCCCGGAGCCAAAGCGGCTGTGCGTTTTTTCTATTGATACACGCATCAGCTCTCTGCCGAGTCCTGTACCCCGCCACGGAACGGCAATGATGACCCTGCCGATGCTTACTTCATCATAAGCAGCACCCGCAGGTACAATACGTGTATAAGCAGCCAGTTCATTGCCTGCCCAGCCCAGGATATGGATGCTTTCCTGGTCGCGGTTATCGGCATCCTGGAAGATGCAGTTCTGCTCCACCACAAACACCTCGTTGCGCAGGCGTATAACTGCATACAGTTCCGCCGGGGTAAGTGCATCAAAGGGCTTCTCTACCCAACGGATAGTGGTAAAATCTTTATTGCTCATGGTAACAGTGCCTGCAACGGGGTTCATAAACGTCTTTTTCGCCCAGCACCACCTGTCCTTCTGCTGCTGTCTTGCGATAGCTGATATTAGCTATATTTCCACATTTCATACAGATAGCATGAAGCTTTGTAATATAGTCGGCAATAGCTAACAGGTTGGGCATCTGCCCGAATGGCCGGCCCATATAATCCATATCGAGCCCTGCAACAATTACGCGGATGCCCCTGAGCGCCAGTTGCTCGCATACATTAGTGATCTCTGCATCGAAGAACTGGGCTTCGTCAATTCCCACTACATCCACCCCCTGTGCCAGCAGGAGAATGGTTTGTGAACTCTCTACCGGGGTACTCATGATTGCGTTCTCATCGTGACTGACGATCTTTACTGCATCATAGCGGATATCAATCGCCGGTTTAAATATTTCCACCTTCAGGTTGGCGATCTTTGCCCTTTTAAGCCTGCGTATCAGTTCTTCAGTTTTACCGCTGAACATACTGCCACACACTACTTCCACCCAGCCACGCCGCTCACCCTTCAAATTGGGTTCTATAAACATTTTTGCTAATTATTAAAAATACAGTTTGTAACTTTAACCAAGGTTTAAACCTCAAAAGTATCATTTTAATGGAAAGAGTGGGAACTCTCCTGCAAAAATTACAGGCACAGTACGAGCAGAAAATGCCGGCAGCAACGATCCTGGTTACCGTACAGCAAATACAGGCAGAACTCATTCACCTGCAGCAGGCGGAAAATGCATCTCCCGCATCAACGCATGTTGCCGTGGTAATGCCAAATGTAATGATGCCGCCTGTGACCCACGCAGAAACGCCCGCCCCTGAACCCCTGAAACCGGTAATAGAAACTCCTCCCGTACTGCCCGTTGCCGCAGCTCCTGAAGAAGAGAGGACAGTAGAAATATTACAGGTAGATGAAGACGAGATCGCTGCAGAGCTTGAAGAAATTAAACGCAATGCAGAAGCAAAAAACAACATGAGCCTCCACAATAAGCCTGTGATCCTGTTTGAAGAAACACCCGATATCCCTACCCTTACCCATCAGGAAGTAAAACCCGCCCCTAAAGAAATCAATGATGTTATTGCAGGCAGTTCCGAGAATGGATCTCTCAATGACAAACTCAGGCAGGGAACCATGGAACTGGGTGACCAGCTTTCGGAAGCGCCCATACGCGACCTGAAAAAAGCCATTGGCATCAACGACCGTTTCCTGTTTATCAACGACCTCTTCCGTGGTGATGAAACGATGTACGAGCGCAGTATAAAAACCATCAATGGTTTTTCTATACTCCCCGAAGCAGAGTACTGGATACAGCGTGAGCTGAAAGTAAAACTGGGTTGGGATGACAGGACTGAAGCTGTAAAGCAGTTTGCTCAGCTTATTAAAAGACGCTTTTCCTGAATATAACGCAGTACTGAGGCCGCTGCTCCTGAGTGTGTGGCTACAAATTCTCCCGCAGCTTTTCCTGCCTTTTGCAAGGCTTCCCCATCAGACAACAACCGGTCCAGCAACGCTTCCAGTTCAAGCGCGTGTTCAATACTAAAGGCACCACCCGCTTCTACCAGTTCTACCGCTTCAACGTATTTCTCATACTCCGGTCCGAAGACAACCGGTTTACCATATACTGCCGCTTCCAGTACATTGTGCACACCATCGCTGCCAAAACCACCGCCTACATAGGTAACAGCAGCATAATGGTACAGCCTCGACAACATACCGATATTATCTATGATCAATACCCTTGCCGCTGTATCGGGGTTAAGCAGCCAGTCGGAGTAGAAGACCGATCCGGCAAAGGTTTTCTTTACATCGTGCAGGTTGGCCGAGTCTATTTCGTGCGGGGCGATGATAAAGCGCAGTTCCGGGTGCAGCTTTACATAATGCACCAGTTCCGCTTCATCTTCTTCCCAGGTACTGCCTGCTACAATGACTGGGTGATTTCCGCAAAAGACTTTTACGGGATCGATATCTGTAAACTGCTGTGCAATCTGCAATACCCTGTCAAAACGCGTATCGCCACTTACCGTAACTGTTTCCTCCACTCCCAGGGTTTTCAGCAGGGCGGCTGCATCGGGGGTTTGTACAAAAAGGTGAGAAAAACACGAAAGGACATCGCGCCAGAGTCCACCATACCCCTTAAAAAAGGGTTGGTCTTTCCTGAAAATGCCCGATACCAGCAATACAGGTATACCCTGGCGGTGTAGTGCTGTAAGATAATGGTACCAGTATTCGTATTTGACCCAGAGTACCAGTGAGGGCTGTATGGCCCTGATAAACCGCTGGGCATTGGCCCTGGTATCTGGCGGCAGGTAAAAGATATGATCAGCCCCGGCATAGTCTTTACAAGCCCGGTAACCACTAGGCGAGAAAAAGGTAAGCACGATAACATAGCGGGGGTAAGCCGCACGCAACTGCTCCAGTACAGGACGCCCCTGTTCAAACTCTCCGAGGCTTGCACAGTGCATCCAGACTACCTGTGCGCCAGGCTCGGGAATGGCAGGAAACACCTTTCTCCCGCTTACCCAATGCTTTGCCTTGGGGTTCCACAGCGAAGCCACCCTTATAGCAAAAGTGTAAAGCCGTACAAAAACGTTATAAAGGAACAGAGACAATCGCTTTTTTGCCCAAAAATACAGGGTATCGGGGTATAAAATAGAGACCCCGTTATAAATCCGGGGGCAAAAACTGCATAAGCACTATGGCATAAGAGGCTTTACTCCCATCGTACCCTACTTATTACCCTGTAATGCACACCGTATATCTCCCCCCTGGCTCCGTTCAACAAATCAACTGGTAACCCTTATCTTTGCGCGGCTTAAATTATGCAGATATGAGACCATTGCAGATGGTGGATACCAGAACCCAATACCAGAAAATAAAAGAGGAAGTAGACCGCGCCGTATTATCGGTTATGGAAAGTTCCATGTTCATCGGTGGTAAAGTGGTAAGCGACTTCGCCGGCCATCTCGCCGCGTATAATGGATCGAAACATGTTATCCCCTGTGCTAATGGTACCGATGCCCTCCAGATTGCCATGATGGCGCTGGGTCTTCAACCCGGCGACGAAGTCATTACCCCATCCTTCACTTATATCGCTACGGTTGAAGTGGCTGCTTTGCTGAACATCAAACCCGTGTTTACAGAGGTGGATCCCCGTAGTTTCTGTATTGACCCTGCGGCTATTGAAAAAGCCATAACACCGAAAACAAAAGCTATTGTGCCTGTACACCTGTATGGACATGCTGCAAATATGGAAGCCATTATGGATATTGCCAAACGGCATAACCTCTATGTTATAGAAGATAATGCACAGGCCATCGGCGGTGATATTACTTTCAGCAATGGCTCAGTTAAGAAAACAGGTGCTATCGGTCATATCGGTTGTACTTCTTTCTATCCTTCAAAAAACCTCGGTGCTTTTGGTGATGGTGGCGCGATCTTTACAGAAGATGATGCGCTGGCATCGCGCCTGCAGATGATCGCCTCGCATGGCCAGAGCCGCCGGTATTACCACGATGTGGTGGGCTGCAATTCACGGCTGGATGCCATACAAGCTGCTATTCTCGATATCAAACTCCGTCATCTTGACGAATACATTACCGCACGCCGCAAGGCTGCTGCCTTCTATGACAGTGCATTTGCCGGTCATGAAAAAATAACTACTCCTTTTATTGATACCACCTACAGTAACCACGTTTACCACCAGTACACCCTTATTCTTAAGGATGCCAACCGTGACGGTCTTCACCAATACCTCGCTGAGAAAGGTATCCCATCCATGATCTATTACCCGGTACCCGCGCACAGGCAGAAAATGTTTGATGCGTTTGGGGGTTCGGGTTATGAGCTGCCGGTTACCGACTGGCTCACCGAAAGGGTTATTTCACTGCCCATACACACAGAACTGGATGAGGAACAGCAATCTTTTATCACTTCGAACGTTATTACATACTTAAATCAATAAAAAAAGGTTAATGAAGATAGCAGTAATTGGAACAGGCTACGTAGGACTGGTTACAGGAACGTGTTTTGCTGAAACAGGAAATGACGTGATTTGTGTAGACATCGACGCAGCAAAAGTTGAAAAGCTGAAATCGGGTCAGATCACTATTTATGAACCCGGGCTGGAGAAATTATTTTTACGCAATCAAAAAGAGGGGCGCCTGCAATTTACCACTTCCCTGCCGGAAGGTGTAAATGATGCTGAGATCATTTTTCTCGCCCTGCCCACCCCTCCGGGTGAAGATGGCAGTGCAGACCTCAAATATATTTTAGGGGTGGCTGATGAACTGGGCAAGATCATCACCGGTTACAAAGTGGTAGTAGATAAAAGTACGGTACCTGTTGGTACTGCCGAAAAAGTAAGGACAGCGATTGCCAGGCATACTGATATTCCCTTTGATGTGGTAAGCAACCCCGAGTTTTTACGCGAAGGTGTTGCAGTGGATGATTTTATGAAACCGGACCGCGTGGTGATCGGCACTTCTTCTGCCCGCGCGCAGAAGTTGATAAACGACCTCTACACGCCGTTTGTACGCCAGGGCAACCCCATCATCTTTATGGATGAGAAGTCGGCCGAGCTTACCAAGTACGCTGCCAATTCCTTCCTCGCTACCAAGATCACTTTTATGAACGAGATCGCCAGGCTTTGCGAGCTGCTGGGTGCTGACGTTGACATGGTTCGTAAAGGTGTGGGCAGTGATGACCGCATCGGCAGGCGTTTTCTTTTCCCGGGCATTGGCTATGGGGGAAGTTGTTTTCCTAAAGACGTACAGGCTCTTGCTAAATCTTCTTCAGAGGTTGGTTACGAATTTAAAATACTCGACGCTGTAATGGAGGTGAATGAGAGGCAGAAGCTGCACCTCATGCCTGCCATCAGCAAATACTTCAATAACGTTCTTGCAGGAAAGAAGATCGCCCTCTGGGGATTAGCATTTAAACCTAATACTGACGATATACGCGAAGCGCCAGCCTTGTATATGATTGACGCACTTACCGCCGCCGGGGCAACTGTTACTGCTTTTGATCCGGAAGCGATGGGCAATGTAAAACAACTGATCGGTGATAAGATCGGGTATGCTGCCGGACAGTATGAAGCGCTTGAAGGCGCGGATGTGCTGGTGATAGCCACTGAATGGAGCGAGTTCCGCACGCCCGACTTCAACAAGATTGGCGCAAGGCTCAAAAGCAAAGCTATCTTTGATGGCCGTAACCTGTTCGACCTGAAACAGATGCAGGAACTCGGCTATCATTATGTAAGCGTGGGACGCAGCGTTGTTACCAACAACTGATCTTAATAAGTTTTAAATTCATATATGCAAAAAAGGGTACTAATTACCGGGGCTGCAGGTTTTCTCGGTTCGCACTTATGCGACAGGTTTATCCGTGAAGGGCATTACGTGATCGGTATGGACAACCTCATTACGGGCGATCTGAGGAATATTGAACACCTGTTCAGACTGAAGGAGTTTGAATTTTATCATCATGATGTATCCAAATTTATCCACGTACCGGGCAACCTTGATTATATTCTCCATTTTGCATCCCCGGCCAGCCCGATTGATTATCTTAAGATACCCATCCAGACGCTTAAGGTAGGCTCGCTGGGTACACATAACTGTCTTGGTCTCGCACTTGCTAAAAAGGCAAGGATACTCGTGGCCTCTACCAGTGAAGTGTATGGCGATCCGCTCGTACACCCGCAGGACGAATCTTACTGGGGTAATGTAAACCCTGTTGGGCCACGTGGTGTATATGACGAAGCCAAACGTTTCCAGGAAGCTATGACCATGGCCTACCATACTTTCCATAATGTCGAAACGCGTATCGTGCGGATATTCAATACTTATGGCCCGAGAATGCGACTTAACGACGGACGTGCGCTGCCAGCTTTTATAGGCCAGGCGTTGCGTGGTGAAGACCTGACAGTATTTGGCGATGGCAGCCAGACCAGGAGTTTTTGCTACGTGGACGATCTTGTAGAAGGCATCTACCGACTCCTGCTGAGCGATCATGAACAACCGGTGAACATCGGTAACCCAGACGAGATCTCTCTAAAGGATTTTGCAGAAGAGATTATCAAACTCACGGGAACAACACAAAAAATTGTTTATAAGCCATTACCTGCTGATGATCCCAAACAACGCAAGCCGGATATTACCAAGGCAAAGACCCTCCTTAACTGGACTCCTAAGGTATCCCGTGCAGAAGGACTGAAGATCACTTACGAATATTTTAAGAACCTGCCGCAGGAGGAATGGGTAAGATTGCCCAAGGAGTTTTTGAGCAGGAAGGTGGATTAGAATAAAGGGTGGTCGGTGAGAACACCGACCACGGCAGCAGAGAGAAGATGGATTAGTTGAAAAGAATTAAAAATTGAAGATTGATCAGGTATCAAGTGTTGCTACCTGATACTTGCCACTTACTATTAAAAAATATGTACCAGGACCTGTTAGATAAAAAGAAGAAATTAGCAGTAATCGGGCTCGGCTATGTAGGCTTGCCGATTGCACTTGAGTTTGCACGTAAACTGTCGGTGATCGGTTTCGACATCAGCACTAAACGTATTGAAATGATGCGCCGTGGTGAAGACCCCAGCCAGGAGCTTGAGTCTTCTGCTTTCGAGGGTTGCGACATTGAATTTACCGACAGCCTTGACGTGTTACGTGAAGCCAACTTCTTTATTGTGGCTGTACCTACCCCGGTAGACGAGCACAATGTGCCCAACCTCATTCCTGTGCAAAGGGCCAGTGAAACTATCGGTAAAGTGATCAAAGAGGGCGACTACGTAGTGTTTGAGAGCACTGTTTATCCCGGCTGCACAGAGGAAGACTGTCTGCCGATTATTGAAGAATATTCCGGTCTTAAGAATATTACCAACTTCAAATCGGGCTATTCTCCTGAACGCATCAACCCGGGTGATAAAGAACATACGCTGGCCAGCATCGTGAAAGTGGTGAGTGGCTGTGACGCTGAAAGCCTTGATACCATCGCTAAAGTATATGAGCTGGTGGTGACAGCAGGTGTACACCGCGCATCTTCCATCAAAGTGGCTGAAGCCGCCAAGATCATAGAAAATACACAGCGCGATCTCAACATTGCGCTGATGAACGAACTGTCGATCATCTTCGATAAGATGAATATCAATACCTACGAGGTTCTCGAAGCCGCCGGCACCAAATGGAACTTTCTCCGCTTCCAACCCGGGCTTGTCGGTGGGCACTGTATAGGCGTTGACCCTTATTATCTTACCCACAAATCCAAGGAACTCGGCTACGACAGCCAGGTGATTCTTGCGGGCCGCGTGATCAACGATGGCATGGCAGGTTATGTGGCGAAAAAAGTACTGCAGCATATTATACAGTATAATGGTAATGTAAAGGATGCCAAAGTACTGGTGATGGGCGCTACATTTAAAGAGAATGTGAGTGATATCCGTAACAGCAAAGTAGCTGATGTGGTTAAGGAACTCAAATCTTACTCATTGAATGTAGATATCTCCGATCCGCATGCCGACAGCGACGAACTGATGCACGAGTATGGTTTTGGTCTTACTGCCCGGAAGGCATCCGACTACGATGCAGTGATTGTTACTGTACCGCACAACGATTATAAGACCCTGGATGATGCATGGTTTGCCAGCATCACCAAGCCGCATGCCCTCGTAGCAGACCTGAAAGGGATATACAGGGGTAAGCTCAGCAGCAGGATATACTGGAGCCTGTAGCAGCATACTGATATTATATACTGTGGCAGCACTGCCTTGGCAGCTTAAACAAAGACCAGTAAACCAATAGATCAACATGAGCGTAACTTTTCATAACCAGGATATCAGCAACAGCAGTTTTTTAGTGACTGGCGGGGCAGGGTTTATTGGCGGGCATATTGCCGAATACCTGCTCAGGAATGGCGCAGGCAAGGTGCGTGTACTGGATAACCTCACCAACGGCTTCCAGTCGAACCTTGATATACTAAAACAGTACAACGGCTTTGAGTTTATCGAAGGCGATATCCGTAATATAGACATTTGCCGCGGGGCCTGTACCGATATTGACTTCGTAAGTCACCAGGCAGCCCTTGGTTCCGTGCCGCGTTCCATCAAAGAACCACAATACACCAACGATGTTAATGCCGGTGGTTTTGTAAACATACTTAAGGCTGCGGTAGACAGTGGTGTTAAGCAACTGGTTTATGCTTCTTCTTCCTCCGTATATGGTGATGAACCCACCCTTCCAAAAAGGGAAGAGCGTGTGGGCAACTGTCTTTCGCCTTATGCCGTTAGTAAAAAGACCAATGAGCTTTATGCAGAGGTATTTGCCAATACTTATGGCTTGCGCATCATGGGCTTCCGCTACTTTAATATCTTCGGCCCGCGCCAGGATCCCGACGGACCTTATGCGGCCGTTATACCGTTGTTTGTAAAGGGTATAATGCACCGTACACCGGTATATATTAATGGCGATGGAGAACAGACGAGGGATTTTACTTTTGTAGACAATGCCGTACAGGTAAATATAAAAGGCATGCTTACCGGCAATACTGAAGCATACAGTAAGGTATACAACGTAGCTATCGGGGAGCGGTTTTCTGTAAACTATCTGTATAATGCTGTACGTACTTATTTAGGAAGCGACTTTGAAGCTACATACCGTGAGGCGAGAGCAGGCGATATCCGCGATTCACTTGCAGATATTTCACTGGCTAAGAAGCTGTTGGACTATCAACCCACAAGGCGTTTTGAGGAAGGCTTGAAAGAAACTATCGAGTTTTTCCGGCAACGGTATGCATAAATGCACATTGAGCAGTAAATTCGCTGTCAATAATAGAATATCACCATTATGCCATTCATCCCGACAGACTTTCCCGGGCTGTTGATTTTTGAGCCGACACTGTTTGAAGACAGCAGGGGCTATTTTTATGAAAGTTATAACGCAAAGACTTTCCTGGATGCAGGTATTGATATTGTATTTATACAGGATAACCAGGCCCAATCTTCGTATGGCGTGCTGCGCGGATTGCATTACCAGCTCCAGCCGTATGCCCAAACCAAACTCATACGCGTGCTCCAGGGCAATATACTTGATGTGGTGGTAGACCTCCGCAAAGGGTCGCCCACTTATGGCCGTTTCTTTACTGTGGAACTTTCCGGCAAAAACAAACGTCAGTTGCTTATTCCCCAGGGATTTGCGCATGGTTATTCGGTACTTAGTCCCGTAGCGGAAGTATTGTATAAATGCGACCGTTTCTATCACAAGGAAAGTGAGGCGGGCATCATCTACAACGACCCTGCATTGGGTATCGACTGGCAGATTCCACAGGACAAGATTATCGTTTCTGAAAAAGACACCGTGCATCCTGCATTTGCCCAATGCCAAAACAATTTTCAATTTGAAGGATAACAGCCTTTCTGTTCTTATTACCGGCGCTAACGGTCAATTGGGCACGGCTCTCCGGCAGGAAGCTGCTCTCTCCCATCACCAATTTATTTTTGCTTCCAGAGCAGTATTACCCACCGACCAGGAAGATGCGGTAAATGCTTTTTTTGATCAGCATCATATTGATGTGTGCATCAACTGTGCGGCTTATACTGCTGTAGACAAGGCCGAAACAGAACCTGGCGCAGCTTATCTTGCCAACGCTACTGCTACGGCCAACCTGGCAAAGGCCTGTGCTGCACAGGGTAGTACGTTGATCCACTTTTCAACGGACTATGTGTTTGACGGACAGGGCACAGCGCCCTATAAAGAAGATCACGCAATTGCACCTATCAATACATACGGCGCTTCCAAGTATAAGGGAGAAGTTCTTGCAATGGAACATTGCGCCGATACCATCATTATCCGTACCTCGTGGGTTTATGCAGCGCAAGGGCACAACTTTGTACGTACCATGCTCCGCCTGATGAAAGAGAAAACAACGCTGAATGTAGTAAATGACCAGTTGGGTTCTCCTACCTATGCCAATGATCTTGCTGCGGCTATTCTCCATCTGCTCAACAGCGACCTTAAACAAAAGACGGGCGTGTATCATTATTGTAATAGCGGTACGGCTACCTGGTACGATTTCGCAATAGCTATCAAAGAACTTTCAGGCAGCACCTGCACGATTCATCCTGTTCCCACCAGCGCCTACCCTACTCCTGCCCGCCGCCCGGCGTTCAGTGTGCTGGATACGGATAAGATCCGTACCAGTTTCAGGCTTACCATCCCTTACTGGAAGGATAGCCTGAAGAAGTGCATTGATATAATACGTAATGGTTGAAAACGTTTTTGCCTGTTCATTCTTTTTTTCACTAATATTGCAATTTTATTGTTCTTTTAACCGCCTGATTTTCCGGGGTGCTTACAGCAAACGCTGTATGGCTGAGATTATACCCGATAACCTGCTCAGGGTAATGCCTGCGAAGGGAGTAACAGTTTGACCGGTCCTGCTCCGGATGATCAGCTTTAATATTTATTGAAATGAAACGAATGACTATTGCAATGGTCTTCACTTGCGCGCTCATGCACATGCACGCTCAACTTCAAAAGCCATTTAACGACACCGTACTTATTGAACCGGTAGAAGTAAAAGCAGTAAGGGCCCCGCTGATGGCTCCTTTTGCAAAGACCAACCTCAGTAAGAAAGAGATCACTGCGGCCAACCTGGGGCAGGATATTCCTTTCCTGCTCAACAATACCCCTTCTGTTGTAGTTAATACGGATGCGGGTAATGGTGTAGGATATACAGGCCTGCGTATCAGGGGTACGGACGCTACCCGCATCAATGTAACGCTGAACGGTATCCCTTATAACGATGCAGAGAGCCAGGGTACTTTTTTTGTTGACCTGCCTGATTTTGCGTCGTCGGTAAACAGCATACAGATACAAAGGGGCATAGGTACATCCACCAACGGTTCCGGCGCCTTCGGGGCGAGTATTAATCTCTCTACGAACGAACTCATCACCAAGCCCTATGCTGAACTGGCTAATTCGGCGGGCTCATTCAACACCTGGCGGCACAGCTTTAAACTTGGCACGGGCCTGCTTGGCAAACACTTTACCTTCGATGCCCGCCTCTCGCGCATCAGCAGTGACGGCTATATTGACCGGGCAGCCAGTCAGCTACAATCCTATTATACCAGCACGGCTTATACAGACCAGCAGCAATCTCTCCGCATCAATATATTCAGTGGCAAAGAGAAGACCTACCAGGCCTGGAATGGCGTGCCTGAACCATACCTGAATACCAACCGTACTTACAACAGCGCAGGTACAGAAAAGCCCGGCCTGCCTTATGATAATGAAACGGACAACTATACGCAAACGCATTACCAGCTTTTTTATAACAGGAACCTGACCCGTCACTGGTTGTTTAATACTGCTTTCTTTCTTACCCGGGGTAAAGGGTATTATGAGCAGTATAAGGCCAACCAGCAACTATCCAAATATGGCCTGCCGGATTTCTATAACGGGACAACTACCATCACCCGCACAGATATGATCAGGCAGCTCTGGTTAAATAATTATTTCTATGGAGGTATTTTTTCTTTCCAGTATACCGGTGAGCAAAATGACCTGGTACTGGGCGGGGGATGGAACAGGTATGAAGGTGCACACTATGGCCTCGTAAAATGGGCGGCAGTAGCGGGCAGTGTACCCGACGCGTACCGCTGGTATGAACTTGATGCATTGAAAACAGAAGGCTCGGTATACAGCAAATGGACAATCAGGTTCAACAGTCGCTGGCAGAGTTTTACCGATCTCCAGTTCAGAACGGTTCATTATGACCTGAATGGTTTCCGCAATACTCCCGGTGTAACTGTAAACAAAAGCTGGGGTTTCTTTAATCCTAAATTTGGATTAACATATACAGCACATAACTGGAAACTGTACGGTTCTTATGCACTGGCCAGTAAAGAGCCAAACCGCGATGATTTTGAAACGGGTATAACACAGGTACCCAAACCGGAGATGATGCATGATATTGAGTTGGGTGCTGAGCATAATAACAGTATGCATAGCGTTGGTATCAATGCATACGCTATGCTGTACCGCAACCAATTGGTACAAACGGGCAAGATCAACGATGTAGGCGCATATACCCGCATCAATATTCCATCCAGTTACCGCCTTGGTATTGAATTACAGGGTATGCAGAAGATTACTCCCTGGTTACAGGCGTCGGCTAACCTTACACTGAGCAGCAATAAGATCAGGAACTTTACAGAATACCTTGATGATTATGATAATGGCGGGCAGCAGACAAAGTTCTATTCACGTACCAACATTTCTTTTTCGCCCGGTATTATGGCTAATGGGATACTCAACCTGCTACCTGTAAAAAATGGTTCCGTACAGTGCATCAACCGTTATGTGGGCAGGCAGTATCTCGACAATACCAGCCAGGCAAACAGAAGCCTCGACCCCTTCTTTGTGCAGGACTGGCGTTTCAACTATTCATTTGCATCAAAATCTCCAAAAGAGGTTGCACTGCAACTGCAACTTAATAATATCTTTTCACGGAAGTATGAACCGAATGGGTATACGTTCAGCTATATCAGCGGAGGATCGCTGACTACAGAAAATTATTACTTCCCCATGGCTGGCTTCAACATAATGTTTGGCGTTACCATGAAGATGTAGAAATGAAGAAGGGTAACTTATCCCGGGTAGATTTGCTGCCAGAGCATCATACCGCCAACAAGGTTTTTCACGTTGGAAAAGCCCATCTGTTCGAGCACCATGGCAGCCTGCATGCTGCGGTTACCACTGCGGCAGTAGCAGATTATTTCATCTTTACGCAGGTCGTCGATCTCCTCTACCTGCATGCTCTGTACTTTACCAAGGGGCAGTAATAAACCGCCGATATTGAACTCTGCATGTTCGTGCGGTTCACGAACGTCTACAAGGTTAAGCTTTTCACCGGCATCTACACGGGCTTTTACCTCTTCGGCTGTGATATTTGTCATTATTCTATTTTTTTTGGTTTTCTCTTCTGAGCACTATCTGTAATGAGTGGTTCCCTGTTCATTGATATCCAGATATCCATTACCTGGCCGGGCTGGATAAAATTGGGCAGGTTTTCTTCTGTAAACCGCGTGGGGTTTTGCTTTACAACAAAGGCCGCGGCAGTATCACCTATTGGCCCGGAGGCGATTGGTGGAGATACAATGATGCCTTCGGCTTCGAGTGCCAGCATGGCTTCGCTATAAGACATACCGATAATATCCGGAACGATCTTTTTCTCTCCGTCAATACCCGAACCAATCACAAGAGTAATCCTGCTACCCCACTGTATCTTGGCGCCGGCGGGTATCTTATCGCCTTTATATTGCTGTTCGAGCACATAGCCTTTCATAAAATCCGGCTTGAACAGGGTATCCTCGAGTTTGAGGTGATGCCGTTCCAGGATATCCAGTGCGGCTGCAAGGCTCTGGCCTTCCAGTTTTGGCATATCAAACATGGGTGGAATAACACGGTTGACCGTGATAAATACCGTACGGTTTGATTTTACAGAAGCATTACCTTCCGGCAGTTGCTTGATTACAATGCCTCTGGCCAGGGTATCGGTATAAATAGAGTCCTGTATCTGTACATCGAAGCCCTTACTCTCAAGCAATTTGATGGCTTCAGTAGTCTTTTTACCTGTTACGGCCGGAACAGTAAGAGTATCACCGTGCTTGGTAATCCATCCCAGCATCTTCAGGAAAATAAACAGCATGAGGAAAGCCAATATCAGTGCTACGAGCAGATTCACCCAGAATGGCCTGTTAGTAATGAATTTAAACACTCCTTATAATAAATTATATAATGATGAATAATGGTTTATGGTTTATCTCAGCTTTCTGCTTTCAGACACTCTTCGAGAAGAGCCGTATAGAATTGGCTGAGCGTCCAGCCCATCGCCTTTAACTGCTGTGGCACGAGGCTGGCATCTGTTTGCCCCGGTACCGTATTGATCTCCAGCATATAAGGCGTCCCTTCTGCTTCGTTGTAAATATAGTCTATCCGTACAATTCCTTTGCAATTAAACACATTGTAGGCTTTAGTGGCCAACTTTCGTATAGATGCTGCGATCGCTTCATCAACTACAGCCGGGGTAATTTCTTCACTGGCGCCCTCATATTTGGCCTCGTAGTCGAAAAAATCCTTTTTAGGAATGATTTCAGTAATAGGCAGGGTTATGATCTCACCCTTATGCCTGAACACGCCAATGGTAAACTCACGTCCCTTTACCTGTTCTTCCACAAGCACCTGGTCATCTTCATGAAAGGCTTTATCTATGGCTGCCTGCAGTGCAGACGATTCCGTGACTTTACTCATGCCTATGCTGCTGCCTCCGTTATTGGGTTTTACAAAAACGGGCAGGCTAAGCAGGCTTGCCACTTCTGCTGCCGACACCGGGTTATCGCGGAAAAGGTGAACTGATTTGGCCACAGGCAAGCCCGCAAAGGCAGCTACAGCTACCGTGTACCGTTTGTTAAAAGTAAGGGCCGACGTTGCGCAGTCGCAGCAGGTATAAGGTATGTTCAGCATATCAAAATACCCCATAAGTTTACCGTCTTCCCCGGGGGTACCGTGCAGGCCCGTCAGCACAGCATCAAACAATATCTTTTTGCTATCGATGGTAAGAGAGAAATCATTTTTGTCTACAGGTATTTTATCTCCACCGGGCGACAGGTAATGCCAGCCTTCGGGATGAATGTCAATCTTATAACACACCCACTTTTCGGGATCGAGATGATTAGCAATGGTTACAGCAGTTTTGTAGGATACAACCGCTTCTCCTGAATATCCGCCGGTGATCAGCGCAATAGTTTTCTTCATGTAACGTGGTAAATATTATTTGACAAATATAAAGCGCGGGCAGCATGTGGTAGCTGCGCAGGTTGTTAAATTTACATCCTGCCGCCGCGGGTCAGGGTTCCAGGCCTTCGTTGCCGGAATCCAGTACAAATTTCCAGGTACCGTCGGCCTGTTTCTTCCATACATTAACGTAGGTTCCGTAGATGACAGTGTCCTGGGCGTTGGGTTTTATAGAATAAAGGCCATAGGTATAACCCATGTCTCCCGAACGGGCAACCGAGCCTCCCCTGGGATCCCAGGTCATTGTAAAACTGTCGTCGCTCTGCTGACTCAGGTAGTCGATGGCATCAGCCCCGATAATGGGTGCCATATCGGGCCTCAACAAAACCCCGTTGCTGTCGATATAATCAAGAAAGGCCGCTTTATACCCCTTAGCCGCGCTCAGGTTTGAAAAGGTACGATCTGTTTCGAGCAGCCTGGCCCGTTCCTCCTCCATCTCACCCTTGCCGGGTTCTTCGGCGGCATCTGTACGTACACGCGGAGGTTTGCCATTTTGCAGGCATCCCGTGAAAAGTACTGCAGCAAATAAAAGAGGTAAAAGTTTTAGCATGCTTCGCTCATTTAAAAAAGGCGAAAGTATTTTGCAATACCCTCGCCGGTTCGGCGGGAAATATCACCCGCCAGTGTCAGGCTGTTACGCCTTATCAAAAGTCATTAAATGTGCATTTTTTCCTTCTTGGCCAGCAGCTCATCAACTGTTTCCCTGTACATTTCATCGGGAACACAACAGTCTACGGGGCATACTGCCGCGCATTGTGGTTCTTCATGAAAGCCCTGGCATTCTGTGCATTTATTGGATACTATATAGTAAGTATCCATGCTTACCGGGGTATTTTTCTGTTCAGCTTCAATCGTTGTTCCATCCATAAGTGTGAATGCACCCCTGATTGTAGTACCGTCTGCAATTGCCCATTCTACGCCGCCTTCATAAATGGCATTGTTAGGACATTCGGGTTCGCAGGCACCGCAATTAATACATTCGTCAGTGATCTTAATAGACATCTATTCCTGTTTTATTTTATATGCAAGTTAAGGACTGAAAAATAAAATGCCAACTTAATTTTCGGCTTTTTGAAACAGTGGGATTACCTTGCAGCCTTGTACCGGAAAAAGCAGCAGTAACATGACATTAGCACAAAGGATCGATGTATTAAGCACCCTGGGTGAATACCTTAAGGAATCGCCGGAAAGCTTGAAAACAGCAATAGATAAAGCCTATGCACATAATCCATGGTTTACGCCCCAGTTCGTTACGCTTGCCACTGAAAACATTACTACTCATTTTCTGCAGAAAGACCTGCTGCAAAACTGGGCCGGCCATTATCATCTTGATGATAATATCGGTGGCCGGAACGTTGGTGTTGTAATGGCCGGAAATATTCCATTGGTTGGGTTCCATGACTTTCTCTGTGTTTTCATAAGCGGACACCGTCAAACGATAAAACTTTCAGGCAAAGACAATATATTACTCAAACACCTGGTTGAAGTAATTATTGATGCCAACCCGGCCGTAACAGAATATATTTTTTTTGCAGATATGCTCAAAGGGTGCGACGCCTATATTGCGACAGGCAGCGGTAATACTGCCCGTTATTTTGACTATTATTTTTCCCGCTATCCCAGCATCATCAGGCGTAACCGTACTTCGGCGGCCATACTGGATGGAAGTGAAACGGCCGCTGAACTGGAGGGGCTTGCGGATGATGTTCACTTGTATTTTGGGTTGGGTTGCCGTAATGTTACCCATATACGTGTACCCAGGGAATACGACTTTGTTCCACTGCTCAGGGCCTTTGATAAGTACAGTTATTTTGCGGAGCATGATAAATACAAGAATAATTATGACTACTACCTGACTCTTCAAATCATGAACAACCGGTTTTACATGACCAATGGTTCCATCCTGCTTACGGAAAGTGAAGCCCTGTTTTCGCCCGTTGGCCAGTTGAATTACAGCTTTTATGATGACCCTGCCAACAGCGCCGCCCCCCTGGTGGATAATGATGAGGTGCAGTGCCTTACCGGGCATGGACATTTCCCCTTTGGTAGCGTTCAGTCTCCTTCCCTGACGGACTATGCTGATGGTGTGGATACGCTCCAGTTTTTGCTCGCCCTGTGACCTTCCTGATCTTGTAATTGTTTATATTTGTAGTGAAACTACGAAGCCCTTCCTAATGATATGTTAAAGATGGCAGGCGGTGCTTCTATGTTGTTTCTGCGTTGTTATTTTGCAGTAGCAGGATATGGAAAATGATCCCGCTGATAAGTAAACAAAAAAGTAAAACCTATAACGATGAAAATTAAACAAGTATTATTCACAGTGCTGATCAGTGGCCTTACCACCCTCGGTATTATATGGGGTTATGGTAAAGCAGTAAAGAAGAATAATTCTTACGCAGGCCAGGTGAACGGCGTGATCCCCTCCAATTACAAACAGGCAGGATTTTTTGGTCAGGATGGAACTACTCCGGGTGTTGATTTTACGGCCCCCGCACAGGCGGCCATACCAGCAGTGGTGCATATCAAAACCAAAACCAACGCTAAGCAGTTAACCAACAGTTTACCTAAACGCCAGCGTACGCCGCTTGATGATTTTTTTGGCGGTGATGATATTTTTGAACAGTTCTTCGGAAGAAGTAATGTTGTTCCTGAACAGCGTGCTTCGGGCAGTGGTGTTATCATCAGCGAAGACGGTTATATCGTAACCAACAATCACGTAGTGGACAAAGCTGACGAAGTGCTCGTTACGCTCAGCAATAAGAAATCATATAAGGCTAAGGTAGTAGGTGGCGATCCTTCCTATGACCTTGCTGTGATCAAGATAGAGGCCGCGGGTCTTCCCTTTCTCGTGTATGGTAATTCGGATGAGGTAAAGATCGGCCAGTGGGTTCTGGCGCTTGGCTATCCGCTCGATCTTGAAGCAACGGTTACCGCAGGTATTGTAAGTGCCAAGGCACGCAGCATTGGCCTGAATACTGAAAAGGTAGGCGCTTCGGGTGTTGAATCGTATATCCAGACAGACGCAGCCGTAAATAAAGGTAATAGTGGGGGGGCACTGATCAACCCTGATGGTAAGCTGATCGGTATTAACTCTGCTATCTACTCTCCGACCGGTTTCTACAGTGGCTATTCTTACGCTATACCTGTAAATATTGCAAAGAAAGTGGTAGATGATATCATTCGCTATGGTAATGTACAGCGTGGGTTTCTCGGTGTAAGAACAAGTAATACCGGCGATATTTCTGAAGACGAAAGAAAAGCTATTGGCCTGAACTTTAAGGGTGACGGACTGGTAATTACTGAATTGCAGAAAGAAAGTGCTGCAGCAGAAGCCGGTATGAAAAGAGGTGACATTATCCGTAAGGTAAATAACCAGGAAGTCTACAGCAGCAGCGAATTGCAGGAGTCTGTAGCTAAACTTAAACCAGGCGATAAGGTTGCCATCCAGTACAGCCGTGATGGCAAAGAGTACAGCACTACGGCTGTGCTTAAAAACAAGATGGGCAACTTCGATATCGTAAAAGACGAGAACGATCTGTTGCTCAAGCTGGGCGCAGAATTTGCCACACTTGACCCCAAAAAAGCGAAGGAGTATGGTATTAATGGCGGGGTTGTTGTAAAGAAGATCAAAGATGGTGCTTTCAACAACCAGACCCGCATGAAAGATGGTTTTATCATCCTTAAGATTAATGGCAGGGAGATAAAAGGAACAGAAGATATCAGGGTAGCAATTGGCAATACAACCAATATCGCACTCAGTGGTTTTTATCCCGGTTACGACGGGATATATGATTACGAGATCGAACTGGAATAAATTGCATCTGCCTTATAAAGAAGGAACCCCGTCTGTAAAAGACGGGGTTCCTTCTTTATACCATAACTACTTTTTACTTTTCATATACCAGGAACTCCCATGGCTGCAGTTCAAAGAATTTTTCTGTAGAGAAGTCATTGGTTGTTTTCCCAAATACACTTTTAAAAACACCTGTCAGGCCATCATCCTTTACTTCAAAACGAATCTTTTCTTTACTAAAGTTCAGCAGCACGAGTACTTCGCGCGTTCCGCTCCTGCGCAGGTAGGCCAGTACCTGCTTTTCCACTCCCGTTTTCAGCAGGTAAGTTGATACGGAAGGATCACCTGCACGAAGTGCGGGGTTATTCTTTTTCAGTTCCAGCAAACTATGATAGAAACCAGATAATGCCTGTGGCTCTGCCCAGGCAATCGCGTCTTTCTCGAAGAATTGCAGACGCTTATGATTGGGTTGCTCCTGGCCGCTATATACCAGCGGTATGCCATTCCACGTACAACTGAATACGGCAAGTGCTTTCGCCATATCGCCGTATTTTTCATACTCTGTGCCGTTCCAACTGTTCTCATCATGGTTGGTGGTAAACCATAGATTCATGGAGTTCTTAACCACAGTATCATAACGGTGCAATAAGGGCAGCAGACTATCGAGGGGTTGGTGTTGCTGGTAAAAAGTTTTGGTGGCGTGCATCCAGGTCCAGGTATAACTGCAATCGAAGACGGGTTTATAGTCGGGGTTTTCCAGCTCATCGAATTCTCCCAGCCAGAATAGTGGCTTTACAGCATCCACCTGCGGGCGGGCTTCCTTCCAGAAGTCTACTTCCACCCATGATGCGAGGTCGCAGCGAAAGCCATCAATGTCGCATTCTTTTACCCAGTACTGCATGGCTTCGATCATCGCTTTGCGCAGTGCAGGGTTTTTATAATCCAGCTCAATGATATCATCCATACCACTGGCAATCTTAAAGTCGTGTGTAGCACTGTCTTTGAGGTAGTATTCGGGGTGTTCTTTAGTCCATCGGTGATCCCATCCTGTGTGGTTAGCCACCCAGTCGATGATGAGTTTAAAACCCATTTCATGCGCCTTTTTTACCAGTGCTTTAAAGTCATCTAATGTACCAAACTCGGGGTTGATAGCTGTATAATCGCTGCACGCGTAGGGGCTGCCGAGGCTGCCTTTCTTGTTTTTCTGTGCAATTGGCGTAACGGGCATCAGCCACAGGGTTTCTACCCCCATGGCTTTGAGCCTTGGCAGGGCAACTGCAAAAGCATTAAAAGTGCCTTCCGGAGTATACTGCCGGATATTGACTTCATAAACGTTTGTGGTCTTTACCCATTCGAGGGGCTGAAATGCTGTATTCATTAACTTTTCCTGTTTTTTGTTTGATGCTGTTTTTTCCTGCGTGGCATCGTTGCAGGCAGATAAAAGGAGCAATGAACATACAGCAAGGCTTATCTTTCTCATGCACCAAATTTAAGGGCAAAATATCGATTTTCCCCGGAGCAACATACTCACGCCACAACAATGTACCTTTGCAATTGTTACTATTATAATGAAGCAGTTTAAGATTCCCACCGGTTACAGAAGCGCGCTGATCAGCAGCATCAAGCAACGCCGCAGGCAGGACGATAAGATGAAGAAGGATTTTACCCCCACCTTGCTGGCCCTGGGCAACCTGAATATATATCTTGCCAGACATTTTGGTTTCTGCTATGGGGTAGAAAATGCGATTGAAATTGCATTCCGCACCGTGGAGGAGAACCCCGGTAAACGGATCTTCCTGCTCAGCGAAATGATTCATAATCCACAGGTAAATGCCGACCTGCAATCGCGGGGTGTGCGCTTTTTACAGGATACCTATGGTAAGCAACTACTCCCTTTTGAAGAACTGACTGCCGAGGATATCGTGATTATCCCCGCTTTTGGTACCACACTGGCTATTGAAGAAAGGTTGAAAAATATCGGTACTGATACTAAGAAATACAATACGACCTGCCCTTTTGTGGAGAAGGTATGGAACCGCAGCGAACAGATTGCCGCACTGGGCTATACAGTCATCATACATGGTAAACCCACGCACGAGGAAACCAGGGCTACTTTTTCTCATGTGGCTGCTAATACACCTTCGCTGGTAATCAATGATATGGCCGAAGCTATCAGCCTTGGTGCCTATATCAGCGGAACCAGGCCAATGAGCGGGTTTGCCACCGAGTTTGCAGGGCGTTTCTCAGAAGGGTTTGACCCGGATCACAACCTCCGGCAGATCGGTGTGGTTAACCAGACCACCATGCTGGCCAGTGATACCCAGGCCATCTCAGATTACCTGAAACAGGTGATGATTGACAGGTACCAGCCCGGGGAAGGTAAAACGGGGGAACACTTTGCGGATACGAGAGACACTTTGTGCTATGCTACGAATGATAATCAAACAGCCGTGGATGCCATGCTTGATACACCTGCCGACCTTGCTATTGTTGTAGGCGGCTATAACAGCAGTAATACCAGCCACCTGGTAGAACTCTGCGAGGTTAAATTACCTACCTATTTTATCAGTGATGCTGAAAAGATCATTTCACCCGAACTCATCTGTCACTATAGCCTGCAGCAGAAAAAAGAGATTGAAACTGTTTCGTTCTTGCCTGCTCACCGACCGGTAAATGTACTGATTACCAGCGGAGCAAGTTGCCCTGATACTATGGTAGAAGCTGTCATCGAAAAGCTGGCGGATTTCTTCGGGGCAGAGGCCGAACTGGAAGCAGCAGAAAAGACCTGGACAGCAGGATAGTGCCTTTGTGCCTGCAATCACCATATTAATTTCACCTGTTCCCGACTTACAACATGGCTAAATAAAAGAGCCCCTGGTTGTTACACCAGGGGACATCCTTTGTTTGTGCTTGGTCATCTAACTTCTTATGACTATTTCGTCAACTGCTTGGTCAGTATCACATCACCAGCTTTAACCTGTACCAGGTATGTACCTGAAGAGAGATTGTTCAGGTTGCTGATGGCAAAGTTGTTGTTGCCACGTTGTGTGGTGGCCAGATTGGTGTATACCAGTTTACCAGTGTTATCGAAGAGGGTAATCTCTACTTTCTCGTTGCTTGCAGCAGCGATAGCGATATTCACTTTATCGATAAACGGATTGGGGTAAACGCTGGTGATCGTGAGGCCTTTGATGCTAACGTTCAGGGCTACAATATTGCTGTAGGTGAAACGTCCATCCCTGTCTACCATCTTAAGGCGGTAGTAGTTGAGGCCAGCTACCGGCTGCAGGTGGTTAAAGCCATATTCGATGCGGTTGCTGCTGTTGCCTGTGCCCGCTACATCGCCCAGTTTGTTGAAGTTGGTACCGTTGGTACTGTATTCTACTTCGAAGTGACTGAAATTCTGTTCGCTGAGCGTAGCCCATGTGAGCTTAGACACACCGTTTACGTATACACCATTAAGGCTGGTGATAGTGATGGGCAGCGGACCACCTGTTTCAGTAAGGATACCTGCGTCAATGGTGAGGTCGGTTTGTCCGGGCACGAGTGTGAACGGATCGGTACGGCCTGTAGCAGGATTGGCATTGCTGTTGGTCGCTGCAGTTGCACCAGGAGCATTCTTGATCGTGTATCCTATTGCGTTCAGCGGTAAATCTGCGAAGCCAATGGTGAAACTGGCGCCTGTGGCCGGTACGGGGATATTATTGATGAAATAACGTCCGCGGCCATCGGTTACTGCAGAAGCTGCTTTATTACCGTTCTGATCGTACAGCGTAACAGTTACACCGGGTACTCCGGGTTCGCCGGCATCCTGGCGTCCATTTGCATCCAGATCGAACCATACAAAATCACCTACGGCCGCAAAGTTGGAGATCAGACCTGCGTCTATATCAGTCCTGATAGTACCTGCTGCCAGTACAACCTGGTCGGTACGACCTGTGGCTACGTTTACGTCGCTGTTATTGGCGGCGGTACTGCCGGTAGCACTCTTGGTAGTGAATACTGTATTCACCGGCAGGTTGGTGAAGCCTACGGTATAGGTACCGGGATTCAGGTTATTGAACATATAGTAACCTGTAGCGTCTGTTACTGTTGAAGCGATCGCTACGTTAGAAGTATTGTAAAGCGTAACAGTTACACCGGGTGCGCCCTTTTCAGTAGCATCCTGGATACCGTTATTGTTGGCATCGTTCCATACGTAGTCGCCGAGGGCGGCCCTGGTAGTAGTTACGATACCCATATCCCAGGTCAGATCGGTAGTATTTGCCGCGAGGGTGATATTGCCTGTTCTGCCAGTGGCTACGATAGCATCACTGTTGTTGGCAGCAGTGCTGCCTGCAGCATTGCGCGTGGTTGGCGTGTAACCTGCGGGGAGGTTGCTGAAGCCTATAGTGTAGGTAGCAGCATCAAGATCGGAGAACAGGTATTTACCTGTAGCGCCAGTAACGGTTGTTTTGATGGCAGTACCTGCACTGTTGTACAAGGTTACTGTTACACCACCCACACCTGTTTCTGTAGCATCCTGGATACCATTATTATTGTTATCAAACCATACCATGTCACCCAGTGCAGATTTCGGTGTACTTGCTTTAATACCTGCATCGATGGTCAGGTTGATCTCACCAGCTGCCAGTGTGATGGCGGTTGTTTTACCTGTACCGGTGTTGGGGTTGCTGTCTTTAGTAACATCTGTGCCAGCGCCCTGTGTCGTAAACACATAACCGGTGGGGAGGCTACTGAAGCCAACCACATAGTTACCTGCGTTGAGATTAGTGAAGATATAATTACCGGCACCGTCTGTAGTGGTGGTAGCGATAACTGTTGTACCATCGCCGGCATAAAGTGTAACGGTTACATCGGGTACGCCGGGTTCGCCGGCATCCTGAATGCCATTACCATTTGTATCGTTCCATACTTTATCGCCGATGGTAGCTTTTGCATCGTTTACATTAGGGGTAGCGTAAATACCACCATCTACGGTGAGTATGCTGCCCGCTGTTGTAATGGTATATGTTCCTGTTCTGCCAGTTGAAGGATCAACATCACTGTCCAGCGCATCGTTGCCCAGGTCTTTACCAGTAAAGATATAGCCGCTTGGCAGGCTGGAGAAACCTACGCTGTATGAGCCTGTCGGGAGGTCGGTAAACAGATAGAAGCCGTTTGCATCAGTAGTAGTGGTTTTGATCACTGCACCGGTCGTGGCATTAAAGAGCGTAGCAGTTATACCCGGCACACCTGCTTCGCCAGCATCCTGAAGGCCGTTCTTATTACCATCGTACCATACAAAGTCACCCAATGTGCTCAGTGAAGGTGCATTGGTGTTACGGATACCTGCATCAACAGTTACCCTTGTTTCATCAGCCACCAGCCTGAAGCTGGCAGTTGTACCTGCACCATTTGCGCCACTCACGTCGCTATCAATCGCTGAGTTGGCTGCGCCACCTACGTTGGCAGCTACGAGTACATAGCTGGCAGGCAGGTTAGAGAATTTCACGTAATAGTTGATAGAGTTGGTGATAGGACCTGGCTCAACATTGTTGAACATATAGTAACCAAAAGCATCGGTGGTTTGTGTACCAATCAATGTACCTGAAGTGTTGTAGAGCTGCACAGTCACGCCTGGAACACCAGGTTCGCCAGCATCCTGGAGACCATTATTGTTCAGATCGTACCATACCCTGTCGCCCACGGCAGCTTTGGTTGTTGGTGTTATCTGCAAACCACCATCAAAAGAGAGGTTGGTTGTTCCGGCAGTAACACTGAACAGAGCTGTGCGATAATTGGTAATATCGAAGTCATTGTCTGTATCATCGTTGCCACCCTGGTCAAGACCGGAGAGGACATATCCTACAGGAGGAGTAATACCTATAGTATATGTACCGATAGCAACGTCCGTAAACTGGTAGTAACCGTTATTATCTGTAATAGTAGTACGGATCGGTGTACCCGCACTGTTGTAGAGCGTAACTGTTACACCTGCAATACCGGGCTCACCTGTGTTCTGTACACCATTCTTATTCAGGTCGTTCCAGATAAAGTCGCCGATGCGTGCAGGAATAGTATAGTACATACCTGCGTCTACGTCCACCCTGTCTTTATTAGCAGGCGTAAGTGTGATATTGCCCGTTCTTCCTGTTGTGGCATTGGGGTCGCTGTCATTAGTGCTATTGCTTCCTGAAGCGGCCTGCGGAGAGAAGGCGTATTCAGCGGGCAGGCTGAAGCGTACCTGGTAATTAGTACCTGCTGCTGCAACGGGGAGGTTGCTGAAGAGGTAATTACCGAGTGCATCTGTAAACGTAGTAGCCACGAGATTACCCGCACTATTGTAGAGCGAAACTGTTACGCTGGCTATGCCAACCTCGCCGACATCCTGGATACCATCGCGGTCGGTGTCGTTCCATACCCTGTCGCCAATTGAGCCGACGAGGTTATTGGGAACATAACCGGCATCATAGCTGCGGTTGAACTCACCGGGGGCCAGCGTAATACCTGTGATCACACCACTAACGGGGTCACTGTCTTTATTATCGTCACCACCCTGATTAGAAGGCGAAGCCACATAACCCGAAGGTGTGGTAAACTGTAACTGGTAGTTGCCTGCGGCGATATCATAGAAGAGATAGTAGCCGTTGGCATCAGTAGTGGTAGTAGCGATAGTAGTACCCGAACTGTTCTTAAGGGTAACTGTTACACCGGGAAGACCAGCTTCACCAGAATCCTGCACACCGTTATTATTAATGTCTATCCACACAAAATCACCCAGTGACTGTCCTTTGTATTCACCAAAGTCGTAAGTATTGTTGGTGTTGCCGCCGGTAGGTTCTGCACCTGCTGAAAGCGTAATCGCTTTACCAAAGTATTCTTTACCTGCCGTATTATCACCTGCGGTAAACACACCATTATTATCATTGTCTATATTATCGTCAGGATCAGTGCTCGGCGTTGAGATAAACTCACCAGCGGGCAGTACCACACCTACGATGTAGTTACCGGCAGGAACGCTGAAGCTGTAGAAACCGCCACTGTTGGTAGTAGTAGAAGTCAGTGCAGCACCATCAGGCACATTGTCGTTATTGGCATCGGCATACAACCTCACGGTGCGGCCATCAATACCAAATTCACCATTGCCAGCTTCGTAGATACCGTTGTTGTTCGGATCGTAGAATACGAAGTTACCCAGCGTAAGCGGGGCTACCGTCTGGCGGAAACAGATATCATCAAGTGCATAATTGTTTGCACCGGTACCTGCATTTTTATCTTTAATAGAAATTTCTACGGAAGTTGTACCGATAGGGGCAGTATATGTACCACAAACCTGTACCCATGTACCGATGGTTTGTGAGCCCATAGCCGTGAGCGCCACCTGTGTACCATTTACATTCAACTGAATAGAAGGATCCGTACCGTCGATACGGGCAGCCCATACACAGAAGGAATAGGTGGCACCGCCAGATACACTTACACTTTTATACCAAACCCTGTTAGAAGCATTGCTGCTGCCGTTTACGATCATCTGGTAGTTACCTGAAGCAGGAGCTATCGGACTGTATGACGATTTAACTGCATCAGGATTGTTCAATGTCTGGTAGGTACCTGCCGCGGTACCCCATGAGAAATCAGTAGAACCAGCAGTTGCGCCAAAGTTCTTATATGTAAATGTGGCAGAAGAACTGGTATAGGTTACCGCTTCAAATCCGCCATAATACCCGTCTGTATTAGTGAGAATGTTACCGAGGCATCCCGGTGTAGTACCGCCACAATCACCAGAGCCTGTATAAATATGCAGGCGAAGGTTTTTACCTTCTTCGGGTGCGGTAATATCGCCACCCCATACCGAACCGGAATAGGGAGGACAGGGATCAAAGCCATCAGCCATCAGTACACGCACCAAAACATTTTCGAGCGCTACTGTGGCATTGCTGATGATCAGTTTGGGTGCGTCGTTGGCAATATTAATTGCTGAAGCACCAGATACGGTAAAATTTGTACCATTGATAGAGTTGGTTCCGTTGACAAAACATTTCCATGTGCCGGAATTGTCTTTGTACTGCCAATGATACCAGGTACCGGCCCCGGCAGAAGCAATGGTAGCATCAACGGTAACATTCTGACCTACCGCACAGCCCGAAGCTGTAAAGTATTCAACCCTATGGGCGAAAGTCGCTGTCGAAAGCGACAGACCCAAAACTGTAAGAAAGAGAACCAAGCACTTTTTAATGGCTACTCTTACTTGTGTAGAGGTTTGTTCCATTTGTATGTTTATTTATTCGAAATGACGTATTCCTGAGTGGCGCTGACTCACATGCCACAGCGGTGCTCAATAAGCAGAGTCTTGTCAAATGATAATGGAATACACTGGAGTACTCAAGGTCTGGACATGCGGATCATTGCATTCCGGTGCGGGGACATTCAAAAGGATTCTTGTGATTGGACTACTCGGTTTCCGGTTTTCATGTTAGACATGCGTACAAAATAATTGGTTGCAAGCCTGAACAAAGAAAGAATCAAAATGATTCCGGAACACCGGGCTTAAAAGACCGGGTAAGCTTCTTAGAGGATTTTTGGATAGCCCGTTTTAGTAAGCGGGCGTAAAAGTACTAACTAATCTTACTTATACAAGTTTTCGACTATATATTATTAGTATTTGTTATCCACAGCATAATGCCAACGGCATGTACTGTGCTGCAAGTGGAGATTCATTGTGTTTCAAGGCAACAAATATTATTGAATTACTCAATGTTAGGGACCGTAAAAATACTATTAAAATTGAAATGTGCAAATTTTTTTATATTTTTTTCTGCTGGCACCTGTAAACCCCGGCACCTGCAAATGAGAGAGAGCAGTCATTGTATATTAGTACAGGTAGCATAAATAAAAAATCGAATTGAAAGCATGCTTGCATTTTTTGTTTTATTATTGTGCTCCACATTATCAATCTTACAAAATCAGTATGTCAGCAGCTAAAGTAGTAGCGGTGGTAGGTCTTAGTGGTACGGGTAAGTCCCTTTCCGCAGCTTACCTGAAAAAAAAATATGATCTCACCACCATTTACTTTGGCGGCTATGTTATTGAAGAAGTGCGGCAGAGGAACCTTGAAGTAACAAGTAATAATGAACGTATCGTAAGGGAAGATCTCCGCGTCAATAACGGGATGGATGCCATCGCAAAGCTGGCGATAGGTGCTATTTCGGCAGCCACTTCACGCAACCAGGATCTGCTGATCGATGGCCTTTACAGTTTTTCAGAATACCTGTACCTCAAAAAGATATATGGCCCCAGCCTCGTGCTTATTGCCAACCATTCAGAGCGGCTTATCCGCTACGAGCGGTTAAAGAACCGGCCCGTACGTCCGCTTCAGCCTGCTGAGGTAGACCAGCGAGATCTGCTTGAGATACAGATGATTGAGAAAGGTGGCCCTATTGCCATAGCGGATTATCATGTACTGAATAATTCGAGCGAAGACGATCTGTATACCCAGCTCGACAGAATTGCCAACCGCCATATCTTTCTCAAACCACTTTAGCATTTTGCATAAACAAATACCAGTTATGCGTTTACCATGCACAACAAAAAGCCCCGGACTGTAACAGCCGGGGCTTTGTTCCATATCATACTATTCTGGAAATCAGGCTTCAGAACCAGATTTCGCCTCCTCTTTCAGCTCCTGTTCCTTCAGGGAGAAAACGATCTTACCCTGCTCTTTATCAAGCGAAGCGACCATTATGTCTCCATTTTTAATATTCATATTCAGTATCTCCTCTGCCAGGGGGTCTTCGAGATATTTCTGGATCGCCCTGTGGAGAGGACGTGCGCCAAACTGTGAGTCGTAACCTTTATCTGCTATAAAGTCTTTAGCTTCCGCTGTGAGTTCGAGCGAGAAGCCCAGGCTGGTAAGCCGTTTCATTACGCCCTTCATCAGGATGTCGATAATAGAGAAGATATGATCCTTGGTGAGGGCATTGAAAATGATCACATCGTCGATCCTGTTGAGGAACTCAGGACTGAATGTACGTTTCAATGCTTTTTCGATCACCGCTTTATTATTCTCATCTGCATTCTGTTGACGGGTAGCGGTAGCAAAGCCCACACCTTCACCAAAATCCTTCAACTGGCGAACACCAATATTAGAAGTCATGATGATCATTGTATTCTTGAAATCTACCTTACGGCCAAGACCATCAGTCAACTGTCCATCATCCAGCACCTGCAGGAGAATGTTATAGATATCCGGGTGTGCCTTTTCGATTTCGTCGAGCAGGATCACAGAATACGGTTTCCGTCTAACCCTTTCTGTAAGCTGACCACCTTCTTCATATCCTACATAACCGGGAGGTGCACCAATCAGGCGGCTCACAGTAAATTTCTCCATGTACTCACTCATATCAATCCTGATGAGCGCATCGTCGCTGTCAAACATGTGACGGGCAAGAGCACGGGCAAGTTCCGTTTTACCTACACCCGTAGGCCCGAGAAAGATAAATGTACCGATGGGCTTCTTGGGATCTTTCAGCCCTACCCTGTTGCGCTGTATGGCTTTTACCACTTTATTAATAGCCTCTTCTTGTCCCACAACGGCACCTTCCAGATCACCAGCCATGCGGCGCAGCTTTTCTGTTTCTGCCTGTACCATCCTTTTTACAGGTATACCGGTCATCATGCTCACTACTTCGGCAATATCCTCTTCTTCAATCGGGAAGCGTTTGTGTTTACTTTCTTCTTCCCATTCATTCTTCGCCCTTTCAAGCTCTTCCTGCAAACGCTTTTCTGTATCGCGGAGAGAAGCAGCTTCTTCGAAGCGCTGGCTTTTCACCACCTTATTTTTCTCCTGCTTAATATCTTCTATCTTCTTTTCAAGCTCTACGATCTCCTCCGGCACATTAATGTTCTTAATGTGCTTGCGTGCACCTACCTCATCCAGCACGTCAATGGCTTTATCGGGCAGCAAGCGGTCAGTCATATACCGGTCACTGAGTTTCACGCAGGCATCAATAGCATCCTGGCTATAGTTTACATTGTGGTAGTCTTCGTATTTACTTTTAATATTGTTGAGTATCTGTATAGTTTCTTCAACACTCGGCTGTTCTACAATCACTTTCTGGAAACGCCTGTCTAACGCACCATCTTTTTCGATATGCATACGGTATTCATCCAGCGTACTGGCGCCGATGCATTGCAGTTCGCCGCGTGCCAGGGCAGGTTTGAAAATGTTGCTGGCGTCGAGCGAGCCACTGGCGCCACCCGCACCAACAATAGTATGTATTTCGTCAATAAACAGGATTACGTCACGGTTCTTTTCCAGTTCGTTCATAATCGCTTTCATGCGTTCTTCAAACTGGCCGCGGTATTTGGTACCTGCCACCAGTGCAGCAAGATCGAGAGATACAACGCGTTTATCGAACAGCACGCGGCTTACTTTCCGCTGCACAATACGCAGTGCAAGACCTTCCACGATGGCTGTTTTACCCACACCAGGTTCGCCGATAAGTATGGGGTTATTCTTTTTACGACGGGAGAGAATCTGAGATACACGCTCAATCTCCGCTTCCCGGCCTACAATAGGATCGAGTGACCCTGATTCAGCAAGACGGGTAATGTCACGACCAAAATTATCCAATACCGGTGTTTTAGTTTTGGGTTGGTTCGTAGCAGAAGCCCGCTGGCTGCGTTGCTGCTGGGAGTATTGTTTCCTTTCTTCATCAAACTCGTCTTCATTTTCTTCGTTGTAATCTGCCTGGGGCGGATTGCTGGTAACGAAACCCAGTTCATTTTTAAAAATGTCATAATCCACATCAAACTGATTGAGTATTTGTGTGGCGATATTTTCTTTGTTCTTGAGAATGGAAAGCATGAGATGCTCGCTTTCTACGAGGGGGCTCTTGTGCGATTTTGCTTCGAGGACTGTAATCCTGATTACCTTTTCTGCCTGCTTCGTAAGCGGCAACGAATTGATATTGGCAATATTCTTTCCGGTTTTGTCTTTAACCGCCATTTCTATTTCCTTTCTCAATTCATAAAGGTCAATATTCAGCGCTTTGAGTATTTTCACTGCTGTGTTCTCTCCATCCCTGATCAGTCCCAGCACTAAGTGCTCGGTGCCGATAAAGTCATTCCCTAACCGCAGCGCTTCTTCCCTGCTGTAGGAAATGATTTCCTTAACCTGTGCCGAAAAATTATTATCCATTCCTGGTTGAATTTAGCTGTTACAATAATAACGAATATTTCCGAGACTGAGTTTACCCAGGTCTATAAATGTTGATATGTTGAAAAGTTGACAAAGACAAGCGGAAGGCCGGAATAATTCCCGCTGGTGGGATGCAACGATTCGGATTTTCAGCTTATTTTACACCTGATAAATCAAACCCGATACTTTATGCAGGTCAAAACGGATACCAAAGAAAAATTTACTGTAATAACGCCAGAAGAACATGTTTTATCTGCTAATATGGCAGATGAACTGCGTAATACCCTGCTCCCCTACCTGGAAAAAGATGTTAAGCATATCGTACTCAACCTCAAAGACGTGAGCGAGGCTGATGATACCTTACTTGCATCAATTGCAGAAACACAGCAGCAGTTTTATGAAACAAATGCTTCTTTTGTAATATGCGAGTTGCAGCAGGCAATAGAAGACAAACTGGAATCGCTTGAACTGTTGGAAGTTATGAATGTAACACCCACAGAAAGTGAAGCCTGGGATATCGTTCAGATGGAAGAAATTGAACGCGAATTGCTGGGAGATGAATGACGAAGATTCCCCGCCCGCACAGTCCCCGGTCTGAGATCTTACAACAGATTTTTTGATATAACAAAAGGCTGCCATGATGACAGGGCAGCTTTTTTATGCCCCCGCACAGCCACTTCAATACCACTCTGAAGTGCCCCTTAGATTTTTTTACCGGAGATTTTAACACTCCCTTAACCTGCAATAATATTACCCTGCCGCTCTGCAAGAAAGCCTTACCGCCAGTTAGTTGCAGATAAATACCCCTCCCTCACCCGCGTAAAACAGTAAATTCACAGCAGTGTTGCAGTGATGTTGTAGTGATGTTGCAGTGATGTTGCAGTGATGTTGCAGTGATGTTGCGGTGATGTTGTAGTGATGTTGCAGTGATGTTACCATACTCATGCTATACCACTACTATACTTTTATCACTATCCCGCTTTTATGCCGCAGGATGATCAGCATTCAGGAAGACTGAGGGGAATATTGGCAGCGAGCCCACCGTCGGCGGTTTCTTTGTACTTACTGTTCATATCAAGGGCCGTATCCCACATGGTTTTGACAACGGTATCGAGGCTGACCTTGGCAAAATCAGGGGTGCTCTGCAGCGCGAGCTGGCAAGCGGTTATCGCTTTGATCGCGCCCATCGTATTACGCTCAATGCACGGTATCTGAACAAGGCCGCCGATAGGATCGCAGGTAAGACCAAGATGATGCTCCATCGCTATTTCGGCAGCCATCAGCACCTGCCGCTGCGTACCTCCCATGCATTCGGTAAGAGCAGCCGCAGCCATCGCACTGCTTACGCCGATCTCGGCCTGGCACCCCCCCATTGCAGCAGAAATCGTAGCCCCCTTTTTAAAAATACTCCCAATCTCCGACGCTGTAAGCAGGAACTGTATGATGCGCTCCGGCGCATTGCCGTCGCAGAAAGCAACATAGTATTGCAGCACTGCGGGTATTACCCCGGCAGCGCCATTCGTAGGCGCGGTAACCACCCTGCCAAAAGAGGCGTTCTCCTCATTAACCGCCAGGGCAAAGCAACTCACCCAGTCGAGGGTATACTTAAAATCATTACCCCCCTGGCGTATGGTAGCCACCCAGGTATCATAGTCACTGTAACCCCTGCCTGCAATAAGTTTTTTGTTGAGCTCATACCCCCTGCGCTTTACCTGCAACCCGCCGGGCAGTTCACCCCTTGCATGGCAGCCGCGGTAAATACATTCCCGCATCACTTTCCATATCTGTAATATGCCCGCCCGCGTTTCGCTTTCGGGGCGCCACGCGTTCTCATTCTCCATAACAACCTCGCTCACCAACAGGCCCGTTTTCCTGCACCAGTGCAGCAGGTCATCGGCAGTATTGATCGGAAAAGGTAATACAACCGCATTCTTACTGCCTCCCGCTTCACCCTCCCTGATCACAAAGCCACCGCCAATAGAATAGTAAGTCATAGCCATGGATCCGCCATCGTCAAAATCAGCAAGAAAAGTAAGTGCATTAGGATGAAAGGGCAGGCTTTCGGACATCAGGAATTCAATATCCGGTTCAGGATCAAAATCAATTTCGTGGCTGCCATTCAGCAGCATCTTTTTACGCTCCCCGATGCCATTTATTTTGTTATTGATCTCGTTAACGTCAAAAGTAACAGGATCGTCGCCACTCAATCCAAGCTGTACCGCCACATCCGTACCATGCCCTTTGCCCGTCTTGGCGAGCGAACCGTACAGCAGCACCCGAAGCCGCTGTACACGCAGGAGTAACCCCTGCTCCTGCAAAGCAGAGGCAAAGAGCCCGGCAGAACGCCAGGGGCCGAGGGTATGGCTGCTCGAAGGCCCCACCCCTATCTTAAACATGTCGAAAATAGAAATTGATTCGTGGCTCACGTCGTAAAGTTAAACAGGCTTTGCCATAATACGACAAAGCCTGTTTAATAAAATATGCGGATGCAGTTATTGTACATTCATAAGCTCAATCTCAAACACCAGGTAAGAGTTGGAGGGAATGAGCAGGGTACCGTTGTTGTCTCTTACTTCGCGGTCGCCATACCCCAGCGATGGTGGAATGTAAAGCGTGATCTTTCCCCCCGACCGCAGCAGGGGCAGTACTTTCTGCCAGCCAACAATAAGCTGGCCCAACTGAAACTGTACACCTGTAGTATTGCTGTCAAACGTGCTGCCAGTGGTAAGCTTGCCTGTATACTTTACAGTAATAGTAGAGCAGAGCCCGGCAGATACAGTACCCGTACCAGGAGCAGTAATATTGTAAAACACACCGGAGCTGTGCTGCGTAGCAGTATATCCGTTAACAGTAATATAATTCTGTAATGCACTTATTTCAGCAGTGGTGGCTACAGCAGAAGACTCAGTAAACGGGCAGGAGGAAGTACCCGATTTCTTGCAGGAAATAAATGTAAGCGGTAATGCAACAATCAACAACAGAAAAAACTTCTTCATTCAGTAATCTTTTTACGAAGGTAGGGCATTATAACTGCGTTTCGGAAGCACGCGCTGCTTTTTCTCTTTCTTTTAACTCCCTGTAGAGCTGTTCATTCATTTCCCACTGATAGTGTTTGCGGAAAAAAGCATAAAACAGCACGGCAATAAGCACGGCAATAAACACAATTACATAAGTACCAGAAGACGTTTTGGATATTTTGGTGCTCCATTCGGGAAGAAAGAGTTGCACAGCCACTACCGATAGCAGGATGGGCAGGCCAAATAGCATGGCCATGGGAAGACCACTTAACAATTTGCGCATAAAACCCGACTCAAATACTCTTGACCGCTCCCAATACAGGAGGAACTCTTTTTCCTTATCTGTTACCATACTACAAAGCTACTACAAAAGGAACATTTGCTTTGTTATGTAACAAATATCCCTTAGGTTTGTTGCACTCAATGTTCATTCATGAAAATAGAACAACTGCTTGTCCAATATCTGTACAATCATAAGTATTTACATTTACAAGGTATTGGTTCCTTTCAACTGGCAGACAATATTACACTCCCGGCAGAATCCGATAAAGAAGTAGTAATCCCTGCTGATGCCATCAGTTTTACTTACGATCCAAAAGTACTGGAAGACGACAATCTTATCAATTTTATTGTACAGCAAACACGTAAGATCAAACCGCTGGCTTCTGCAGACCTTGATTCTTTTATCATACTCGGAAAACAGTTCCTGAACATCGGTAAACCCTTTCGCCTTGAAGGTATCGGAACCCTTCAGAAAAGCCAGCAGAGCGGCTACGATTTTACACCAGGGCAGTTTATACTACCACGTATAGAAGTGGCAAATAAACCTTTAAAAGAAAAAACGGAAGACGACAGTATTTCTTTTGATACCCCCCCAAGAGAGAAGATAAATAAAAAACCTTTTCTCATTGCGGTGGCAATATTGATCCTGGGCGGGCTGGGCTGGGCGGGCTGGTACTTCCTCTCAGGCAGGCAGGCCGCCGAAACCACCACCCCTCCCCCCGTAACCAAACAGGAGCCGGTAGAAGCGATTAAAAAAGATAGTCCCGCAGTTACTGCAAATACTACCCTTCCCGATTCGCCCAAAGTAAGCACGCCCCCCCCAACCACCGCCCCTGCTTCAGCATATACTTTCAGGGTGGTGCTGAAGGATTATCCTACCAAAGAAGCTGCCGAAAGGGCCTATACCCGGCTCACCAGCTATGGCCATAAAGTGATCCTTTACCCTAAAGATTCTACAGGGTACCGGGTAGCACTGCCATTCACCACGCCCCTCAGCGATACCTTACATACGCGTGATTCACTTAAGAAGTTCTTTGGCGGTTCGCCCTTTATTCAGCTTAATTAAACTGCTTATATTCTTATGGACCCGCTGGCTAACAAAAAACGCTTTTCCTATATATTTTGTACGTTGGCACTGCTCAACATACTCGCCGCGCTCATGACATGGCCGATCCTGACCTGGATCACCAAACCCTTGCTTGTTCCCGTACTGATAAGCTGGATACTCACCCTGATGCCGCCGGGTAAAGACCAGGGAATACTCCTTACCGGGCTCATTTTTGCCTGGATGGGCGATATACTCCTGCTGTTTGAATCAAAGCACGCCCTGTTCTTTATCGGAGGCCTGGTCTGCTTCCTGCTCACACATGTTTTTTATATCATCTATTTTCTCCGCATACGCCCCGCCCAATCACTCCTCAAACAATACCCCTACCTGTTTATTCCCGTGCTGGCTTATACAGGAGCGCTGGTATGGTGGCTATATCCCGGCCTTGGCGAAATGCGCCTGCCCGTATTGGTCTATGCCGCAGTCATTACCATTATGCTGCTCTGCAGCCTCTATGCCTGCCGGGGCGTAAACCGTGCCGCAGCAACCGCATTTACCGGCGGCGCCCTGTGCTTTGTTGTTTCCGACACTTTGCTGGCAGTTAATAAATTTCAACAGGCATTCCCCTTCGCAGGCCCGCTTATTATGCTTACATACTGCGCAGCACAATACCTCATCGTAAGAGGGCACCTTGCGCGCATATAGGTTTTACCGCGCACCGCTCTCCAGTTGGTGTTTGTTGTTGGCAGAGATATTACTGATAGTCCAGGTAACCTGTTGCACAAAGGCATGTTTACGTACAGCACAGTCTTCCTTCCTACAGATACGGCAACTGAAATCAAGGCAACCATCCGAATGCACAAAGAGTTCCATCGACTCCCCAAACTCGTTTTTTACAAGGCTGGCAAGTACATCTATCTCCCTGTGCGCTTCGTGTACGTTCAGGTACCAGGGCACAGTCAGGTGAGCGTCCATATGCAATACACTGCCATACTTGATAATGCGCAGGTTGTGCAGGTCAATCCAGTTTTCACTGCGGTTCGCGTTGAGCATCGCCACCATCTTTTCCAGCAGGGCTTTGTCAGCCTCGTCCATAATACCGGCAATAGAGGTACGCACAATAGTGTAACCCGTATAAATAATAAAGCAGGCAAGAATAATGGCAACGGCGCTGTCCAGCCAGCCAATGCCGGTAATAATGATCAGGATAAGCCCGGCAATAATACCCAGCGTACTCCAGGTATCGCTTTGCAGGTGCCTGCCACTGGCAACAAGGGCGAGCGAGTGATTACGCCTGCCCGTACGTACACAATAAGTACCCGCAAAAAAGTTGATAAGGGCCGTAACAGCTACAATTATAAGCCCCCTGTCAGCCTGCCGCAAAGGTTTGGGATGCAGGAGATAAGGAACGGCTTCATAAATGATGACCACCCCGGCGATAATGATAAGCGACCCCTCTACGGCAGCAGACACGAACTCGGCCTTGCCATGCCCATAAGGATGATCGTTATCTTTTGGCTTGGCACTTACATACAGGCTGTACAGCCCGATAAGACCGGCGATAATATTAACGATGCTTTCAAGAGCATCGGTTAAGATGGCTACAGAACCCGTGATAGACCAAGCCCATACCTTTAGCGCAAACAGCACAATCGCAAGCAAGGTTACCCATTGCTGTACCCTGAGGTTTTGCTGTGCCGTACTTGCCTTTTTCACAGGGCAAAGGTACCAGATTTAAACAACTGTTAAGAATAGATGCTGTATGCAATACTGCACAATTATCCCCGCTGCTTTGCCGTCATTTTACTATTTTTGCCCCCATAACTAAAACGATTGACATGCAATTTCAACTCTCAGAAGAGCATTTGATGATCCGCCAGGCAGCGCGCGACTTTGCCGAAAACGAATGTCTGCCCGGGGTTATTGACAGGGACGAAAAACAACAATTCCCTAAAGAACAGATTGAGAAACTGGCCGACCTTGGCTTCATGGGTATGATGGTCGACCAGCGCTATGGCGGCAGCGGTATGGATACAGTGAGCTATGTGCTCGCAATGGAAGAGATCAGCAAAGTAGATGCGAGTGTAAGTGTATGTATGAGTGTAAACAACAGCCTTGTTTGCTATGGCCTGCAGGAATATGGCACAGAAGAACAGAAACATAAATACCTGACGCCGCTGGCACAAGGTAAGAAAGACGGCGAACTCTATATCGGCGCCTTCCTGCTCAGCGAACCCGAAGCCGGCAGCGACGCCACTTCGCAAAGCACCACGGCAGAAGATAAAGGAGATCACTACCTCCTCAATGGTACCAAAAACTGGATCACCAATGGTAATTCAGCTTCTGTTTACCTCGTAATCGCACAAACGGATCCTGCAAAAGGAAGCCGCGGCATCAATGCCTTTATTGTCGAAAAAAACCTGCCCGGCGTTACCGTCGGTGCTAAAGAAAATAAGCTGGGTATCCGCGGCAGCGATACACACAGTATCCTTTTTAACGATGTTAAAGTGCCCAGGGAAAACCGCATAGGCGAAGATGGCTTTGGGTTTAAATTTGCCATGAAAACACTCGCAGGTGGCCGCATCGGTATTGCATCGCAGGCACTGGGCATCGCCAGCGGCGCTTACGAAAGGGCACTCGCATACAGCAAGCAGCGTAAGGCCTTCGGTAAAGAGATCATGCACCACCAGGCCATACAGTTCAAACTGGCCGATATGGCTACAAAGATCGAAGCAGCACGCCTGCTCTGCCTGAAAGCAGCATGGGAAAAAGACCAGCATCTCGACTATACCCTGAGCGGCAGCATGGCCAAAGTATTCGCAAGCGAAACAGCTATGTGGACAGCCACCGAAGCCGTACAGATACACGGCGGATACGGCTTTGTAAAAGAATACCACGTAGAACGCCTGATGCGTGATGCAAAGATCACACAGATCTACGAAGGCACCAGCGAAGTACAACGTATAGTGATCAGCAGGAGCATCCTGAAATAACTGATTACCCTGTTATGAATTATCGATAGCAAGAATGTGCAGGCTTTTATACCTGCACATTTTTTATAGACCGTCACCAACCCCTAATTTTGCAGGCATTCCCACATACCATAGCCATATTCTTTTTACTATGCCGGTACATACACCCACTTACACCTCAATCGCTGCTTCCCTTCAGGGAAAAGCTACCCTTGTTGCCGTATCCAAAACCAAACCCATTCAGGATATCAACACGCTCTACCTGCTCGGCCAGCGCGATTTCGGAGAAAACTATGTGCAGGAACTGGTAGATAAAGCTGCAGCATTGCCTGAAGACATCCGCTGGCACTTTATCGGTCACCTCCAGAGCAATAAAGTAAAATACATCGCCCCGTTTGTACACCTCATCCACGGGGTAGACAGCCTCAGCCTCCTTAAAGAGATCAACAAACAGGCAGCTAAACAACACCGCATTATCGACTGCCTGCTCCAGGTACACATCGCCCGCGAAGAAACCAAATTCGGCCTCAGCGAAACAGAACTTGCCACACTTATACAAACGCTTGCAGCCTCCCCCCTACCCCACATACGTGTGCGCGGCCTCATGGGCATGGCCTCTTTCTCCAACGATACCGCTTTGATAAAACAGGAGTTTACCAGCCTCGAAACCATTTTTAATGAGATAAAAGAACAGGGTGTTTTTGCTGCTCACAACTTTACCATATTGAGCATGGGCATGAGTAGCGATTATACAGTCGCCCTCCAAGCAGGCAGTACAATGGTGCGCATAGGCTCGCTCTTATTCGGCACACGCACCTGAACCCAACTTTTTACAAACTTCCATACCCCCCACAGGCAGGTTCATAACTCACTCTCTTTCTTCAGCAGCGCAATATCCTTAATCAACTGGTCAATCTCAAGTTCGAGCGTGCCATTATAAATGCCGCGGATACGTTTGTTCTTATCTACAAGTATAATATGCTCAGTGTGCAGAAAATCAGAACTGTCTTTGGTATAGCCGATCTCTTCCTCGGCAAAATAACTCTTTCGGGCCAGGTCATATATCGCCGGCTGGCTGCCGGTAAGCAGGTGCCAGCGGTTATGATCCACCTTATTCGTTTCTGCATACAACTTCAGTCTTGCCACAGAATCCACTTCAGGCATCACGCTGTAACTGAGCAGTACAATATTGCTGTCATTCCGGTAAGCCTCCTGTACCTTTCCCATTAGCTGCGTCATCTTTGGGCAAATACTGCCACACTTCGTAAAGAAGAAATTACAGGCATGTATCTTGCCCTCAATATTTTTTTGTGTAATAGTTTGCCCCGCCTGGTCGGTAAAAGAAAAACTACCGATGGTATGAGGTACCAGTTTATCCACCGCATCAGGAGCAAGGAAAAGAGGTGTAAAATCAGGTGTATTGAAATATGGTAGTGGCGATGGCGGCGTACGGCAACCGGCCATCCATACCATCCCTGTTAAGCTAACGCTTAGCAAGAATACTGTCCGGAAGATTGATACAGTTCTTTGTACCCGATAATCCATAGCGCCTGTTCTTGAAGACCGCATAGTTTGCCTTTATTTGGCCGTTAAAATACCACATTTTTTGCATTCCCTCCTCATGCCCGTCCCTGTAGTGCATTACCCGGAAGGGTTGCCCGTTATTATACCACTCTTCTACCCCCCCATTATATTCTCCATTACTGAAATGGTAAGCAAATTTAACCTTTCCATCGGGCCACCATCCCCTGTGCAGGCCTTCTTTTTTACCATTATGATACCAGCGTTCCGCTTCAACCTGCCCGCCAGGATACCATTGCTTTACACAGCCCTCCTCCCTGCCGTTACGGCAGGGTTGCAGTAATGCGGTATCCCCATTCGGATAACACGCAAAGACAATTCCTGTAACGGGTGCAGCATTGTGATACAGCAAACCTGTAGCCCGGTCCGGCAATACCGTTGCTGCATCAACATATACCATTGGAGTAGGATTGCTGCAGGCTGCCAGTAAAAGACAGACGCCATACAACAGCTTACTGGCTAACAGTGCCCGGCGTACCATAATATCCGCTTCCATTAATATAAGGGTCCTGCCCCGTAATATGATAATGATAGATGCCACCGGGAAAATCGGCAGTGGCATGGCTGTGCCCGTGATAGGCATCCAGCATCGCGTTAGTTACCGGCGCTCCGTTCTCCTCCGGCCCGTACACCGGAAAGCCATCAAGCAGGAAGCCCAGCAACACTGCTTTCCCTTTCTGGGTGGTCAGGTAAAAAGGTTCGGCGTGGTAATGGTAACCACCCATCTGCTGGGGATGACCATTATACTGATCAAAAGAGTTGATCTCATTGGTCAGCGGTTGCGATGGCCCCGCGTACTGGTTGTAAAAAGGTACGCCATTGAGAGATACCCCTATTGGTCCCAATGGCGTAGCTTGACTGGTGGCGGCCTTCTGTGGGTTAAGGGGAATTTTAAAGGTGAAATTGAACGAAGCGATCTTATTAGGGTTCTGGCTCCACATGGGGTTCGTTCCATTGTAAGCCTCATACTTTGTTGCAGCCCAGGCCGTACCCTGAAAGTATGGACTCTTATGATCGGGTACGCCCGTCGACTTTATATACACATAATCGCCCTCGGCATATACAGATGTTGCACCATATATCTTTTTATATACATCAGGTAAAGTAGTAGTACCAGAACCACTGCCTGAGTCACTTTTTTTGCAGGATAATGCCATGAAGAAAAGTACACTGCTTACGATTACAGTCCTGAATTGTATCATATATCGGTTTTGTTCGTTTTGTTATAAATTATATGTCAGACGTATGGGGTAATCCCAATCCTTCTTTACCGGAAAAAATATCAGCGCCGGGGATGGCTTGTCCCGGGTGGTGGTCCTCCCTCTCCCGGTGGCGGGCCATCATCCATCGGCGGTCTGTCAGCATCGGGTGGAGGCGGGTTACCGGGCGGCTTGCCTCCCTGGGGTGGCCTGCCTCCCTGGGGTGGCTTGCCTCCCGGGCCTGGCTCTCCCATCATACGCAGCACCCGGTGCAGCAACGAGTCAAATTTTATCTTTTGCGAATCAGTACAAAGTACCCTCACCTTTCTGAAGTGATCAAAGGTAATAAGGTCAAGGCGCCCTGTTATATCGCCCACTGCCCTCCCCGCTGCCTGCAACGCACTATCGCTTACCTTATCCCGTTTGAGCAGATCAAAGAAAGCATCCCTCGCAATACGGATCGAGTCGCGCAAAGGATGTGCAGCCAACCGGTGCAACCTTACCAGCTCTTCATAGGCCTTCTGCTGCTGTGCATCCAAAGCCAGCTCACCTGTAAGGAACGCTGCAGCAGAACCCTGTCCCTGCCGTGGGTGGTCTGCCGGACCTTTGCGGTACAACCAGAAATAAGCTATGGTTGCCGTATTCGCCAGCAGCAACAGTATTACTGCCCAGGTTAAGAATTTGTTTTTTGCAGAAGTGCTCATAATAACTGCTTAATAATTTGACTGAATAGAAAGATTGTATTCCTGCGCAAAGTCCTGCGCTGTAGCCGGTAAGCTGCCTGCTGCCGGAGAAGCCTGCCGCAGTTCACTGATCATCCAGCCATTGAGTACGAGCAGCCCGGCCAGCATACCAATCACCAATGCAGGCCGGAGCCGGAAAGACCTTCCGTCAGGCTCCGTTTGCCGCATCCTCCCCCTGAGCCGGGCATAAAACCATTCACCTGCTTCGGCAGGCTGTATACCTTCAAGGCTTTTAAGATACTCATCAGTCAGCGGCGTATGTATATTCTTTTTCATGATCACAAATCTTTATATTCCTGTAATTGCTCCTGCAAATTCTGCTTAGCCCTTGTAATAAGCGACTCTATAGCCTTTACACCCTGCCGCATAACCTCCGATGCTTCCGCATAACACATACCCTGCACTTTAACAAGGGTAAAAGCAATGCGTTGTTTCTCGGGAAGTTGTCTGATAGCATTAAACAATACAGACGCTTTTTCGCGTTTGTCATATTGCACACCCGGGTGATAAAAAGGACTTGTGGCAGACTTCCTTTCGTCAGGCATCCACCAGGGCAACCACTGCCGCAGTGCTGCCCTTGTTTTCTTCCGCCGCAGGAGGTCAATAGCCTTCCGCACAGCAACCCGGTACAACCAGGTGGAAAGGGCACACTCCCCCCGGAACTGGCCAATCGACTCGTACACCCTGATGAAAACTTCCTGTGCTGCATCATCAGCCTCATCAGCATCCTGCAGAATGTTGAGAACGGTATTATACACAAGACTGCCATAGCGCTCTACCAGCAGCTTAAAAGCCCGCTCATCCCCGAGCCTTAATTGTGCTATCCATTCCTCGTCCTGCAAATGATATAATAGTTTGACGCATCAAGCTACAGAATCCTTTGGTACAGGAGAAATTATTACACCTTAATGAATTATGAAATCAGTTAGCGCGGTCGTTAGATTCTACATTAAACATATTACCGTTGTCCTCTTTTTTACGGATACCAAAATTGTAGCGCAGGTTGAGACCCACACGCCGCGTATCAGACTGGCGCAGACCACTGGCACTAACCGTGCCCTGGTTGAGAATAAAGCTATTCTTATTGGTAAAGAACATATCGCTCATATTGAGCGTAATAGTGAGTTTTTTATTAAAGAACTGGCGATTGACATTAATGTTGAGGGCACCAAAAGAACCCAGCTCATAAAACTGCTGCTGGCCCTTTAACCTCAGGAAGCCATACATACCCAGTTGAGAACGCGTACCGAGCTTAAGACTGTGGTAGGTAAAGAAAAACCAACTGCCGCGCTTAAAGGAAAGCGGCTTATTTTCATAAAGCCCTTCATAAAAATTATGGTTGTACTGCGCCCCCACCACAAAGAAATACTTCCCCCCGGGAGGAAGTGCACCCGTACCCCTGAGATAAAACTCTTTATTCGTTCCCAGGTTATCATAAGTACGTATGGCCACACTCCTGCTGCTGTCAGCCTGGTAGATCACGTTGGTAAAAATATCTTTGGTCTGGTTCAGGCCAACAGCCAGCACAGGCGTTTCATCATAACTCACATTCGCCTCATAGTTATTCGTAAACTGCGGCCGCAAAGAAGGGTTACCCGTTTCAGAAAGATACTGGTCCACAAACCGCGGAAAAGGATTGAGAAACTCGTAAGATGGCCGGCTGATCGTACGCCGGTACACAAGGTACCCCTTAAGCGGATACCCCATAATACTGAAGAGATTACGGCTCAGGTACACATAAGGAAAAAGGTCAGTACGATGAATGTTAAAAGAAGTATCACCCGGCACGAACTGACGACCACTCATATTCGTATTCTCCAGGCGTGTACCAACCTTAAGCGTAATACCCGCAAATGTTTTAGACGCCTGCAAATAAGCAGCGTTGATATTTTCCCTGTAATTAAAAGTATTCGTACGCGCTATATCCTTACTGCGCACACCACCAAACAGCCTGAAGAACTCTGTAAAGCTTTTATACCCCTGCAGCGAGGTCTTTACCCCTGCTTCCGCCGTGAACTGTTTATCAAACTTCCATTTCAGGTCGGTCTGAGCGATAAAGAAATTGCGATCGGCATTGATATTTCCATCACCACCAAAGACCGTTACCACCGGCGCTTCATAATTGGTGGTAAAAACCTGCGCAGTACGGTTACGGTTATAGTTATAACTAACGTTAACGCTCCATTCGGAGCCCGCCGAGTCAATCTTCAGTTTGCCTTCCGCACTTTGATAAATACCTAGGCTATTGGCATCATTACCAATGCGGCCCAGGTTCTGGGATACGGGCGTATTACTGCTCAACTTACGGATCACAGAGCCGTTAACAGTCTCGTTATCCGAATGGTTAAAGCTGATGCGGCCATCATAACTGAGCTCCCATTTCTTGCCGGCCTGGTAAGAAATACCATACCCCGTATAAAAAGAACGCGCAGGATAGCGCGTATAAGCATCCTGCGACAAAAGAGAGTCTGACGCAAACTTCCTGTCGGTAATAATCTGCTCATACCCCTTACGGAAGTTGCCCTGCACATTGAAATAAGAGCTTACCTTACCTGTATTATTATTAAGACTGAGTCCCAAAAACTGGTTACCATATACACCCTGGTTCATACCAGCGTTGATACTTCCCGTAAGGCCGATCTTTACACCTTTTTTCAGAATAACGTTTACCACACCACCCGCACCAGAAGCATCATATTTCGCAGAAGGCGTACGCATGATCTCTATTTTAGTAATAGCACCCGGGGGCAGGCTTTTGAGCATCGTAGCCACATCGGCAGCGCTCATACGCATCTCTTTACCATTAATATACACGGTAGCAGGTGTGGTACTGTTGAGGTAAATATTACCATCCTGATCCATAAATATACCCGGCGTCTTCTCAATCACCTCGTATGCATTGGTAGAACTGCCGACCATGTTTTCAGGGTCAATAATGGTCTTATCATCTTCCTGCCTGATCAATGGTCGCTTTGAAGTGACTACTACCGCCTGGAGCGAAGTAGCAATAGCAGTAGTGGTAAAAGAAAAAAAGGTTTGTTTGGCGGTTACTGTAATGCCCTTCTCAACCGGGGCATATCCCGTAGCCGAGATGCGTACCAGGTATTGCTGGTTCTGGAGCAATGCCGTACCCACCATCCCTGCACTATCGGCCGTTTTTTTGATAACCTGCTGCGTATCGCTGCGGTTGATAATAGTCACACTGGCAAAGCCAACCGGTGCGTTTCTGTTATCGCTTATTTTGAAGGTGATAGGTAAAGACTGTGCGTGCAGAGTATATGCCGGGGCGAGAAAGAACAGGGCGATGCTGCACCATAATATCAATTGTTTTCTGAAAGGGTGGCCGGTAGCCTGGAACATGCAAACAGGTTTTAAAATTTACGGGAGTACTTCAACGCAATTAATGCTGCATCATCAGGATATAGGAACAACATTTAACAAATACCTGCAACAAACCAGTCCTAACCATCGCAGATACCCTTAGTAACAAATATACCCATTAAGAGTTATGCCCATTTACCGCTGGTATAAAAAGAACAGGCAAACGTAAATAAAAAACCGGGCAAACGCCCGGTTCAGTATTATAGCATTCAACATGTTACTTTTTCAGGTACATCACTTCCTTCACCAGTTTTACCGTACGGGGTATATCCGGCAGATAAGCTGCAACAAGGTTGGGAGCATAGTGCATGGGGGCATCCGCACTGGTAATCCGGCGGATAGGTGCATCAAGATAATCAAATGCTTCCTTCTGAACGCAATAAGTGATCTCTGACGATACAGAGGCAAAAGGCCATTGCTCTTCCACAATCACCAGCCTGTTGGTTTTCTTTACCGATTCCACTATCGTTACCCAGTCCAGCGGACGGATCGTGCGCAGATCAATCACCTCAGCTTCAATACCCTCTTTGGCCAGCTCCTCAGCAGCACCAAGCGCTACCTTCATCATTTTATTAAAAGATACAATTGTAACGTCTTTACCCGCACGTTTGATATCGGCTTTACCAATAGGAATCAGGTATTCCTCTTCAGGCACCTCTCCCTTTTCCCCATACATTACTTCACTTTCCATAAATATAACCGGGTCATCATCGCGGATGGCGCTTTTAAGCAGCCCCTTCGCATCGTAAGGGTTACTTACAGAGATCACTTTAAGACCGGGAATGTTGGCATACATACTTTCAAAAGCCGTGGAGTGCTGTGCACCCAACTGTCCGGCACTCCCGTTAGGACCACGGAACACAATGGGGCAACCTACCTGGCCACCACTCATTGCCAGCATTTTTGAGGCAGTATTGAGTATCTGGTCAAGCGGCAGTACAGCAAAATTCCAGGTCATGTACTCCACTATGGGGCGCAAACCATTTTGTGCAGCACCTACAGCAATGCCGGTAAAACCCAGTTCAGCAATAGGGGTATCAATCACCCTTTTTTCACCAAACTCTTCGAGCATACCCTGGCTCACTTTATAAGCACCGTTATATTCAGCCACTTCTTCCCCCATCAGGAACACCCTTTCATCCCTTCTCATTTCTTCTGTCATCGCCTCCCTGAGGGCTTCCCTGAAAGCTATTTGTCGCATGTCGCAGTTGTATTTGAGTCGCAAAAATATTAGAAGTGAGCCATATCAGCAAATTGTGTTCAAAATGAGGCAGGGAATAACAGCAAACTGACCATGCCGCAGGCAGGGAAAGAAAAAAGCCGCTTTGCAGCGGCTTTGATTATGTTGATCCTATTCAGCAGAATCTTTCTTTTTAACCTTCTGTGTTTTTGGCGTAAACATGATCAGCATACGCTTACCCTCCAGTTTGGGCATAGCTTCCGGCTGACCAAATTCTGCGAGGCGCTCTGCAAACTTCAGCAGCAGCAGCTCCCCCCTTTCCTTAAACATAATAGCGCGTCCTTTAAACTGTACGTAAGCCTTTACCTTATTGCCATCTTTCAGGAAAGCCTCCGCATGGCGGCTTTTAAAGTCGAAGTCGTGGTCATCAGTACCTGGTGTAAACCGGATCTCTTTCACCTCGCTCGTCTTGGCCTTGGCCTTCATCTCTTTCTCCTTCTTCTTCTTGTCGTAGAGAAACTTATTGTAATCAATGATCTTACATACCGGAGGGGTCGCCTGGGGAGAGATTTCTACAAGATCAAGCTCCTGAGCCTGTGCCATTTTCAGAGCTTCCTGCGTAGGGTAAACCCCTACTTCTACATTGTCGCCTACGAGCCTCACTTCTGGCACCCGTATCATGTGGTTAGTGCGGTGTTCCTGTTGTTGTTCTTTCCTGAAACGGGGATTAAAATTACCCCTCGGTTGTCTGGGTGGAAATGCCATACTTTTTTGTTTTGCTCCAACCCCTGTGCAGGAGCATTGTATTTTTAAATTTTAGAGTGTATAAATATATTTGATCAGGGGTTTACTATGTCAGATTGCTTCTGGCGTCTACTTCGGCAGTCAGCTCACTTACGATGGTAGCGATGTCCTTTACACCAAGATCACCCTTACCCTGACGACGTACAGCTGCTGTTCCTTCGTTAGCTTCTTTCTCTCCCACTACAAGCATGTAGGGTACTTTAGCCATCTCAGTATCGCGGATCTTCTTTCCGATCTTCTCGTTTCGATCGTCGATTTCTGCACGAATATCCGCTTTTTTCAGCGTTTTCAAAATATTAGTTGCATATTCTGCGAATTTTTCGCTGATAGGCAGGATCTTCACCTGTACAGGCGCCAGCCACAAAGGGAACTTACCCGCACAATGCTCTGTAAGCACAGCTATAAACCTTTCAAGCGAACCAAAAGGAGCCCTGTGGATCATTACAGGACGCTTACGCGTATTGTCCGCATCAATATATTCAAGATTGAACCGTTCCGGCAGGCTGTAATCCACCTGGATCGTACCCAGCTGCCAGCTCCTTCCGATGGCATCTTTAACCATAAAGTCAAGCTTGGGGCCATAGAAAGCAGCTTCCCCATATTCTGTGATCGTGTTCAGCCCCATCTCTTCAGCGGCTTCAATAATAGCACTTTCCGCCATTTCCCAGTGCTCTTCCGTACCAATATATTTCTCCCTGTTCACTTTGTCCCGCAGGCTGATCTGGGCAGTATAGTCCTTAAAGTCCAGCGACCGGAATACATACAGCACCAGCTCTATCAGTTTTTTAAACTCTTCCTTCACCTGCTCGGGCGTACAAAACAAGTGAGCATCATCCTGTGTAAACCCACGCACCCTGTTAAGGCCGTGCAGTTCACCGCGTTGCTCATACCGGTACACCGTACCAAACTCTGCATACCTGATAGGCAGCTCCTTATAGCTATGGGGCTTGAATTTGTATATTTCGATATGATGCGGGCAGTTCATAGGTTTAAGCAGGAATTCCTCCCCCTCATGCGGTGTATGAATGGGCTGAAAAGAATCTTTACCATACTTATCCCAGTGACCACTGGTCACCCACAATTCCTTCTGCCCGATGTGTGGGGTACTTACCATATCATAGCCATTATCAATCAGCAGCTTGCGCATAAAAGCAATAAGCCTGTCGCGCATAGCAGTTCCCTTTGGCAACCAGAGAGGCAGCCCTCCTCCCACCATTTCGCTGAATGTAAAGAGCTCCAGCTCCTTGCCCAGCCGACGGTGGTCCCGCTTACGAGCCTCTTCAAGCATAACCATGTACTCGTCGAGCTCTTTCTGGTTGGGGAAGGTTACACCATAAATGCGCGTAAGCATCTTGTTTTTTTCGTCACCCTTCCAGTATGCACCGGCAATGCTGGTAAGCTTGATCGCTTTGATAAAACCGGTATTAGGCAGGTGAGGCCCTCGGCAGAGATCTGTAAAGCCACCCTGGGTATAGAAAGTAATACCACCGTCTTCAAGCCCTCCGAGCAGATCAAGCTTATACTCATCACCCTTTTCAGTAAAATATGCAATCGCGTCAGCCTTGGATATTTCTTTACGCTGGTAGATATTATTCTGTTTTGCCAGTTCCGTCATGGTTTTTTCCAGTACCACCAGGTCATCTTCACTAACCGTACGGTCACCAAAGTCTATATCATAATAAAATCCCTTCTCCGTAGGCGGACCAACCCAGAATTTAGCACCGGGGAAATGAGTTTCTACAGCCTCGGCCATCAGGTGGGCACTGCTGTGCCAGAAAGTGGATTTACCACCCGCATCATCCCAGGTGAGAAGTTTGAGCGAAGCATCGCTGCCGATCGGTCTTGTAGCATCCCATACTTCTCCGTTCACACTCGCTGCCAATACTTTCCTGGCCAATCCTTCACTGATAGATTTAGCCACGTCCAGGGCGGTTACCCCTGCTTCATATTCCCTTACTGCCCCATCCGGCAATGTAATTTTGATCATTGTTCTTCTTTTCTTAAGCTGTTCAGGCCGCAAATTTAACGAAGTATTAGCTATTGAGCCGATAAAGATTGGCGGTATTTACGCATGAATGCTGAAATTTGCAACAGAAACCGGAATGCCGGACAAAAGACCTGTACTGGTTTTGCGGTCTGCCCCGGGAAGCTTAATTTTATAAGAGTATGTTCCGGGAATATTGTTTAAAAAATGAAAAGAGTGTAACAACAATGAAAAAACTTTTACCTTTTTTCCTGCTGTACCTTTCACTCGGTAATGTAAAAGCACAAACTTTTACCGGTCAGTGGAAAGGCTATTTTGTAGACAAGAGTTCCTCCATGCTGGGCTGGGGTGGAGAACGATGCGATTATGTACTCGAACTTGAAGTAAATGGCAGCCTCGTTACAGGCTATTCCTACACCTATTTTTACGAGCCGGGTAAAAAATACTATACCATCTGTAAACTCAAGGGCTTTCTCAAAAAAGGCAGTAAATATGTAGAGGTCAGGGAAACAGAACGTACCAAGACCAACGTGCCCGTACACATCCGTAACTGTTTCCAGGTACACCGGCTTACCTTCTTTAAGCAGGGCAATGAAGAAACACTCGAAGGCAACTGGATACCAGCACCCGAACAGGATGGCGATTGTGGCTATGGCAGTACAGTACTTACGCGAAGGGTAATGCAAACCAGCTATCCTTCCTTCAATAAAAAACTGGCAGCACAGCCAAAAACGGTAAAGAAGCCCGATACGAAAGCCCCCTGGGTAGCAAAGAACACAAAAGCAACGCCTCCCGTAACACCCCCCATTGCCAAAACACAGGTTAAACCAAAGAGTAATCCTGTGGTTCCCCCCCCGGCAGTAAAGAACGAGGAGGTAAATAAACTGGCAGTTATTCCCGCTGCACCCGATAAGCCGGTTATAGCAAAGAAAGATCCTGCAGCAATCATTAATCCTGACAACAACTTCGAAAGACGTAACAATAGCCTGCTTAAAACAATAGAAATTGAGCACGAAACCTTCAGGGTAGACCTCTATGACAACGGTGATATCGATGGAGATACCATTTCCGTATTTTACAATAATAAGCTGATTGTCAATAATAAAAGGCTGAGCGACAAACCCATTTCCCTTACCCTCGACGCCAGTAACCTTAAAGGTGTAAATGAACTGGTAATGTATGCCGAGAACCTGGGATCAATCCCGCCCAATACAGCCCTGATGGTGGTAACCGACGGCGACAACCGTTACGAGGTTAGGATCACTTCAGATACGCAGAAAAACGGCACTATCCGCTTCACCCATAAGCCCCGGACACAATAAAACAGCTTTTCCGGCGTTTAGCAGGGAAATCTAAGTTCGCATGAAAAAGCTTTATTCTCTGCTGGCACTAACCGCCTGTATTACACTCGTCATTGCCGTTTCCTCCTGCAAAAAAGGCGACCCCGCCATTGCCCGCCCCAAAGAACAACTGATCGTGGGCAAATGGAGCATCAACAGGATACAGTTAAAAGTTTACTATGGTGGCGCTCTTGTAAAAGACAGTATCGCAGTACAGAAACCCTTACCGGAAAACTATGTATTATTTAACGCCAATGGCACCCTGGAGTATAAGTTCAATAAATCTACCGCAGACGCAGGTACCTATACCTTTGTAGGAAGCGACTCCGTGTATGCAGTTATCGCCGGTGAAACCTACAAATGGAAAAACCTTCTGCTTACTGAAACGAATTTCAATGTAGTAAATACTTCTGCCAGCCCGGCTTATCCTGGAGGTACGCTGGATACTTACCAGACTTTTGTGCGGTAAGTATTGGTTGCAGAATGTGAGCAGGAAGAAAAAGAGATCATGCCCGCAGCATATACTGCTGCACCATATTGGTATGCATATAAAAAAATTACCCGGTTGCGATGCAGCCGGGCTTTTTATGTCAACAGTGTGAAGATACTATCCAGTCCCTCACGACTGCTGGTGAGCTTTGATGAAATCCGTTACCAGGTAACTGATCAGCTTACCCGTCGTCTCACTCCTGCGGCCGTCAGCAAGCTGCGTAACCCCTTCGCAGATGTGCAGGTAAGCTGGCTTACTGTCTGTAGCCGCAAAACTGAGGTATTGCCTTGCCTGTAACGGTGTAATACCACACGGACTGGCAGCACTGCAGAGTACCTGCTCTACCGAATCCAGATCAAGCTCAATCCCCGTATAGGTATTCTCAGTAAACCCCGTTCCGTGAGCAATAGCCTGCATAAAATTCTTTCGCTCGCTGATAAATATCTCTTCATAGCTGATATAATCCACAAAAGGATTATTGTGTATTTCCATCAGTACAGTTTGGGGAACATAGTTTTCGTGTATGCCTATAATACAATATTTACCCAAATATCCATCCTCTGCCGCATAGCGAAACCCATTGCCACTGTGCCGGCCTTCGGCAGTGCGGTAATCAGTATGCGCATCAAGGTTGATGCAATTGATTTGTGCAAGCGGTATACGTTCCGCTTTGTATAAGCCTTTGGCCGTGCCTTTGATAATGGGATATGAATTGTTGTGCCCCCCACCGATAACAATGGGAATCTTCCCCATAGATGTAATAACCCTGATGATGCTCTCTACCTCATCATCAATCTTGTTTACCGCATGACGATAAGCATCTATCAGTTCATCCTGCCCGTGAGCATGCTTCTCCACCAGGTATTTGATATCACCAAAGTCAAAGTGACCCAGCATCAGGATGTCCTCACCCGGCAGAAACTCGTTGCTCTGTATATTGAGAAAAGCCGACAGGAAAGGAAGCCAGGCGGTATCCGCCCCGCCAATGCCATGATTGGCACGTATGCCTATGTCTTCAGGAATACCCAGGATAATATAACGTATGGAAGATTGTGCCAGCTCCTCACTCCAGTGAGCGGTATCGTGCACGTATTGCAGGCGCTCGCCCAGCTTGGTTTCAAAGCGCCTGATCTTTGTGAGCGACAAGATGTCATGCTTACTGTAAAATTTAAAATGCTCCATTGCACAATATAAATGAATTCTGCGAACGGATAAAAATTTCCTGTACTAACTTCTTACCCATTCACCATTGATCATTACCCTGTCTATAAGGTTACTGCCAAAAGCATAAGGCAGGTAAGCAAGAGAAGGCAGGGGGCGTGTAAAAATGAGGTTGGCCCTTTTACCAACAGTAACAGATCCTGCCCGATCATGTACCTCCATTGCATGCGCGCCATTCAGCGTAGCAGCATTGATGGCTTCTTCAGGCAGCATCTTCATCTGTATACAACTGAGTGCCACCACAAAATTCATATTACCACTCGGCGAAGAGCCGGGATTAAAATCTGATGCCAGTGCTACAGCAGTACCCGCATCAATAAGTGCGCGGGCAGGCTGGTAACCCATCCGCAGAAAAAAAGCCGCGGTAGGCAATAATGTACAAACAGGCCCACCCGTACCGGTAGAAGCTGCCGACAATTCGGCAATCTCTGCGTCATTGAGCGTTTCGAGGTGGTCAAGCGAAACAGCCCCCGCCCTCAGGCCTGCTGCTATCGCACCTATACTGTTCAACTGGTTCACATGCAGCTTAGGCTTCAGCCCATACTCCATGCCCGCCCTGCAAACAGTTTCCATTTCTTCAGGAGAATAAAAACCCTTTTCGCAGAACACATCTATATAATCAGCAAGTCCCTCCCTGCCAATCACCGGCAGCATATCATTAATAATCAGGTCAATATAGCCCTGGTGATCATCTTTGTATGCTTCCGGATAAGCATGGGCACCCAGGAAAGTAGAACGGATAAGAATATTCGACTTTTCTCTGAGTCGCTTTATAACACGCAGCATTTTAAGCTCTCCTTCTACCGTTAAGCCATAACCGCTTTTGATCTCAATGGCCCCCGTACCCAGGGCAGCCAGCTCTTGCAGCCTGGCCCAGGCAAGGGTAAAAAGCTCATCTTCGGAGGTATCGTTCAGCACCCTTGCAGAGTTGAGTATACCACCACCTTTGGCAGCAATATCAGCATAAGACATTCCCCGCAGTTTATAAACGAACTCTTCCTCCCTGCTGCGCGCAAAAACAAGATGGGTATGGCTGTCACACCAGGCAGGTAATACCATACCACCACCTGCATCGATTACTACGGGCGGCAGTTGCGGCACCACCACTTCAAGGTCGTGCATATAACCATAGGCAGCTATAACACCGTCTTCTATGAGCAGGAATGCATTTTCTATGGAAGGCAGGCCGGCAAGCTCTTTTCCTTTCAGTAAAGGGCTGCTGTCGCGAGTACCAGCAAGCAATTGTATATGTGTGATGAGCGTAGCAGACATCCAGTAAATAATTTGGCGTTAAAAGTAAGCCATGTTTTGCAGAAATGCCGGTGCGCAAAGAAAAAGGGTGGCATTGCTGCACACCCCTTTTACCGAAATTGAAAAACCACTAAAAACCTAATACCTTTTGCCTTCGCCTCCGAAAGCAGGGAAAATCAGAACCATTACACAATATGTTTAAACGAAAACCAGTTGTTTTTCCAATGAACTCCAATTTTACCCCGGTAAAACCAGGGGTAAAATTGAAGTCTAAGAAGTGGAAGCACGAATAGAAGAAATCGGGCCCACTCCTAATGATAATACTCCCGTTTTAAATCCATTACAAAAATGTATAATTTACGGCGATACAAACAGCGTACAAATACTGAATCTGCTACCCGTATTTCTACCTGAAATACTGAGACGCAGTTTTGAGGGTACGGGAGGTAGTTAGAGACCTATTTTGTAGAGCCCGTTACGAATAGCAAAAATCACAAGGCCCGCAGTATTCCGGCAACCCGTTTTAGCCAGCAGGTTATTGCGGTGTCCTTCCACCGTTCTTGTACTGATAAAGAGGCGCTCACCAATTTCAGCATTGGTAAGTTCCTTGCAGAGCAGCACAATGATCTCTTTTTCGCGTTGGGTAAGTTCGATGGGAATATTAGTAAGATTGCGGATATCCGTATCGCGGTACTGCGATGCTTTCCGCATGGCTTCAAGAGTAGCAGCATTAAAATAAAACCCGGCTTTCGATGTGGTACGGATAGCCGTCAGCAGTTCTTCCGATTCGCAGTTTTTAGTAAGGTACCCGCAGGCACCCGCTTCGATCATTTTACTGATAAAACGTTCCTGGTCGTAAACAGACAATACAATCACTTTAATGGAAGGGTATTCTGCGTGAAGAATGTCATTGAGCTCCACCCCGTTCATTTCGGGCATGTGCATATCCACCAGCGCAATATCAGGCAGTTCTGCCAGTTCCCTGATCCTATCAAGCATCAGCTTTCCATTCTCCGCTTCTGCAACCAGTTCAAAATCCGGAGTACTGCGGATGATCCCTGCCAGGCCCTCCCGGAATAATTGCTGGTCGTCTGCCAAAGCGATCCTGATCTTTGTCATCCTGCAAATTTAATTTTCAAATTGAGACAGCGGTAATTTTATTGTCATTTTAAATCCGTTGCCCGGCGAAGATATGATATCGTAGCTGCCATATATCATCCCCAGCCGGCTTTCAATATTCTGCATACCCATACCCGACCGCTCCGCCGGGCCCACTGTCATACCCTTGCCGTCATCGCTGTATTCCACTACCAGCAAAGGCCCCTCCATACTTGCACAGAGTAAAACATTTTTTGCACCCGCATGCTTAACCGTATTTGAAAGCAGTTCCTGTATAACACGGTACAGGGCAAGAGACGCTTTTTTTCCTAACTGGTCTAAACGGTCGCCCGCCATGTTGTGCAGCGTCAGCTTCAATTCACCCGAAAGGTTAAAAGCATCACAAAGCTCGTGAAGGGTGTATTCAAGGCCAAACAGTTCCAGCCCGGGAGGCATCAAACTGTGCGAAATGTTACGCACCGTAGTAATAATATTATCGATCAGCGGCTTGTAAACCTGGTTGCCGGGCTGCGCACCATCGCCGCCGGTGATCGTACCCATTACCAGCCTCAGGTTCGATAATGCAGCACCCACATCATCATGCAGGTCACGGCCGATACGCCGCCGCTCGTCTTCCTGCGATTGCAGCACAGTATGCAGCAATTGACTGCGATGCTCCAGCTCAGCACGCTGCATCGCCTCTTTCTGAAGGGATGCACGGCGCTGGTACCGGAGAAAAAAGAAAACAAAGGCGGTAGCAAGTATAAACGTTGCCGTCATGGCAAAGAGCACAAGCAGTACAATATTGTCAGTTACCTTTTGCATTTGATAAAGCCTATGGTGAATAAAATATACATTAGCATTACAAAAATGGCGTGCAGCCCCCAAACAGTGTAAAACTCCTGCTGTGTTACCTGCAGGAAGAAGTTAGAGAAAACATACAGCATACACGAGCCGGAAAAATAGAGAAATAAAGCAGTATTGAACCAGAAGTCAGGCAGGTCGCTCACCTTTCCCACCGGCACTTCTACCGCCAGCCGGGCAAAATAGTTGATGGCAAGCAGCATAATAATAATGGCGCCGAGCGAGAGAGAATAACTGTTAAAGGTATACATAGACTGCAGCCAGATGGCATTGGCAATACAGGCCAGTGCAAACCCAACCTGCAAACCCGTTACCATAGACGCAGCCCTTGTGCCCGCCAGCAGGTGCCGGTACATCATAACCAGCACAATAAATTCCACTGCTGTATATACATGCAGCAGCGGCAGGTTGGCCGCGCGGTTGCGCACAAGCATATCCGCAGCAAGATTAACACCGGCAGATATCAGCAGGTATACAAGAATAATCCTTGCCGTTTTACCAAGGCGTTCCCATCGGGAGAATCCATAAAATAAAGGGAGCAATATACTTAGAGGTACAATTGCTCCCATTAAAAGTTTGTTCATTATCGTGCGCTTACATCACCCGTTTATTTGATATCCGGGAGAACATCAACGTCCGTGCCAATAGGAGGAAATTCAAACAAAGGACTCTGAATGTCGCAAGCCTGCGGGCATGGCGACGTGAAATCATAAATCGTACTTTGTTCTTCCCCGGTTATTGCAGAAGGAACACTGAGAATGTCATTGTTTTTCATATCAACCGGAACAAGTGCCAGTTTAATGTCCGTCACATCGCCGGGCTTAGGTAACCCAAGATATGCCCTGACAGCTACTGCTTCAGAATGAAATTTGGCCAGGCCCATAATGTCTTCAATAGGAATGTAAAAAGCCCTGATATAACCATCGGGTTCATACTTGCTGATAAAGTTGCGCCAGTTGGTTGTAATGTCGATGGCTTCACTAAGAGGAATAGTGTCCTTAGGATCAAGTTGATGCTGATTGTCCATAACAGAAGGTTTGAGTGAAAAAATTATGATTTTCCAAATATATGCAAAACAACTTAGTTATGCGATTATCCTTCCATTATGTTTTGATCATACCCCCCACGCTTACCCGAAGATGTATTTCTGCAATCAGGATGCAGCAGCTTTTTCTTCTCTCCACCTGCCCACACCCCAACCCGGTATAACATGCTTTTCACTGTGGTAGGAAGAACGTACAAGGGGGCCGCTTTCAACATAATCAAAACCAAGCCTGTAACCAGTCTCACGGAGTTCCGCAAATTCGTCAGGATGCACAAACCGCTGAACAGCGAGGTGCTTCTGTGTGGGCTGCAGATACTGCCCTATGGTAATAACATCAACATCTTTACTGCGCAGGTCCTCCATAGTCCGCACCACCTCTTCCATCGTCTCACCAAGGCCAAGCATGATACCGCTCTTCGTGCGCATACCACCTGCTTTAAGAATGGCAAGGGTTTCCATACTTTGCCAGTACCTGGCCTGGATACGTACCTGCCGCGTAAGCCTTTCTACTGTTTCTATATTATGGCTTACCACCTCTGGCGCCGCTGCTATGATGCGCTCAATATTATGCCGCTGTGCTTTAAAATCAGGCACCAGCGTCTCCAGTGTTGTGTCAGGGTTCAGCGCCTTCACCGCTTTAATGGTATTATACCAGATAATGCTGCCGCCATCTTTGAGTTCGTCCCTGTCCACTGAGGTGATCACTGCGTGCTTTACCTTCATCAGGTGTATCGCTTCTGCCACACGCTGAGGCTCATCCCAGTCAACCGCTCCGGGCCTGCCCGTAGCCACCGCACAAAAGGCACAACTGCGGGTACACACATTACCCAGGATCATAAAAGTAGCTGTACCTGCACCCCAGCACTCACCCATATTCGGGCAGTTACCGCTTTCGCAAATGGTATGCAGCTTATGCGTGTCTACAAGATTACGAACATGCTTATATTCCTCTCCTATCGGCAGCTTAACCCTTAACCAGTTTGGTTTCTTGGGTTTCGCTTCCAATATCGTTGCTGATGTCATCGGTATATCCCTCGTGATTATGATAAAATAATAAATTAACCTGGTGTTTTATAAGAAAAGCCCGGCAACCGGTGGGCTGCCCGCATATCACTTACCCCAACGGCATTACTTTCGCTTACCGAACAGGATAGACATATAGGCAGAAAGGAAAAACTGCCGCTGTTTTTCAAACACCATTTGCGGAACCTTCTTGGTATAGTATTCTGCCATAACGCCTACTTCAATGGCAGACACCATTTCGTTATAACGGCCGTAATCAAAACGAACGCCCGTTTTGGCATACAACCCCGGGGCGAACTTCAGGTTTTTCCAGCCTGTACCAAGCCGCGGACCACTAAAATAAGGAGGAGTAAGAAAAAGAGAACTGTCCGGGCCATCGTATTTTACAAACCTCCGTTTGCCACTGGTATCCAGTACCTCAACCATATAAGGACGGAGAAGGCTGATCGCAATACCACCACCACCATTAACAGAAATACTCACCCCGTTCTTATTGCTTTTATTGCCAAGTATATACTGGAACTGTGCGCCAAGTCTTATGGGGTACACAAAATTCTGCTTGCCATATATGATAGGTGCACCAATCCCCGAAGGATCAGTTTGCTTTTCTTCCCTGGGATGTTTGCGTTCGGTAATTTCCAGTTGGTAAAGTAATGCCGTACGGATGGATTTTGCTCTGCCGATCTCCATGAAAAGACCATACCCGTCGCTGATCAGTTTTGCACCGTAAACAGTATGCTTACGGTATGCGATCACACCCTCTTCTTCCTGCTTAACCAGCGCGTTGATGCGCTGCCTGCGTTCTGCTTTTTTATCTCTCTTTTCTGGCTGTGCTACGGCGATACCCACCATAACCAGACAAATCAAAAGGCATGCTGTTTTCTTCATGTATGCAATTTACTTTTATAAATTTACACAAAAATACTATAATGACTGCAACTGTCCTCTATAAAGGTGAATTGCGCTGCGCATGCACCCATCTGCAAAGTGGTACCATCATTGAAACCGATGCCCCTACCGACAATCGGGGTAAGGGCGAACGCTTCTCCCCCACCGATACCGTCTGCGTAGCCCTCGCCACCTGTATCATCACTACCATGGCACTCAAAGCTACAGACATGGGTATTGAACTGGGCGGCACACAGCTCGAAGTAACCAAACACATGATACCCGAACCCAGACGCATCGGCAGAATCGTCATCACCCTCACCATGCCCAGGCTCGGCCTCGA
>CAZPXP010000006.1:0-109527 GCA_964590975.1 uncultured Ferruginibacter sp. | reverse complement strand
CTGCCCCGTGGCACGAAGCCTCCACCCCGATCTCGAAGTAGATATTACTTATGTTTGGTAACCACCCGATATAAAGGATACCCTCACCCCGGAATTGGCAGCCTGGCCAGGGCCAATTCCGGCGGGTTCCCAATAATAAAAAAAGACTGTCCGCATAGACAGTCTTTATCATATACCCGGTATATTAACCAGCGGATAGTTACGGGCGGGGCTTCTGCTCAGGTTTTGGCATCAGGGCTTTACGGCTCAGCTTAAACTTGCCGGTACGCTGATCAATCTCCACGAGCTTAACCTTTACCTTATCGCCTTCCTTAAAGATGCCATCCATCGTTTCAAGACGCTTCCAGCTAATCTCGCTGATGTGCAGCAAACCTTCTTTCTTCGGCAGGAACTCTACAAACGCACCAAACTCCTTAATACCCTTTACGGTACCTTCATATTCCTTACCCACTTCAGGCACAGCAGTAATACCACTGATCCATTCTACCGCACGGTCCAGACCTTCTTTAACGGGCGAGAAGATGCTCACTTCACCAGTATTGCCTACTTCTTCAATGTTGATGGTAGTACCGGTTTCGCGCTGGATCTCCTGTATCACTTTACCTTGTGGCCCGATCACTGCACCGATAAATTCCTTATCGATGATCAGTTTAACCATACGCGGCGCATGCGGTTTCACTTCGGGGCGGTGGGCATCAATGCAATTATACATCGCATCCAGGATGTGCATACGACCGTTCCTTGCCTGTGCAAGTGCCTGGCGCATAATATCCATGCTCAGACCATCCACTTTAATATCCATCTGTACACCGCAGATACCATCGCGTGTACCCGTTACTTTAAAGTCCATATCACCAAGGTGATCTTCATCACCCAGGATATCAGTCAGTATGGCATACTTACCTTCCTTGGTGATCAATCCCATTGCTACACCACTAACATGCTTCGGAACAGGTACACCTGCATCCATGAGCGCCAGCGATCCAGCACACACAGTAGCCATAGAAGACGATCCATTACTTTCCAGGATATCACTTACTACCCTTACAGTATAAGCATATTCCCCCTTGGGCATCATCTGCTTCAGCGAACGCATGGCAAGGTTACCATGACCAACTTCGCGGCGGCTCTGGCCACGCATCATCTTAACCTCACCCGTACTGAATGGAGGGAAATTATAATGGAGATAAAATTTAGAATCAAAAGATTTAGCTGCGCTTTCTACCAGCAGGTCATCCAGCGGTGTACCAAAAGTAACCGTGGTAAGCGACTGCGTTTCACCCCTTGTAAAAAGAGCGGAACCATGCGGTGAAGGCAGGATACCCGTTTCCATTTCCAGCGGACGAACATCTTCAAGACCACGACCGTCAAGACGCCTGCGATCGTTCAGGATCATATCACGTACTACATGATATTGCAGCTCTCCGAAGTAAAACCCGATAAGCTTTTTATCTTCGTCGGGCAGCTCTTCACCAAGATGAACAGTCAGCTCTTCCTGTAATTTCTTAAAGGCATCACTCCTGTCATGCTTCGAAGAAGCAGCAGAAGCGATGGCATACATTTTATCCCTGGAGAAAGCAATGATCTTTGCATCCAGTTCTTCATTACGGTAAGGTTTGGTATATTCCCTCTTGGTAGTAACACCAACAATATTACGCAGTTCCTCCTGCGCCTTTACCTGTATACGGATGGCATCGTGAGCCAGCTCAAGCGCCTTTACGAGGTCTTCTTCCTGGCACTCCTTAGCCTCACCTTCCACCATCATAATGTTCTTGTCTGTAGCAGCGATCAGGAATTCAAGATCACCTTTCTCCAGTTCAGAACGCGTAGGGTTAACAATAAACTGTCCATCCACACGGCCAATCCGCACTTCACTGATAATTTCTTTAATAGGTATATCAGATACGGCCAGGGCAGCAGAAGCAGCCAGGCAGGCCAGCGAATCAGGCATTACCTCGGGGTCGGAAGAAACGAGGGTAACCAGTACCTGCACATCACAGAAATAATCTTCCGGGAAAAGTGGGCGCAATGCGCGGTCAATCAGGCGGCTGGTAAGGATTTCGTAATCGTTAAGACGCGCTTCCCTTTTAAAGAACGAACCGGGAATACGGCCTGCAGAAGCAAATTTTTCCTGGTAGTCTACAGATAGCGGAAAGAAAGACTGGCCTTCCTTGGGCTCTTTGTTGGCTACCACCGTAGCAAGGATGATACAATTGCCCTGGCTCACGGTAACAGAACCGTCAGCCTGGCGGGCAAGTTTGCCCGTTTCGATGGTAACCATACGGCCGCCACCAATATCAAAAGTTACTGATTTAGGTTGTAAGAATGACATAATATAATAGATGTTGAAGAACCGGGACATAGCCCGGCAAGATTAAAAATGAACCATGATAAAAGAACAATTCCCAACCGGAAAATAACAGTTGGGAATAGTATCATTTACATAGTTGTAATAAGATTATTTACGGAGACCTAATTTTTCAATCAAAGCCCTGTACCCTGCAAGGTCATGTTTGCTCAGGTAAGTAAGTAAGCGCTTACGCTTACCAACCATTTGCATCAGCCCGCGTTGGGTAGAAAAGTCTTTTTTGTTGGTTTTCAGATGGGTAGAAATGTGATTGATCCGCTCCGTAAGCATGGCGATCTGGCCTTCGATCGAACCCGTGTTGGTAGATTTACCACCAAATTCAGTGAAAATGCTGAGTTTTCTTTCAATTGTTAAATGCGACATCTCAATTTTTTGTTTAACGGCACCCGTGTGGCGCCCTTGTTACTTTTTCTTATTTCGGGGGCAAAGGTAGCATAAAATGCCGAAAAACAGCCTGTTCACTGATTTTTTTTCAGACCATACACAGTAACCCTCTCCCCCGGCAACAGCAGGCTTACAGTATAGTTAAAGCGATGTTGGAGTATAGACAAACTACCCGCTGCCCACTACTCAGTCAGCCACTTCGTACACCCGGTTTACTCTGCAATCAGTTCATCTCTTTGAGATTGACCGCATACATAATGCAGAAAGCAACACCGATCAGCCCACCAATAACCACCGATACCGTGCTGAACAAGTTGGAACCCATAATAATAAAAGGCAACGCTACGCCCACAATGGTACCTGCTACATAAAAGATAAAGCCGGTTTTCCGCAGTTTAAGCATCAAAAAAGCCCCGATCAGGCATAGAACAGCAGCGAGTAATCCCGCACCTGCCATATATTGGATCTTTTCAGCCGTCATCGAATCAGCCATCGTACCGAAAAATTCGGCCATCTTCTTCGATCCGGCATCCTTCCCGTTTTCCATCATACGCTTCGCCCTTTCCATATCCGCCGCCGCTTTATTGGCCGTCAGGTAAGAGTACACGTTGGAAAACAGCGAAATACCACTGCCGCAAAAAGTAAGAATACATAATACCAGTAAAAAAACGGGTCTTTTTTTGGGTACAGGGTCAAATAATACATCCTGGGTAGACATAATAACTAAGATTTTGGCCGTAAATGTACCAAAAAACAAATGCAACTACCATTTTTTCTGTCGCGACATTACAATTAAAAGCAGCATATTTGCCGGGAAATGAGTTACGGGTTCGCCATACTGGGTTGCGGAAAGATAGCAGAGCGGCATGCAGCACAAATTGCTGCACAGGGCCGCCTTACCGCTGTTTGTGATATTGCTACCGAAAAGGCAGACGCACTCGCTGCCCGCTACGGTGTACCTGCTTATTACACTGCCACCGACCTCTTTCAGCAGGCCGCCAATACAGACGTCATCAGTGTATGCACTCCAAACGGCCTCCACGCCCGGCACTGTATCGCTGCGCTCGGAACCGGCTTCCACGCCCTCTGCGAAAAACCACTCTGTCTGCACACCGCCGACGGTGAAGCGATGATTGCCGCCGCCGCCGCCGCCCGCAAACAACTCTTTGTGGTAAAATCCACCAGGCATAACCCCATAGTACTCGCATTGCGTGAGTTGATCCGTACACAACAGCTCGGAGAAATCTACAGCTTCGCCATGAACTGCGTATGGAACCGCCCCGCCCCCTACTATACCGGCTGGAAAGGCAGTGCCGACCTCGATGGAGGCACCCTCTTTACACAGTTCAGCCATTATACCGACGTCCTGCTCTGGCTGCTCGGCGAGCCTGGCCGTGTCAGCGGCTTCAGGCGCAATATAGCCCACACAGGCAACATAGCTTTTGAAGATACCGGTGCCCTGGCGCTTGAACTCGGCAATGGTATTATCGGAACCCTGCACTACAGCGTAAACGCAACAAACAAAAACCACGAAGTATCACTCAGCATCGTTGCCGCCAAAGGCACACTCAGAATCGGTGGCCCCTACCTCAACGAATTACAGTACCAGGAACCCTTCCTCATCGATACTACTACCCTTACTAAGGGCAACAGCGCCAACGATTATGGTTTCTACCAGGGCTCAATGAGCAACCACGATAAAGTGTATGAAGAAGTAATAAAGGCACTGGCCGGCGAAGACAGCGCGGTAACAGACGGCAAAGAAGCCCTGCGCACCATCCGGCTCATCGAAAATATTTATCAAACGGTAAAACTATAGCCCACTGTGAAGCAATTAGTCTTTACCGTCACCAATACACTCCGGTACGACCAGCGGATGATCAGGATCTGCACTTCCCTCGCCCGGGCAGGCTATGACGTTACACTCACCGGCGTACGCTTCCGCGGCACTACCTCCCTCCCCCCGCAACCTTTCACACAAAAAAGACTCTTCACCCCTTTCCGTAAAGGATTTGCTTTTTATACCTGGTACAATATCCGCCTGTTCCTTTACCTCCTCTTTGTAAAAGCCGACCTCTTCTGCTGTATCGATCTCGACACCATCCTGCCGGTGTACTGGGCCGCAAAGCTCAGGAGCAAACGGATCGTTTACGACGCACACGAATATTTTTCGCAACAGAAAGAAATCATTACCCGCCCGCGCATCTATAAGATATGGCACCAGGTAGAACGCCGCTATGTTCCCCGGTTCCGGCATGGCTATACCGTAAGCTATGCCATAGCAGCAGCTTTTGAAAAAGAATATGGTGTGCAATACGAAGTGATCAGGAACATAACCCTGCTTCAACCGGTAGAAACAACAGTACAGCAGGAAAAAAAAGACAGGATCATACTCTACCAGGGTGCGGTAAACGAAGCAAGGGGGTTCGAACAACTCATTCCCGCTATGAAACAAATCGACGCCCTGCTTGTTGTATATGGGGAAGGCAACTTTCTGGAACAGGCAAAAGAGCTGATTAAAACACATGCACTCGAACAGAAAGTACTGTTGAAAAAACCGGTATTGCCCGCAGAGTTGCCCGCAATCACACAACAGGCAACCATCGGTATAAACCTGGTAGAATACAACGGCCTAAACCAGTATTATTCCCTGGCAAATAAATTTTTTGATTATATCCATGCAGGCATTCCGCAGGTAACAATGAACTTTCCCGAATACAGGCGGCTCAATGAAACATTTGAAGTAGCCATTCTTATAGATACGGTCGAGGAAACAGCAGTGGCAGCCGCCATCAACCGCCTGCTTAAAGATAAAGCGCATTACCAGCGGTTACAGGCAGCCTGCCGCAGAGCAAGACAGGTACTCAACTGGCAGGAAGAAGAAAAAAAACTATTGGCTTTTTATCAACACATATTTGCAAAAGCGTGACGGAAAGGCATTTACATATTGTTACCCACGACGTACCCTGGCCTGCAGACTATGGCGGCGTGGTCGATCTTTTTTATAAGCTCAAAGCCCTCAAAAACGAAGGCGTGCATATTCACCTGCACTGTTTTACGCAGGGACGCGAACCCCAGCCGGTGCTCGAAAACTATTGTGCCTCCGTACACTATTATACGCGCAACAAAAACCTCAAAGGCATCTCGGCAAGCCTGCCCTTTATTGTAAAATCCAGAGCAAACCAGGAGCTCGTAAACCGGCTCAATGCAGACGATTATCCCATCCTGCTCGAAGGCATCCATACCACCTATCACCTTTTTACCGGCGAGCTGCGCAATAGGAAAATCCTCGTACGCCTGCACAACGCAGAATTTAATTATTACCATAAGCTGGCCCTGCACGAAAAGAACTGGCTCAAACGCTTTTACTTTCTCCGCGAGAGTTATCTTCTGAAAAAGTACGAACGCAGGCTGGCCAATAAAGCAGTATTCATTGCCGTTAGCCAAACAGACGTATCGCTATACCAGCAAACCTTTGGTGCAAAAGCCATTCATTTCCTGCCCGTATTTATCGCAGATACCCTCGTAGCCGGCAAGCAAGGCATAGGCAACTACTGCCTGTATCATGGTAACCTCGCCATCAACGAAAATGAAAAAGCATGCGTTTGGCTGCTTAAGAAAGTATTCAGTAAAATCGACATACCGCTCGTCATCGCAGGCCGCAACCCCTCCCCCGCGCTCAAACGGCTGGCTCGGCGCAGGCAGCATACATGCCTGCTCGCCAACCCCTCAGATGCCGAACTGAAAGACCTGCTCGCCAAAGCCCAGATCAATATATTGCCATCCTTTAATAATACAGGTGTAAAACTGAAACTGATCAATGCACTTTGCAACGGGCGGCACTGTCTCGTAAATGAAGCAGGCGTAGCAGGCAGTGGTCTTGAAACCGCCTGCCATATCGCAGAAACACCCGAAGCCTTCTGCTCCGTTATCCTGCAATTATATTATCTCCCCTACCCCGAGGAAGAGATACAACTGCGGCAGGGCATCCTGCAACGCCAGTATAATAATAAAGAAAACGCCAGGAAGCTTATAGCATGGATATGGTAGCGTTATCCCACACTTTGTTTTGCTCGGTTTTAATAGTACGCGCAGGGTATTTCTGTATCACCCTGTAGTCATGCGTAGCCATTACAATAGTAGTATTATAATCACGGCAGATATGGAAGAGCAAGTCCATGATCTCGTCAGAAGTCTCAGGGTCAAGGTTACCCGTAGGCTCATCGGCAAGGATCAGTTTGGGCGAGTTGAGCAATGCACGTGCAATATCCACCCGCTGCTGCTCACCACCGCTCAGCTCAAAAGGCATTTTAAAACCCTTTGTTTTTAAGCCTACCTTATCCAGCACATCAGCCACCTTTTCATCCATCAGCTTTTCATCCTTCCAGCCGGTAGCCTTCAGCACAAACTTAAGGTTGTCATTCACATTCCTGTCTGTAAGCAGTTGAAAATCCTGGAATACCACACCAAGATTACGGCGCAGGAAAGGAACCGTCTTCCAGGTTATATCCTTCAGGTTATAGCTGGCCACCCAGCCCTCCCCCTCTCTAAGAGAAAGATCCCCATATAGTGTTTTGAGCAGGCTCGACTTACCGGTACCCGTTTTACCCACCAGGTATACAAACTCGCCTTTATCAACCGCAATATTTACATGCTGAAGCACCAGCGTGGAACCCTGGTATATATTAACATTCTTTAATTCTATAAGAGATTGAGCCATCTTTACCTGATATTGCTTTGTATGATCGGTTTATAATCCCCCCGGCTGTTACACTTGCACACCCGGTGGCAGAACAACAAAATTAGCCTTATTGACCGGGCGCAGGAAAAAAAATTTCCCCGTACAATTGTTAAAATTGTGAACAACTAAAAAAATAGTTGGTAAACTAATTAATTAGTTTATATTTGTATCGAAATATCAGGAAATGAAAACATTAACCAAGGCAGAAGAACAAATCATGCTCGTGCTGTGGAAGCTCGAAAAAGCTTTTCTCAGGGAGATCATCGAGGAGATTCCCGATCCCAGGCCCCACAGCAATACAGTAGCCACAATCATTAAGATACTCGTGGAAAAAGAATTTGTAGGCATCGAAGTATTTGGCCGCATGCACCAGTATTATCCCCTCGTTACAAAAGATACCTACAGCAAGAGCACAATGAAGCACCTTGTAAAAGGTTACTTCGAAGGCTCGTTCAGCAATGCTGTGTCTTTTATGATCAGGGAGAACAACCTCAGCATCACCGATCTCGAACTGCTGCTGAAGCAATTAAAGAAAAAGCAGGGATAATCCCGCCATTATTCAATTTTAACCAAACGATTATGTTACAGGCCTCCTGGTACCTGATAAAGGTTCTGCTCTGTTCCGGCATCCTGCTGGGTTATTACTGGGTGATGTTACGCAACAAGCTCTACCATCACTACAACCGCTTTTTCCTGCTGCTCTCGGTAGTACTCTCGCTTACCCTGCCCCTGCTCAAAATCAATATCCTGCATCCTGCCGATGCAGAACCAAGCCAGGCCATACAGCTATTACAGGTAGTAAACAGTGGCGACGATTTTGTAAGCACTTATGTGCCCGGGCAGCATACCTTTTATTTTACTACTTCGCAGTTGCTTTCAACCCTGTATATTATTGTAAGCATCATCCTGATGATTGCCTTTATCAGGGTGCTCTGGATAATCCGTACCCTTATTTATACTTACAAAGGCCAGGTCGTGGAACGCTTCTTCTTTATCAACACCCGCGCCAAAGGCACCCCCTTTTCTTTCCTGAATTATATTTTCTGGAACGAAGAAATCGACCTAGAAAGCGAAACAGGCAAGCAGATATTCCGGCACGAAGTAGCACACGTGCGCGAACACCACAGCCTCGACAAACTCTTTCTCAATTTCCTGCTGATCTTTTTCTGGTGCAACCCCTTCTTCTGGCTCATCCGTAAAGAAATCAACATGATTCACGAATTTATCGCCGATAAAAAGGCGGTGGAAGACAGCAATACCGCTGCTTTTGCAGCCATGATACTGCAGGCGGCCTATCCCGGCCACCGCTTCGAACTCGTCAACAACTTTTTTTATTCCCCAATTAAACGCAGACTCCTTATGTTAACAAAGAATCAGAATCCCCGCGTGTCCTACATCAGCCGCATCCTGGTACTGCCACTGGCCGCCTTCGTTATTGCCGCCTTTACACTTAAAGCAAAGGTAATCCCTGCTGCCACAACCATCGCTGCCAGCCAGCAACTCACCGTTGTCATCGATCCCGGCCACGGAGGCAGCGACGCCGGTGGTATCAACATAAACGGACTTGCAGAAAAAGACCTCAACCTGGCCATTGCCCGGAGAATTAAAGCCCTCAATACAGACGAAAACATCCGCATCATATTAACAAGAGAAGACGACAAAGCAATTTCTGTACAAGACAGAACAGCTATAGCCCTGAAAGAAAAGGCAGATCTCTTTGTATCCATACACATGGACTCAGAAACAAAGGGCAGCTCATCCGGCAAAAGCGGACTCAGCGTATTTGTCGCCCGCGATCAGTACACCAATGCCGCCTCAAGCAAACTCTTTGCCTCTGCACTGATCAATGTATTTAAAAGCAATTACTCCCTGCCGGTAGAAAGCAATCCCAAACAAAGACAGGCAGGCATCTGGGTATTGCAGTCAGCCCCATGCCCTTCCGTACTCATAGAAGCCGGGTACATCACAAGCAGTAAGGATGCAGAATACCTGCGCAGCACCGCAGGCCAGGAAACAATAGCACGCAATATCCTCAACTCCATCACCAGCTATGCGCAGAACAGGCAAACGCAAAAGATGAACGAGCCCGTTGCCCCTGCACTCGCCGAAGTCGAAATTACTGCCCCCGTAGCCGAAACGGATTCAACATTTGTGATTGCAGCCCGGGAAGTGCCCGCACAGGTTACCAGGCTGCAGCTTTCCCCCGTAAAGACAACTGTTGAAAGTGCAGCACCACTCGTAAAAGAAGTTAATGTAAATAACGTGCTCGTCACACCTGCACGCACAGGAGCAGATCCGTTGTATATTATCGACGGGGTAAAAGTTACCGGCGAAGTACTCAAAACATTAAACCCCGAAACAATAGCCACGGTGAATGTACTGAAATCGCCTGAAGTTATTAAGACCTACGGCCCCGAAGGCGCCCATGGCGTAATAGTCATTGCCACAAAACCAGCAGTTGCAATTAATATAAAAACAGTGCCCGCACAGGCAACCACTTTGGCTCCTGCCGCAACCGGAACAGCAACTATACAAAATATAAAAGGCCAGGCCTACACCGTGCAACCCGCCCGCCCGCAGGGAGTTGCACAGGTCGTTGAAGAACCACAACCCCTATTTACAAAAGTGGAAACAGAAGCTGCCTTTCCCGGTGGAAACGAGGCATGGAAAAAATACCTCACCACCCACCTCGACGCCAGCCTGCCCATTAAAGAAGGATGGGCAAAAGGTAATTACGTGATAACGCTACAATTTATTGTAGATAAAGATGGCAGCCTCAGCAACATCACAGCGCTCAACTATCCCGACTCAAAAACTGCTGCGCATTGTATAAAAATGCTGCAGAACGGGCCAAAATGGATACCCGCCTCACAGAACGGGCACATCGTTAAATCTTACCGCAGACAACCGGTCACGTTTGTGATCACCGAAAAATAGTCTCTTTTATTTGCAATTGGTAGCACCCCGGTCTCCGACCGGGGTGTTTTATTATCAGTACCCCGTCAGCTTTCGTTCTCGTAATAGATCTTATAATACTTTCTGCCATCCTGGTCCACCCCGCGCTCAATCATATTCTTATTCCCGTGTATATAGATATGAAAATTTCTGTCGAGCTTAAGCACACTCTTAAATATACGCGCCTGGTTCTTTACCGCCTGGCGCGATATATCAAAACTGTCTTCAATATCCAGTTGATGATTATCACAATACAGATCGTTAAACTGCTGAAAAGAGCGGATCATTTCCGGGTGATGAAACACTACCTGCTCAAACTCTTCCTTGTCAAAAGCCTGGTGGGTTTTAAAATAGTCGAGCGAACGGTTAAGCAGGTCAATCTGGTCGGTCTTGCTTACGTCAAACTCTTCGGCAAACTGTTTCGTTACATACTGGCGGGCAATAGTAAGCACCTCTTTGGTATGATGAAACTCATCGCCGCAAGGCTTAACCATCAGGAAATGATCTTTCCAGAACTGTGCATCACCCTGCCTGTTAGATTTATCTACCGTGCAGAGCTTATAACCCTCCCCCGCCGCAGTATTGAAGATAAGACACCCCTTGTCGAGCTTCTCCACGTTGATCCCCTCGCCGTATCCAAGGCTTACCCCGTTGTTCGCCCATTCAGGTTTCAGAAAAGCCTGCCGGTTCTCAGCCTTGAAGATGCCCAATGCATCCATCATTACTCCTTCAAGTTCAACACCCGAGAAATAAACCACGAAAAGATCACCCGCCTTGATCTGGGGGTGAGCCGACACCTCGTAAAGATGCCGCGCAATATCAATACTCGCAGTATGAAGTTGGGCAGGGTCCGCAAACACCCGTTGCACAAAATGATAGAGGGGATTAAGCGCCGCGTCGCCGTTGCTGAAAGTAAAGTTATAATATTCTACGCTGCCGAAAGCGCCCATAAAATACTGCATCAGCAGGCCCTCAAGCTTTTCATCACCCGTGCTCACAGGAGCATCAGAGAGTATAAGTTCTTCGCCATTGGTTTTATTACCTGTATGGTGCACACACATCGCCTCTATCCTGCAGCTTTCCTGGTCGGTCATGTTGTTAGGTTTTGATCCGCGGCAAAAATAAGGAGATGCCGGAGCATCTTTTAATATTTCACTTTGATCTCACCTGTCATTTTCGAGCGCATACCACCCGTAAATACAGCCTGTATCTTATACACATAGTTATTGTTCACCACCAGTTCCGTATCAGTAAATTCCCGGGCAGGCGCTGCAACAGTAGTATAAACAATCAGCGGCTGCCCTTCCTTGGCCCGGTAAATAATATATTTTTCCACCCCCGGTACCTTATAATCCCACGTCAGCACTATCTTATGGTTCTCCCGGTCAACCTTTGTCTTTACATTATCTACCTCCCCACGGTAGCCCGTTTCGTAATATATCTCACCATAGCTGGCTTTCGACTTATTACCCGCACTGTCAGCTACCTCCAGTACATAGATGTAGCTTTTACCAAAATCAAGACCCTTACCATCCTCCATTTCTTTTTTAGCATCAGTCACAGGCCATTCACTCAGCTTGATAAGTGCTGCAGTACCGGCCTCCTGCCGGAAAAGCGTATAGCCAGCCACGTCATCACTGGAGCTTGGCGTCCACTTGATACGTATCTTATCACCCTCCCGCTTGCCATAGGTAAATAATGGCGGAGCCGGCGATACCGTATCGGGCTTCTTGAGCCATAGCGGTTCCGAAGCAACAGAATGGTTAAAGGTCCGGTCAAGCGCCACCACGCGGTAATACACATTCTTCGTCAGCGTATTCAGTTGAAGCGTGTCTTTATACTCCGCCGGTGTGCCAACAGACCGGGATATCTCCGCAAACTCTTCCCTGAGCGAGTTGGAACGGAATACACGGTAACCATAGATATCCTTTTCCTTATTTGGCTCCCAGGATATTTTCACAATACCATTCGAATCAATTTTACCCCTCAGCCCCGAAGGTGCGGCAGGCGGGGTAATATCTTCCAGTATAGCCAGGTGCGAAAAGCTTATTGCCGTACTGCCACTGTCCTCAAATACAGCTTTTACCTTGTAGTAGTTACTCGGCTCAGGATTCTCATCAATAAATTCGGTAGCCGCAGCAGGCACCAGTTTTTTATTGACAACCGCATAAGGACCTTCGTCTTTACGCGAGCGGTACACCAGGAAGCCCTTTACTTTGGCATTGCTCTGGTTATCAGCCTTCCACCCTATCCGTATCTTCTTATTACCGATCACTTCCGCCGTATCAATAACCAGCGAATACACAACCGCTTCCTTACCCTTTCCTTTTACAATATCGGAAGGTGGTCCGGTTTCACCAAAAGGAGAAATACCCCGTACACGGTAATAATAAAGCGTAGTATTGTCTGCAAGAGAATCCATATAGCTGGCATACTCGCCATCCTTCTTAGCCGAGGCATTAATGATGGGCAGGTCCGTAAGCCGTCTAAAATTCTTACCGTCAGTCGAGCGCTCCACGCTGTAAGCCGTATAAGTACCCGAAGAGAACATTACAGGCCATTCAACCGTGGCAATGAGGTTGCCAAATTCAGCCCGGGGATGCTGTATCTTATACAGCTTCATTTCATCAGTAGCTTCCAGCACTACCGATCCGGGTTCATACTTATAATTTTTAGGCTCCGCAGCAAAGCGCACCCTGTAGATATACCGCTCACCCGCCCTTACATTACGATCCGTATAAAACAAACCGGTAGCCTTTGCGATCTCCGGCGATACATCACCCAGCAGCAGCGAAAATCCAAAGCGGTTCTCCACCTCACCAATCTTCGCCATCACATTGCCCTTACCGGGTTTCGCCGTAGCAGGCCCCGTAACCTCAAAACGCTTTCCGTAAATAGCTTCGGCCACCACCGCCGCCCTTTCGTTTGTCTTAGCCATTTGCAGCAACTGTTCCTGGCTGTAAGGCCTTATCGGTTCGTTATTTAATTTTACGATATCCTGCTTACCCACCTGCAACGTTTTACCGTCGCGCATATAAGTAAGCCGCTCAATAATATAGCCCGTTTTATTCCCCGTTTGCCAGAGAAAAGGCGTAGAAGGCGCCCATCGCAACAGGATAGAATCTCTCTTTCCGTTGGCGATAAGGCGCAGCCCTTCCTTTGCCTGGGCAAACCCACTCCCGCAAAGCAGCAACACGGCGAAGAACACCAGAATCTTTTTCATCATACAATCCAGCTTTCAGCAGTAAAGATATGACCGGCACCGCTCTGTTCAGGCGGGCCGGTCATAAAGGTTATTGATTAAACTGCAGGTTTATATCCCTGGTAACCGGCGATATACCTGCATCCGGTATCTTATACGTGATCCTGGCAGGATAATACGTGCCATACGTGAGATCAACATATCCCGGGGCCGTCAGTATCTTAAGGGCATAAGCCGGTATATAAGGCACATTATTACTCCATACCTCATCCATAAAGATCATGGCATACTTGTTACGCAGCTCATAAAAGTCCTTGGCCGCATACCAGGATACATAGTAGCCCGTGGTGATCGTACCATTATTATTCACCTGTGCCAGGTTATCGATCTGCTCGTTGGCCAGCGACCCGCCCTCCGGCATCTGGTTGTTGTGAATACCCATACCACGTAAAGGCGCAGGGTTCATCAATACATAAGCAGGGCTCAGTTGCCGTATATCCCTCCATGTAATACCCGCATTAAAGCCCCTCAGCACCACGCCACTCGGGTAATCGTCGTACAACAGCGGTTTCGCATTGTTGTAGAACCAGGTACCCGTATGAATCGCTTCCGCATTGATCATGGGCTTCGCCACACCACTGTCGCCAAAACCAAACAATTCAAACCTGTCAAACTGCTCAAAATTATTGGTCTTTTTACCGATAACCGTCACGTTACCGGAAGCAATATTAACGAGGTCTTCCGTATTATTTTCTATAGTTGCCAGTTTAGCCTCAATCGTATTAAAGAGACTTACCCTGAAACCCGTACTGAAGATGACAAAATTGCTCTGCCCGCTCGGATCACTGATAAGCGATTTGTAGATCTTCATCTGCGTAGTGCTGCCGGGCACCAGGTCAGGTACGGTAAAACTTACCCTGTTGCTCGAAGGATCGTAGCTTACAGGCGACTCTTTCACATTGCCCGAACCATCATTGAATTTGGCTATGAAATTATATGCACCGCCTTCTGTATTAAATACTTCGTCCATAGGTCCCTTCAGCTTGATAAAGCCGGAACCACCCAGTTGTTTCTGGTAAAAATTCAACTGTGCAGGTATCGGGTAGGCCGATTGTATATCTTCCGCGAGTATTTTCCTCGGAGGGGCACCCGTAGTGAAGCTAATCGTCCTCTCTTCCGTTTTCTGCACCCCGTCAACAAGGTAAGGCTTCCACACATTGCTCGAATCCTTGATCTCCCACGCAATCTTTACATTCACATTATACTGCGTCATCGGCAGCAGCACGGGAGGATAAAGTGTCACCGCATCCTCTTCTTCGTTGAACACACGCGTAACAGCAACCGTATCAGTACCTTTCTTCAACTGCAGCCTTGAAATGCTGATCCTTACCAGGTCAGGGTTTTCATCAGACAGTTGTATCTCCCGGTTAATCTGTGTATTGAACGATACCCTGGGTTTGGTAAACAGGCTTACCGAATCAATATTATCCCCCGGGTTAAACGATTCGATAATCGGTACCTCCTCCTGCTGCGGCTCACCCTCCGGCAGAGCATTCGGATTATTTGTAGGCGTACAATCATCCCCAATGGTAAAAGTAAACCGTACATTTCCTTTGATCAGCCCGCCAAGTATTCGGTAGCGGCCCGCCACGTATCCCTTCATATAAGTAGGGGCAGGAAAACCACCCTGGAGCAATGCACCTGCCGCCACATAAAGAATGTCGAACTTCTTGCCAAAAGCTTTAATACCCACACGTGCCTGCAGGTAAGCATATACCTGGCCAAGGGCATACCAGTGATGCATACCCCAGTCGGTCATACCCGCACAGGGCGCTGAAGGCAGTTTGGTAAGCATCACGTCAAACCCGGCGCCCACCTGTATCCCCGCATAGAATGGGCCTAAATGATACAGGCCATCCGGGTGCCGGGGGCCTACCCTTGGCAGACCTGCCTGGAAGCGCGCGCCAAAGCCAAAGCCACCCCCGATCGCCATCGTATAAGGATTGATCGATTGATAAAGGTTGGGGTTACCCAGTATGTTGAGCAGGTTCTGCGGTGGCAGCGGCATGTTCTCCAGCTTGCTGCCGATCATCAGGTAAGCATTAATATCAAGTATGCTTACAAAAGAAATACCCAGCATCTGCGAAGGCCGTCCCACATAAAGATACCAGTCGTTATTATCCACATGGAACACCGCCTCCCCTACAAGGTTATTCGGTCCCGTGCCTTTAATACCTGCAAATTTGAGGTACGTCTTTATAGAAGCATGGAATACACCATTGTCATTATCATACAGCAGGTTCATGTGCGCGTATATCGGCGCAGATGAAGCCTGTCCTTCCGTGAGATAAGTACCCACGTCTTCCGGTCCCTTACCTTTAAAGAAGTAAGCACCGCCCGTGAGCTGTACCCTGCGCAGTCCCCAGCTCGGGGTAAACAGGATTTCAAATTTCACATCGGCATAAAGGATATTCTTATTCACGAGTTCAGCCGTAGCACCGAGCATAATACCAAGGCCGGAGTTCTGGTCGGGCACATAATCAAAGTCGGCAGGCCACCTGTCCAGCGCAGCCAGCGTCGTATCCTGCGTGGAATTATTCACCAGGGTCGACAGACCATAGAAGCTCGGCGTCTGTAATACCTTGGTCATGTGGTAACCCACACCGCCGGTGATAGACGTGATAGAAAGGATACCCGGAACAATGGGTATTTTTATCGGCACACACACGTTCAGTTGCCAGTAACGGTAATCGCCCGAGCCATCATTCTTACTGCCAAAGTAGGCATTAACACGGAACCACTCCCTGATGGGTTTTACCTTAAAGGCAATATTACCACGGAACCCATTACCAAATTTGGGATGATTTTTAAACAGGTCAATAATACCGTTGAGCTGGAAGCCACCCATATTGGCACTGAGCGCAATACGCTCTACCGAAATACCCTGGAATACCCAGCGCTGGTCTTTTACCACATAGCCCGCCTGTGGCTCTGTAGACGTCTCTTCAACACCCGCTTTCAGCTTGATGGTGGTAGAAGCAGAGAAACCATTGTCCGAAGCATTCATGAAGTTGAGGCTCACCGTAGCTTTCAGCGCAGCCTGTCCCGATGAAAACTCAAGTCCTATATTCGAAACAGAAACAGGAAAGTTACTGCAACGCCCCTGCCCGTTGCCGGTAAGCGCAAAACTACCCCGGAGAATATAGGGACTGCGCGAAGTAAGTTCAAGATTATTGAAACTGATATTCGCCAGTTGCAGTTCGTCTTTACCAATCGTTACATTGCCATGAAGCAATGCACCGGCAGTAATTACACCATTGGTTTTTTCCAGTTTGATAGAACTGCCCGCGTTAAGGGTGATCTGTGCACCAATAGGAGTATTATAAGTATGCGCAGCATTAGTGGTTACTGCAAAAAGATAATCAAGATCGCCATTCCTTTGCTGTACCGCCGCCTCATAACCCATGGGGCCGGTACCAAGGAAGGGGATCTGGAGATCTCCTTTAAGACCGGCGCCGTTGAGGTGGCTGAAGAGCAGGTCAATATGAGCACTGTCTATACTGAACGCCCAGCCATCAGCGCTGCCATTACCCAGCGAAAGCAGGTTTGTTCCGCCAAAACTACCCGTCACACCCATATCATCAATGATAAGATTATTGGCAGACAGCTTTACAGGCCCGGTTTTACTTTTCAGCTCCTTAGGCAGGCGCACCGTCAGGTTTTGCAGGTAGAATCCCCGCCAGAGATTAATATCAGATCCAAAGGTCTGGTTATACTCCTCAGGAAAAGTAAATGAAGCGGGGTTGGCAAAGTCACTCATATCCACCGCGGCATTGGTCACGCTGAAACCAACATCACCCAGCCCCTTTACTTTAAAAGGGGTAAAGCTCGTAAGCGAAGCAACAATATTATGTATATCATTAGCCTCTATCGTAAAGCTCGCTCTTACATCGGTCAGCGATGTCATCAGTGGATCGGGCTTAAAAATAGTTTCATCAAAAATAAAAGTGCCACCCAGTTTGATACTTTTAAAACCGTTACAATCCCATTCAATATAATTTACCGAGCCATCAGCCGGTAGTTTGAGCTTAACATGGTTGTTGACATTAATAGTCACTTCCGACACCAGTTTAAGACGGGTGGTAGCCGAAAATTTTACACCCGTAGGGCTGAAAGCTACATTCTCCGCCTTAAAAGCGAGCTTGCGCTCGGTACCCGGTATCTGTACAGCCATATAAGCACTGAAAAAGCCACCTTCCGGTGTTATCCGGGCACTGTCCACAGCAACGATATATGCACGCCCGTTAATTTCTTTTACGATACCGATGGGCAGGCTTCCTACTTCCCCCGGCGACAGCACGGAAGTGAGCAATCCATTATTTTTTACATAATCTGTTTTGGCAATTACCTTTTTTTCTTCGGTTGTAAGAGAGTCGGCATACGCTGCAGATACAGAGAGAAGCGTAAGGCACACACAGCACAGCTTCAACAAGAGCTTTGTTAAACTTGTCATAAGTTAATATTTTCAGGTTCGGTTTTGGTCGTCATCGCCGGATCAGCCACCGGGGCAGGATTTATACTACCGTTTTGTTTTTCTCTGCAGGTCATCATAAGGCAGCTTACCGCCGGGGATGGACGGCTACCCTCCCCGGCGGGCTGCCATGCTTATTTTATTCTACAATGATCCAGTTAGATCCTTTACGTTTCCCTTCATACAATTCTACAATATAGTTGCCCCTCGGCAGGTCGCCTATAGCCAGTTTAACAGAGCCACCGGCAGCGATCCTTACGTTATTGAATACCTTGCGGAGCGTCCTCATCTGGTCGTAGATACGTACCGTATACACCTCCGGCACTTTCGTTTTCACCTCGTATGGTAGCTGCTGGTCGCAGGGAAGCGGGCGCAGGTTAACAAATCCTTTTACCGGGTTAGGCGCTATCTTAAATGGTATAAAGTCGCAGGGAGGGTTACCACCACCGCCGCCGCTATTCGGGTTGTACACATAACCGTAATACACAGACTCCCCGCAGTTCGTAGTAACATGAACATCATAATATACCGAAGATTGCGGGTTGACATAAAACGTCTGGCTGAGGCCCGTACCAATATAATTGCCATTCAGGTACCAGGTATAATCATACGAACTGGTACCGGGCAGCGGAGAAGACACCGTTGCTGTATGAACCAGCGTATAACCCGAATAGTACTGGCCGGTAGTTACCGGTATGGGCTGTGCACCCAGGTTGATGCTTTTCGTAACCGGGCCGGAGCCAGTGGAGAAAGTGGCCGTAAGCGTGATGCTGCCGGAGTAGTTATTAGAGCGTTGCACCCTTGCATAAGCCGAAGTACCGCTTACCGTGGCATAGCCGGAGGAACTTACACTCCAGGTTACAGTAGCACCGTTGGGCTTATTTTTAAGACGGTACAGTGCATAGTTGGGGTTATTGCATATAAGATCCGGCCCTGTAATTTTTACATCATATACACCCGCACACGGATCATAAGCCGAAGAAGCCGTTGGCGGTGTACTGGGGCAACTGCTGCAACTGGTAGTAGTTACCAAAAGTATCTGCGAAAACTTACGCTTACAGTCATCATCCACCATTTCAAGACGGTAGAAACTGCGGGGTTTGCAGAAAGTAGGATCAGTATAATTATAAGTGATCGGGTAAGAACTGGTACCCGCCGCCGCTATCTTGGCAATACGCACAAAATTGGCACCATCGCAGGATTCCTGTACCCAGAAGTGGCTGCTGTTACTTTCCTGTGCGGTAACCCATTGCAGCTTTACCTGACCGTTGGTAAACTGAGAAGAGAAGCTTTGCAGCGTAATGGGCAACACCGGGCATTCGATCAGGCAATCGGGTTGCAGTACATTATCTATATAAGCCACGTCAAGGCCAAGCACACCCTGTTTCCTTACGGTAATCAGTGCGGTACCCACTTGTATACAGTTAATATAAGGCAGGTCTGCCCCTGCCGGCAGTTCCAGCACAAAACCGGTACCTGTGGCGCCGGTGCCTGGTGCATCTGTAGTCAGGTCAAAGCTGGTAAAACCCGGCAGGGTGCCCGAATAAAAAGAGGAGCCCGTTCCCAGGCCGTCGTCCCATACAAAATCCACTTCAAAAGTTTGTGTCGCAGCACAGGCCACGCCTGTAATAATAATCCTGTTGGTAGTGTTGTAGATAGGGCCGGAACAGGTCTGGCTGTAGCCCGTTACCGAAAAGGCTACGCTGCACAACAGCACCATAATAAATAATGAGTACCGGTTAATTGTTTTCATTTTTTTTGAGATTAATGTGATTTTATGATTGCACGTTTTTATATTCTTGACGGGGCTGCAGGTAAACTGCTCCTGCCCTGCTAAAAGATTATTTATTTCATTTTTAAGGCTATTCAGTTCAATAGCTAACATCAGTACGTTCCGGTAAATTCACTCCTGATTTCTGTAATCAACTCTCCCATCAGATTCATACCGGTCCATTGCTTCCGGTCATTGATCCGCTTATCATCAGGGCCTAAACCGCAACTCCATACCTTTTCCTTATCATCCGCCAGCACAATCGTTGTACCCGAAGTATTGAGCAACTCATTATAGAGGTTACTATTCTGCGAAAATTTGCATTGCAGGCCTTTCCTGAAAATCCTCGGCACCATCATATCCCACACTATATCAATAAAGTACTTTACTGCATGGTTCAGCTCCTTCAGCCGCTTCTGATCGGTACATTTCAATATATCGTCATAAATATTCCTGTCCCTGAAAAGCTTTGCTTTTTCATAAGTAATGTAATGCAGAAAGGAAGTAAACCGGTCATCATCAACAGTAAACGGGCTTATAAAACAGGAAGCCAGGAAAGAATCCTCACCTGCATAAAAAGTAAATTTCTCACCGGGACTCATGTATTCCACCCGCCTGGTCAAACGCCTGTGCAGTTCCGGATCATCCGCTTCCGGAAGATAATTGATCCCGCTCGTAGCAAAATTGCCCACCCTGTTAACCATCTCATATTCATCCTTCAGTGTAAAGAAGTTATGATCCCTTGCATAATAAATTGCACTGCCCCTGAACTCATCATCTTTCTCGTCCTGGCTCATTGCAGCATATTCTTCCGCCCACATTTTCTCATTCCTTTCAGAAACAGTATCAAGCACCTGCCGCAACTGGCTATCCGTCAACAGCAGATGTACCTGACTCCAGGCCATGCTGTTTTCCTGGTCATGCACACTGATCAGGTAAGCCAGGCTTACATCATCAAGTGGATCCGGCATCTTTTTAATATCCATAATACATTACATTATCTGAATGACTGGCCAAGCTCTTCAAGCTCAATTTCATAATACTGCTGGCCGTTGGGGGCAGTTTTTATACCCGAACGGTTTACTATCCTGAACACCCCTTCTTCCAAAAGTACTTCTTTCTGAATACGAACAGAAGCCGGCATGGCGCTACCATGTTTAATCGGACCCAGCACGTCTCCCCAGTCTGAGAAATCACTGATATCAACACCAGCTTTTGATTTTATTTTGAACAATACTTTTACCTCACCGGTCTGTAATTCCCAGAAGCCCATAGGTGCGGCTGTTGTTTTACTGCACGACTGGAATCCTTTGAGTTTGATCTCGGTGGCGGTGGGACTAAACAACTGGTCAAAATCAGTTTGCCTGAACGACATGCCCCTATATACCGTTTTACCCGCATACGACCTTGAGGTAAGTCTCCATTTTTTCATCGCCTCAACAATAGCTTTATAAGCATTAAGTTCATATTCCCCAAACTGAACCGGTGCATAGGAGAAGAAGCCCCCCTCCCGCATAGGAATATTCAGAAAATCTCCATTAACTGTAAACCGGTGCACAGCCCCAAAGTGTTCCTCTACTGCCGTACCAGTATTCTTGATTAATGAGTATTGTTTTAGTGTATTGACCGAACTGATAATCTCACTATTGTATTTCAGGTACTCAACACAATTAGGAACATTCTTAGCCAGGTAGTTTTTAAAGCTTTGTGTGAGCGTCAATTCTCCCCTCACCTCTGCATCCAGTATCTGCCCATAAGTCAGCCTGCCCGTTCCTGTTCTGTGAAATGCTTCAAACTTATCGAGCATTTTCTGGGTTTGGGCCCAGTCACCCAGGGCAAAGTCATACGCCAGTCCCGGGTTCTCATCAAGTGCTTTATCCAGTTTTGCAAAGAGGTTACGATATTTGAGATAGTCAGCCGGATCGTCCCAGAGGCGCAGATAGTTATAGAGATTCATCCGCTTCTGGGCATCATTTACACTGATAAACAGGTGTTCTACATTTTTAAAACCCTGTACGCTCCTGTTCGTTCTCAGCCAGTTAGCTATTCCAACAGGCATGGCCTGTAATGACACCCCTATGCCTGCCGATTGATATACGCCGTTAGCAGTCAGACCCATTTCAGACCGGATCTGATTGTACAGTTCTTCCAGTCTTGCAGGAATCTGTTTCAACTGATCCATCCTGTAGAGATAATAGAACTTGAACTTGTTCCATTTATCGGGCGATGTAATTAATCTTTCGAATGTGACGACAAAGTTTTTGAAAACAGTTGCCCCCAGGTAGGCAAGTTGTGCCTGGTTATACCCCTCGTACAACTTATCCCATGCCTGGACGATGGCATCGGCATCAGATTCAGACAAGCCCGCCGCCTGTAATGCTCCCCTTAGTTCAGATTCAAAATTGGTTCTGCCGAAATCTATCGTTGCAATAATTTTATTGGCAACGCTGATCAATCGTGCGAATTTACCCGCCCATCCTACCGGCGTAAAGAACAAAACTATATCCGCAAGGCTCCGGATTGCTTTCAGCTTTTCCTTGTACACCATGTTTTTGTTGAGCCACATTGCCCATATTATGGGCACAACTACCTGGTCACCTTTTTTCAGTTTTATCTTACTTCCAAGCTGAACATCTTCTGAAATCGTTAAACCAACCAGTTCATAAAAGTCCAGGTTCGCTATACGTGTACCATTCCAATAAGTGTAATTCTGGTTAAGCAAACATTCCGAATGTATGCGTGTTTCAAAGTAAACCTTTCCCGTTGCTTCTACAAACTGGCTGCTGGAACCATACGTCATTTTACACCCTTCAGAACCAAAAGGCCGGTCGATAGTGGCGTCATTACTGTAGAACTCCCTCGATTCCCAGACGGCATTATTTGGTCTTGGAGCAATCTGAACCGGATCTACAAACTGTGAATAGTCGGGATAGGGTCGCTTAATCGAATACACAGCCTGTGCAATAAACTGCACAAAATTATCCCAGTCGCTACCATCCAGGTTTTTCTCGATGAGCCTGATCACCTCTCCGTTATTAGCGGCAAAGGCGCTCAGAAGTTCGGGATAATCACTTTCATTTGTAGTTGATATTACTTTATATACCCGCTCCTCCAGCCGTTCGTTAACCTTGCTTGAACACAGCGTTTTCAAAACATGAACCTTTGTAGATACATCGAGTTGGTTATAAAGGCAGTTACAGTCAAGCGATTTTAAGAAAGTAACCATCTCTGCCTGCGTTCTTTTTCCCAGGGCTTCAGCATTAATACCATTCATCCTGGTCTGTAAATCGCGCAGGGTAAATACAGCAGCCGGTAATGCCTGATTAATGGCCGTTTCATAATTTTGCCATTTCAGCAACCTGGCTTCGTTTATCATCTCCCCACTTTCATACATTCTCTGCATAAGCTCCCTGTACTTGAGGCTAAGCAACCCTGCACCAAGATTGAATACTCCCTTTGGAAAAGGTGGAGTAATGCAGGTACTGTACACATTGGGATACTGGTTAATCTGGTTGGCAAATACAAGAGAGTATGGGGCAAGGACGGTTTCGGGCTCAAGCGTAAGCTTGAGAAATTCCATTGCTTCTATACCATACTCAGGGAAGAAGTTTGCCTTAATGAACTTGGTTTTAGTTAGGCCGTTAGGCTGGTTAATGTTAGGAGGATCATTATAATTGTCAGGATACAGCGTCATCCAGGGTACATCGCGTGTAAGAGTACCGTTACCTTTATTATCTGCCGTAATCTGAGATCCTGTGTAATTACGCCAACCTACCCTGTACACTACTGTTCCTGATTGAATTACAGGACTGCCCGTAATCAGGTGGTTGATTGTGAAAAGTTTGCTGATATTATCGATGTAATAGTCGGACTCTTGGAGCTGCGAAATATCCTTATTATAGCTGGACTCCTTAATATAGCCAACAGCATCCTGATTACCGCCTCCCTTCAATTTAAACTTCCCTAAAGATTTACTTGTAAAGTGAGTAAGCGATCCAACAGGAATCAATGATCCCGAAGGAGTATTGGATCCATTTATTACCATTTCATCACCGTAGCTCATCGACACAGAAGTAATATCTGCGGGTAGCGTAAAGGGTTTTCCTGAAGGTGACAGGAACGTAAAAGTATTATTTGTTACACTTGAGTTCGTTTTGTTTCTCAGGTCATTCAGCTCAGAGATATCATATACCCGAACATACTCAACGTCTTCATCTTTAAGAAAAACTCCATTTATACTTCCCGGATCGTGCAACTGATCCCACTGGTACTTATACAGCCGGTTGTTTACCGGGTAATCCATAAGATTATCGGTTGCGCCCCTGGTTAGTCCTACGAGATTATCAAAACTATGGTGCAGTCTGAATATGCCATGGGCAAGCTCGTGCGCAGCAATCTTGCCCAGCAAGACTGTGTCTGCTCCTATTTCTTCTCCAAACAGGTAGCCAAACTGTCCACCTATGGGCATATCGCCCGCCACACCTTCTTCATTGCTTTTACGCAGCATAAAAATATACAACACATCCTTCTGCACACCCTTTTCCTGTTTATACGATCTGTAAAGGTTTTTCATATCCTGTGTGTACTGGCTGAATAACCCCGAACCGGTAACATTCATCGTAGTATCTGTTCCCTTATACCAGCTCGTATCTTCAAAGTTTTCCGTCAGCGTAGCTGCAATATGAATATTCAGAGGCTTATAAATAGTATTGAGCTTACGTTGTATAACCGCCACATCAAGGTACACACCATTTACAGGAACAAGTACAACTGTTTTATAAATTGCTCCATACCCCGGCACTTTCAGTTTACCAAAGCTCAGCCAGGTGCTGTCTTTCTTGTACAGCGCATACAGCTCCTGCGCATCATTCGCAGGCCCGCCCACCAACTGAATCTTATACTCGTTGGGGTTAGACGTACGCGCAGCAGCAAACTGTGTACCCTTACCGGTAACAAATTTGATACTGTCTGCAATAATGGTTGGGTCGGTAATGGCCACAGTAGCCAGCACCACATCCTGCTTGGTGGCACCAATGGCTTTGTTCGGCACATAATAGGGCGGCAGGCTGGCATTGGCGCTGTCTGTCAGCTTTTCATATTCCCGCTCCACACGGTACTTCCCTGCATAGGTCGCATTCCATGCGTCGAAGGCATATACCTGGTCAGGAGCAGGTGCAAATGTTACGCGGGCCTTGCTGAGACTCAGCTTGTTCAACTGTGCGGGATTAAGCCCTGTAATGGTTCCGCTCCTTCCGATAAAAGTTACCCTTCCCTCCCTGTCAACCCCATAGATATTGCCATTAACATCTCTTATGGTGGTAGGTAAATTTACATTACGTAAGGTGTCCCTTGTACCGTCGGGGCGTGTAATGATCAGGTCGGTAACACCATTGGTAATGGGCAGTACAGGACGGATGGCCCCGGGGCCGCTGATGGCATAATCAAGCGGGTAATCCACCCCGTCATCGCCCGTTTCCACGTCGCCTGCATCATTGCCGCCAAAATCATCATCAAGGTGCTGGTTGATCCAGTTTTGCAGGTCCTGGCTGTCGAACAGTACAGTACCCTGTGTAATAATATTCTGGTCGTTGATGAATACCGACTGACTGCTAAGACCAAACAAACGGCCAGCAAAGAAAGGAATGGCTACTGTGCCTTTCTTAATCTTATAATAACCCGGTGCAGCCAGCGCTTCAAACTCGTTGATATTTATTTCAAATTCATGATAAGTCACCATTGCACCAACGCTGAGGCTGGTCAGAGGGCGGGTGCTGAGCGAACTGTCCAGCAACGGGTCGTTGCCGCATACACGCTGCACCAGCGCCGGTGTTTTAAAATAACGGAGGTCGCTGTATAAACCATAGCTGCCATTCTTTTTACCCTGCAATCTTACCTGGTATTCCGTATTGGGCTCCAGGTCGGTTACCCGTATGGTATCCTTTGTTGTTTCTACGGTAAACCAGTTATACCCGTTGCCCGCTTTTTTATAGTACACTTTATACGCGTCAAACTTAATACTGTCTTTTGTCCACCATATTTTTCCTTTCCGCGGCGATTCAGCAATCGCATTCAGGTTAAGCACACTGTCTATGGCACCGTTCGTACTGCCGGGGCCACCCCACTTAAACGTACACACTTCGCTGAACCCGTTATTGCGAAACATATCTACCCCACCCGCATCCACAGCCTGCACACGCCATGCATACAGCATGCTGTCGCGAAACAATACAGTGGTGGGCATCACGTCGAAGAAGGTTTGGCCGATGGGGGTGCTGTCTGCAAAAATCGGCGGCACCGAGTTAACCACATCATTCGGGTTTCTTGTGATGGGGTTTACCTCATAAATGTATAAGCGGTATTTGGTATTGTTGAAAGAGTTAAGCGATGCATTATTTCTCGGCAGCCAGCTAAAGCGTACGGGTGTGGTGTACTGAGCTGCGAGGGTGGTGCCGCAGGCAGGCCCGTTGATCAATGGCGGCTCATTCTTTGCGAGGTAATAAAAACCACAGCCATCATTGCTCACCTGCACATCGGGGCGGAAATAATCATAAGCCGAAAAACATATCTCATAAAAACCTTCAGGTAAGGCCCTGTTCTGCTCATATAAAGCCTGGCTGTATCCCACAAAGTCGAGGTTCTCCGACTTAAGATAAGGTTCCAGTGTTGCCCCCGCCACGATCACCGGCACCTGCGGCGCCAGTGTAACCGGCTGGGGGGCAAAGCCAGGCTTGCTGCGCATGATCACCTGCCCGTTCAGCTTTACTGTCAGCCGCAGGATCACCTGGTAGGTTGTCTGCGCGGCATCCCGGTTAATGAGTACCGACTGCAACTTATCATTACCATTAACGGCATAGTCCGCAAGGTAAACCGAGTAAGGTGTCAGTACACGTGTGCTCGCCTGTACAGGAAAAATGGTTTGTGAATATCCTTTTACAAAAGAGAGCATCAGGATAAGTATCCCGGTTAGTCGTTGTAAGGCAGCAGTGGGCAAATGTTTTAACATATATACCTTTAGTTTTATAGCGTTCGAATTTCAGTTCAGCACAGCGTTTCAGAAATTAAACATATAGTTAGCCGTTATCGTCATTTCACGCAGCCCTGTTTTTTGTATGCTGTTTTTCAGGCGCTGTGTATAGTTAAAGTTCAGCGACACACTATGTCGTGGATCAAAACTCAGTTTCTTCTTCTTTGCAATAGTATCCTTCGATGCACCGGGCGTCTTCGCCTCAGCCGCATCAGCTTTACCCGCAGCCGTGTTGCCATTCTTTACTTCCTTCTTTTTTTGCGGTGGTATCAGCGCGAGGCTCCAGCGGCCGCTGATGACATCGTTGCTTGTTATCCCGTTGGCCAGCGATTTGTTATAGGTAAAGCCCGCAGCACTCGTAATGCGGTTATTTAAAAATTTGTTAGACAGGTTGACGTTAGGGCCAAAAAATACCGCTTTGTTGCCGGGCATCTTATTAAGGTTGTAATTAAGCGATGCAGAAAGGCTCGATCCCTTCTTTGTATTGGACAGGCTGTAAGAAAGATTGCCGGAATAAAAATCTGAAAGCGTGCCGGGCCCCGAACCGGCAGACTGGTCGTTCGCCCGCTGGTAAGAAGCCATAAACATCAGCCCCTGGCGCCATATCTTATTACCAAAATTGTACCCGAGGTTTGCATTAAAATTCTGGTTAACCTGGTAAAAATTCAGCGTATCAAGGTTATTCTGAAAAAAGGGATCTGTTTTAGGACGCATATTGGTATAGGTAGAGAAGTTGGAGTAAGCGGCTGTAACAGTCCATTGATCATTAAGGATAAGATTTGTATTCAGGTTGCCTACAAATCGCCTCGTGGTAGAGGCTTTCAGCTTATCGAGATTATTGCGCTGCACACCGATATTACCCGTAAGGTTCAGCTTGCCCTTAAAAAGCCGTAGCATGGGGGCAATGGTAATGTTCTCCATATCACTGTTAAAGTAGTAGGCCCCAAGCGTCTGGTATTCCGGTGCAATCCTTTCATACCGTAACTGCAACGCATAATTTCTGCCCGTGTATCCAAAGCCTGCATTTACAGCGTCGAAGTAGCGGGTAGTATTGGTTTGCTTGAGATAACGGGCCAGCAGGCTGTAGCTGGGTGACGCACTGCGCTTGGCTGTATCGCCGCGCAGATCAGTAGTAAGGCCCGAAATAGCGTACTCAATATCTACCGATATCTTTTTACCGATCCTCTTTTTACCAGTAAAGCCCAGCACTATATTTTCCATCGGCGTATTGAGCGCACCGGGTGGAATAATGGGGATAGATGATACATCGTCTTTCGCCTTAAAGAAGATCAGCTCGGCAGACTGCCCGTTATGATCATAACCCAGTTTTGCACCATAGCCCACACGCTTAAACGAGGCATTGGTATTGTTCTGCGGATTACGGATATCCGTATAGGGAATCGCTTCCTTCAATACACCTTTCATGGCCTGCAGCTTCCATTTTTTTGGCGTAAGCTCAATACCATACCCGTTAAACTGGTGACCGGCAAGCGTATAGTTGGAAAAAGTCATATTCGATGTGCCCGCTATGATATTAATCCATTTGTAACGGGGCACAAATTTGAACCGGTTAAAAGGCTGCGTATAACTCATCCTCGCATTTGAGTAGGAGAAGGTAAACGGCACATCCAGGCCAAACAGGTTAATATTGAGACTGCCGTTGGCAAACCAGTTGAAGGGGTCTCTCCTGCCCTGCTGTTGCTGCGAAGCGTAGTAGTTTATCGTATTCAGCCCGAGCGATCCGCCCATCGTAATACCTTTTTTAAAGCTGAAAGCCTTTGCCTTCTGCTCAAAATAATCCACGTCGTGCTGCGCCTGGCCCAGCAGGGAACCCGCGGGCAGCACGAAGGCTAAGGTTATTATGATGTGTATGATTTTCACGCTTGGTACGGAATATTACCTATAGTATAATGAGCCGCTTATCACGCGCATCATTATCTGTTATGATCTTCATATAATATATACCCGAAGGCAGTTGCCCGCTGTTGTTCAGGTTAACGTATTCCATTACTTCCTTAACCCCATTCCACCTGCGTGAGAAAAGAAGCATGCCCTGCGGATCGCGCACATATACTTCCAGCTTCTGCTGCCTGAACAGCTTGATCTGCATGGCAAACTGGCCATTACTGGGATTGGGCATCAGCAGTACCGTATCAATACCCGCAAGATTAGTATTGGTATAGACAATCGTGGAATCGAACGGTTTTACCTCGATCGCTTTGGTCATCGAACGGTCGCAGCCACCAAACCAGGCCGTCATGCTGATGTTATACGTACCCGGGCGGGCAAACCTGATCCGTGGCTCAAACTGGTAAGCATCAATAACAACTGCTGCCGTATCAAATACCCACCGGATAGAGTCAGGCCGCGGGTTACACACTTCTTTCACCACCAGCGTATCATAAGCATTGTGTTTGCTCGATACCAGGAAGTTGAGGAAAGTAGCTGTCGTTACCGAGTTAACCACCGCGCTTACCGTATCCTTACAATTGTTATTGTCTTTCAGGATCACGCTGTACGTGCCCTGCGGCACATTATTGAAAATATTACCCGGCTGGTAAGACGATCCATTATCAATTGAGTAAGTATAAGCAGGTACACCCCCGCTGCCGGTAACAGTAATTACACCATTGGTGGCATTAAAGCAAACGGGCTTAACATGAACGTTGTTGATCAGCTCAATTGGCTGTGTAATCACTACCGGCGAATCTTTTCTGCAACCGAGATAGTCCTTTACCCTTATCGTATAATTCCCCGCGGGTATATTAATGACTGAAGATGTGGTTGCACCATTGCTCCATTGGTAAACGTATGGCGTACCGCCAGGGTTCTGGCCACTGGTTACCGTTACCTGTGCCGAGCCGTCGCTGCCGTTAAAGCATTTAACATGCGTTTTGGTAATTGATATATTGGGCCCTGCACTGATATAGGTAACCGAACGAAGCACCGTTCTCGTACAACCATTCTGGTCCTTAACATATACCGTGTACACACCCTGTGGCAGGTTGGAGAAGGTATTGCTGCTCTGCCAGGTTTCCCACCAGGCCCCGGGAGAGTCAGACTTTGTCATTTTGTACTGGTAAGGTTGCACCCCGCCGGTAGCCGTGGCAGACACCACGCCTGCGCTGTCGTAGATACAGGTATCCCTGATCATCGTGGTGGTAACGTTAAGCTGCGAAGCAGGCTGTGTGAGTGTAATCGTTTTACTTACCGTGCACCCCCTGCCATCTTTTACTGTAACCACTTTTGCCCCCGCTGTCAGATCAGTAAGTATGTTGGATACCTGGTAAGCACCTGGCGGATTACCTATTGCATAAGTATAACCGCTGTAAGGCCCGCCATTACCACCCGATGCACTTACGGTAATGGTGCCGTTGTTGTTTCCAAAGCACGACACATTATACCCGCTGTAGATAGACAGGGTAGTGGTAAAGTCAAGCGCACCCGGTGAGTCGTTGATCCTGATGGTATCAGGGTAGTCTTTTACACAACCCAGTTCATCTATTACACGCAGTAAATACCTGCCACCGGCAAAATTGTAGCTGGTATCAAACAGCGTGTAGGAAACACGTGTCAGGTCGCGGTAGTAATACTTATAACTTCCATAGCCGCCTATTACACCCGGGTATATTTTTCCGTATGTACCATAGCACCTTATATCTCTGACTTCTACGTTAAGTATAGTAAGAGCCACGTCTGCTTCCAGCACAGTAATATTCTCAGAATAATCTACACAGCCTTTCCGGTCCGTTACCTTCAGGCGGTACACTCCTCCAAAAAGATTGGTAATCGAAGTACCCGTACCCTGCCCGTTGGATGAATAATCGTAATACAGCGTCCCCAGTTGTTTCTGCCACTGGTAAGTATACTGCCCGTTGCCACCGGTAATATCCGTAAGGCTGATACTGCCACTGGCATCGCCTTTACATACTACGTCAACCCTGTCGAAACTCATTAAAACACTATCGGGTTGGGATATGCGTATAAGGCTTCCGTAATAAGCCGTGTCTGTACAACCCGGTACGCCACTTACAATACCCACGCGGTAGTTACCACGCCGGAGATCGCTGTACTCACCGTTAAGGCTGTAAACAGGCAGGCCATCGGATACCCTGCTGCCTATATAGAGATAGTTGTTTGCCCCACCCGATGCGGTGATCTTAATAAAGCCATTGGTGCCGCCATAGCAGGTAATGCTGTCTACCCGGTTCAGCGATATAGACAGTGCAGGCGGGTTGTTGATGATGATGGCAGAATCGAAACCGGCACAGTTGGTACGTATGGCATCGTTAACCACCAGCCGGTAATTACCACCGGCCAGGCCCGATAACGGCCATGCAGTTAAGGAAGTGTTGAGCAGGCGGTATATTGTATCTGTTGCCGATCTGATTAGATAATAATTATACAGACCATCGCCTCCTGTAATATTGATACTGAGTGAGGCATTGCCGGGTGTGGCACAGGTGGCATGCGTAACCCCCACTGTTGCCGTAACTTTTGTTGGCTCTGCAAGCGTTACCGTTGCAGATTGCAGTTGCTGGCACTGGTCCTGCACGTTTACAAGATAATCGCCACCTGGCAGGTTGGTAAAGATGCCCGTGTTGTTGGTGATTACCGCACCGGTAGCCAGGCGCAGTATCTTATAGGTAAAGGGATACAGCGTGTTACCACCCGTGCGCGACAGTTTAATGTACCCATCCGCAGCACCATAACAGCTTACACCTTTTGTAGAGTCGATACTCATGTGCAGCAGCGGTATGGAGTCGATCGTAATATTATACGCATGCCAGCAATTACCCAGCGTATCGCCGGGGTTGGAGAGCCTTAAGGTATAAGGTCCCGGGGCAAGACCCGTAATATCCAGGTTGCGCGAATTATACACAGTACCCGAAGCTACATTGAAGCCAAAGCAATTGCTGATTTGCGGGTTACAATTGGCCATGGTATTATCGTGCCCGTTGTTGAGCATATACCGGAACGTACGTATCCTGTCTACAATAACATGAACACTGCCGTTGGGCTGGTCGTTGGGGCAGGCAGGGGTTTTTGTAAGGCTTTCTATCAATGGCGCCGGGGGAGAAAACACATAGGAGGCCGGCAGCGAGTAGTAGCTGGTATCCTTGCCCAGTACGTTTGTTGCCGCCGTAGCGTACACCCTGAAATACACGACCCTGTTTGTGGTAAGGCCGCCTACAAGACTGAAATCGATCGCTGTACTGGGGTTGAACGTTATCGTATCGGTGTTCTGTGGTACGCCGAGCTGGTACCAGGTCCACTTTTTTATAGTGGGCGGCACATCCCTGCACGAAGCATAATGCTGGAAAAAGGAACGCACAGGGTCCTGCGGCGGAATATAACATTGTCCGTTCGCCCCGCCGTCGTTCCCTCCTCCGGGAAAGCCTTTACCTGCTGCACGCTCGCAGTGGTTGATATAGTAGGGGTTCTCCACTTCCTCGTTAGAAGTGGGAAAAGTATATTCCCAGCGGTAAACCAGGCCCTGCTTCAGGGGTATGCCGGTACGCATGGTAATGGCGTTGGCAGTGTCTGAACAGATAATCAGCGTATCGTTACCACCCACTGTTGGCCTCGCAGGCCGCTTGATATAAAACTTAAATTCGATATCCCAGGTAATTACAATACCTCCCTCAAGGGTTTTTGAAAACTGTAGTGGCACATAAGTGCCTGCATCATAATAATGCAGGTCTACAGTAGTTACAAGAGAATCGCCGGACAGACCAAACTCAGACGGGTAGCGGGTTACCAGCTTCATCTTATAGTCGGGTGCATATACCGCAAACACTTTGGTACACTCGTTGATCAACACATTCGTATCTGAAGAAGCCGTATAATAGCTGAGGCTGCGGTTGAGGTTAATGATAGAGCTGCTGTCGTACCGGTTAAACAGCCTTACCTGCATACCATTACCGGCGGCATGGCTGGAAGTAATTTTTTTAATCCTTATAACGGCGAGTGTCGAGTCGGAATAATTAGAGGTTTGCGTATGGGCCGACACTGTAAGGAAGAGCATGAAAAGGCATAGCACGGAACGGATGTACTTGTATGACATAAGATGCAGTTTCTTATTAAAAAAATAAGGGAGATGTGCAGGTGCCCGGAATAATTTAGCTGACAGGGGTACACTATTCAACAGGCGCAGAAAATAGTTTTCGGTAGTGCTCACACAGTTAGAGTTTAAATATTGTACGGTTCGAATTGGTATAACGAAAATAAAAACAAAAATGAAAAAAGAAAATTTTTTATCTTTTTTTATTTTTTACATGAAGAATTACCTTTACCACCATCTGTATCAGTTAGAAAATTATGTATACCTGTGTTACGCTGTCGCCTCATCATATCATTCCTATTATGTAACCTCTGGTTCTTTCTTGCCGCGCAGGACTTTTCTAATAAAGGAAAAGACTTCTGGCTGGCCTACACGGGTCATATTGACGGGCAGGCTTCGCGGATGGCGCTTTATATTACAGGCGAAGCTAACACAACAGGCAGTGTACTTTTTACCAATGGCAGTTCTATCTCTTTTACCATCACAGCCAACCAAACCACTGTTGTGCAGGTGCACCCCGGGTTGTACCCCGTATACAACGGCAGTTCTGATATTATAAACCCCACGGGTATCAGGATCACCGCGCAGCGGCCGGTAGTTGTATATGCGCATATCCTCAACTCAGCACGTTCGGGTGCATCGCTGATACTGCCCGCCAAATCGCTGGGCAAGCGGTATAAGATTGCCGCTTACGACCAGGTCAATAATGCTTTTAATTCGGCCAGGAGCGAGTTTGCCATCGTAGCTGCTCAAAATCAAACCATTGTAGAAATTATACCTTCAGAAAATGATATTAACAACACCCGCCTCAAAGGCATACCCTTTCAGCTCACTTTAAACAAGGGAGAGGTTTACCAGTTTCAATCGCTGAAAGACCTTACCGGCTCGGAGGTTCGCTCCGTTGCTGTTGGCAATATTCCGTGCAAGCCCATTGCAGTATTCTCTGGCAGTACCTGGAATGCCTTTGATTGCGTAAACCCCTCGGGTGGCGATAATCTTTACCAGCAATTATTTCCCATCACTTCCTGGGGTAAGCAATTTATTACAGCACCATTCATTAACCGGCAGCCTTATGATGTGATACGCATTATTGTAGATGATACCCTTACAAATGTTACGGTAAACGGCAGCCTGCTCAGCACTGTGCAATTGAAGAAGGCTTCGTACTACGAGATCAAAGATGCGCTTACAAAAGTGATCACTGCCGACCAGCCTGTTATGGTGGTGCAGTATATGGTATCGCAGAGCTGCGACCCAAGGAACGTGGTTGCGCCCGGCGACCCCATCCCCTACCCGGCAGACCCTGAAATGACCATACTCAACCCTATTGAGCAAACCCTCAGCAAGATCACCGTACTTTCTGCAAGAAAAGACCTCACGCCACCCAATACCAATATTGAGCAGCATTATATTAATGTTATCATTAAAGACACTTATAAAGCTTCGCTTACCATTGATGGACAACCTCCCCTCAGCTCATTTATCAGCATCCCCGGCTCAGGGCACAGTTATATACAGGAGAATGTTACGGGCAGCACGGCGCTTAATCCTACGCATATCATCCGTGCCGACAGCGGCTTCAGCTCCATTGCTTACGGTTATGGGGAAGTAGAGTCGTACGGTTACCTGGCTGGTGCCGATATCAAAGACCTGAACCAGTTTATCAGTTTTGCCGGCCCCTCATTTAACCAGGCACAGAATGCAGTATGCAGCAACTTCCCCGTACCCTTCTCGCTTACCATTCCCTATACCACGTCGCAGATCATCTGGAGCTATGGTAACGGGCAGGCCGATACGCTGGTAAATCCTGCATTTGATTCCAGCTATACGAGAAACAACAAAACGCTGTATGTATATAAAGCACCTGCGCCGGTATCATACCTGCTGCCGGGCACTTATACCATTAAAACACAATTCAGTAATCCGGGTATCGACGAATGTGGTTCCGCATCGCAGGAAAGAGAACTGGACATTGATGTGTATGGTAAACCGGCAGGTGCTTTTACCGCACCCGCAGCAGCATGCATCAACGACACCGCCAGTTTTACCGACCACAGCGATGGCAGCGGCAGGCCGGTCACAGGCTGGTACTGGAGCTTTGGCAATGACAGCTTATCTGCTTTGCAGCACCCGAAATTGCCTTACCATGCTGCCGGTTTGTATAACGTCAGCCTTGTGGCTGTGTCTGACCTGGGTTGCCAGTCGGACACTGTAAAAAAAACCATACGGGTTTTCGACCTGCCTCTGGCGAAGTTTGGTATATCAGACACGCTCTGCAAAGACAAGCCCGTGATCTTCTCCGATTCGTCGATTGGTTTTGGCGGGCAGATCGTACAATGGGCATGGGATTTTGGCGATGGCACGCAGGTCATTAAAACAACCAGTGATACGGTGCAGCATAGCTATTCTGCATTTGGTACCTATACCGCAACGCTTTTGCTAAAAACAGCCACGGGTTGTAAAAGCCTGCCCCTTACGCATACGTTTACCATTAACCCCTTACCCATACCAGGCTTTACGCTCCCGGAAATATGCCTGCCGGATGGTATCGGGCAGTTCTTTAACCAGAGCACTATTGCAGATAACTCGCAGGCTGGTTTCAGTTACCTGTGGAATTTTAATGACCCCCATGCTTCGGTACAAAATCCGAATACCGCCAGCGTGCAGCATCCCATACACCGGTTCGATACCGCCATGCTGTATAATATCAGCCTTACGGTTACCTCCGCTGCCAACTGCAAAGCCAGCATTACCCGGCCGCTTACTACTGTTTATCCAGAACCTGTTGCGGGCTTCATTGTTAATACAGAAACCTGCTTTACTGATACTACCCGGTTTACAGATGCGAGTAACGGAAACGGACACCTTATTACAAAATGGTGGTGGAATCTTGGGGATGGGCAAACTGATACCACCGCCAACCCTGCGCATTACTACAGCCAGCCGGGCAATTACACGGTGAGCCTTGTGGCTTTTACGGATAAAGGTTGTATTACGGATACCCTTACAAAAACAATTACCATACTGCCCCGGCCCGTTGCGGCTTTCCGCCTTAACAGCGCGCCCTGCCTGCAGAGAACATTATCTTTTACAGATCAGTCTGTAGCTAATGCCGGGCAGCTTGTGCAGGGCTTCTGGAATTTTGGCGATAACAGCACGGCTGATATAGCCAGCGGGCAACCCGTAAACCATGTGTACCGCGATACGGGCAGCTTTCCCGTAAGCCTTATCGTTGTAACCAGCAAGGGTTGCCTGAGCGCTATGGCAACGGCCCGCATCACCATATATGATAACCCCTCAGCCAATTTTATTTTACCGGAGGTTTGCCTTACTGATGCTTTTGCTTCATTTACCGATTCGAGCTATGTAAATGGCAACAGTGCGGTGAGCAATTATCTCTGGCGTTTTGGCGATCCGCTTGCTACTGCCATCAATCCCGACACGGCTGTTATCCGGCACCCCGTACACAAATACCAGCTTGCCGCTATCTACCCTGTAAGCCTTATCGCTACCACTAACCGGGGCTGCAGCGATACACTTACACAAATGTTTACTGTGAATGGCGCTGTACCGCATGCCGCGATACGCATACCCGGCAACGACAGCATTTGCAGTAACCTGCCGGTGGGCATAGAAAATATGTCTTCAGTTGATTTTGGAAATATTACAAAACTCAGCATCCGCTGGGATGTCGACAACCAGCCACTTTTAGCAGAAACCGACGAAACTCCTTACCCCGGTAAAAAATACCAGCACCAGTATCCTGTATTTGGCGCGCCCCTGTATAAAACCGTAAGGATCGGCGTGAGCGCTTACTCGGGCATCACCTGCGCAGACGAAAAAATATATCCCCTTGTGCTTAAGGCAAGCCCGCTCCTGCATTTTACCCCGCCCGATACTGTATGCAGCAATATACCTCCCTACCTATTTATTTATGCTGGCGATACCACCGGCTTACCCGGCAGCGGTGTGTACAGCGGCGCAGGCATGGGCAGTGATGGAAAATTCTATCCTGCACGGGCGGGCGACGGCACTCATACTATCAGGTACACTTACACGGGCGTTACCGGCTGCACGGCTACGGCAGCAGCTAATGTAACGGTATTACAAGCGCCTACTGCCAACGCCGGGCCGGACAAAACTATTACAGAAGGCACACCGGTTATCCTCAACGGCAGCGGCACAGGGCCGGGTATCAGTTTTGTATGGACACCCGGCCTCTACCTCAATGCCACTACCATACCCCAGCCTCTTAGCACACCACCGGGCGATATGACTTATTACCTGCGCGTGAATGCCGATAACCGCTGTACTGCGCTGGATAGTGTGAACATACAGGTATGGAAAATGGTAAAGCTGCCGAATGCTTTTACGCCAAACGGGGATGGGGTAAACGATGTGTTCAGGGTATTGCATGCAGAGCATCTTACTTCAATGACGATGCAGATCTATAACCGCTGGGGGCAGGTTGTATTTACTTCTTCTTCGAGAGATAAGGGATGGAATGGCCATGCCAACGGCCGCCCGGCACCCGGCGGTACTTATACTTATTTTATTACCTACTACGACCTGTACAATAACCTGCAAACCCTGCGGGGTACGATAACACTTATCAGGTAGAGAACAACTTATTTGCAGGCAATACTGCACAGAGCAGTGTTAAGGCCATATAAATCAGGTGTACTTTATTAATGCAAGATTCCCCAACCACTTTCGTGTGCTGAGGAATCTTTTATTGTTTAGTACTGCCTGAACCGGATCGTTTAATATGAAAAGTACACAGGATGCATTAATTCCGCGACGTTCGGAAAATCAGGTTAATGATGGCGAGGATAATGATGGCGCCGAGTGCGCCTGTAAGTATGGCGCCTACCCATCCACCACCAAAACTTACACCCAGCTTTCTTAAAGTCCACGACCCTACAAAACTACCCAGGATGCCGATTACTATATTACCAGGCAGGCCGAGACTGCTGCCTCTGAAGATCTGGCTGCCCAGCCACCCGGCTACGGCACCGATAAAGAGAACGATGAGAATGTCCATAATTGCTTTTTTAAGTTTTAGTAATGTAAGGGTTATTATTTTATCCTGCAAATACAAATACGATACCAATTTTTGTAAGGAGGAGGTATTTTGTATCTAAAAGCAGCAACTTTGTTTCATGAGAAAATCATGGTGCAAAAAAGCGGGTGTCTTCCTGGCGCTGCTTAACTGCTGCAGTTTATTATTACCTGCACAGGGTAACAAACCGGGTACCAACTATGTTCTATTATCGCCTAGTGCTGATGCTGCCACTATCATCAGCAAAGCGGCGGCTGTTACTCCAAGTGCCCGGCAATTGCGCTGGCAAAGGCTGGAGCTGACGGCGTTCTTTCATTTTGGCGTCAATACTTTTACGGATAAGGAATGGGGGGATGGAACTGAAGATCCCCAAATATTTAACCCCGCGTTGCTGGATGCGAAGCAATGGGTAAAGACGGTTAAGGATGCAGGCTTTAAGCAGGTGATCATTACGGCAAAGCACCATGATGGTTTTTGCTTATGGCCCAGTAAATACACGGAACACTCGGTAAAGAACAGCTCCTGGAAAAATGGCAAAGGAGATGTGGTAAAGGAAGTAGCTGGCGCATGCAGGCAAATGGGCGTTGGCTTTGGCGTTTATCTTTCACCGTGGGACAGGAACTCAAAACTCTATGGCACGGAAGCGTATAATGATTATTTTGCTAACCAGCTTACGGAACTGCTTACACAATACGGCCGGATTGACGAGGTTTGGTTTGACGGCGCCAATGGTGAGGGACCGAACGGTAAAAAACAGGTATATGATTTTAACCGCTGGTACGGCCTGATAAGGAAACTGCAACCGGCTGCCGTTATTGCTATTATGGGCCCTGATGTAAGATGGGTAGGTACTGAAAGCGGGTATGGCCGCGAGATGGAGTGGAGCGTAATACCTGCTGATGATAATATGATACAGAGGATTGCGGATGCTTCTCAAAAGGATCCTGCATACGCCCCTTCGGGAGATAAGACCGGCAGCGATCTCGGCAGCCGCGCCATGCTTATGGGTGCAAAGGGCCTGGTCTGGTATCCTGCTGAAACGGATGTGTCTATCAGGCCGGGCTGGTTCTATCATACTAAGGAAGATGATGCTGTAAAAACGCCTGAAAAACTGCTGGATATCTATTTCAGCTCGGTGGGCTATAACAGCGTACTGCTTTTAAATATTCCGCCTGATAAACGTGGCTTGCTGGCTGATGCTGATGTAAGGCACCTCAAGGGGTTTGGAGGTTTGCTGGATAAGGTATTTGCTGTAAACCTTGCAAAGGGTGCTGTGGTAAAAACTGCGAATGGAATACATACGGAAGCACTGCTGGATGGAAAATATGCTACATATTTTACTACTGCACGGAAGGATACGACGACTACCATCACTTTTACCCTGCCTGCTGCCAAATCATTTGATGTGTTGTGTTTACAGGAAAACATTGCCATTGGTCAGCGCATCGAAAGCTTTGTGCTGGAATATAAAGAGGGTACTGAATGGAAGTTACTGGCAAAAGGATCTACGATAGGTTATAAAAGGCTGGCCAGGTTTGCCCCGGTTACTGCAAGGGAGGTAAGGCTAAGCATACTGTCTTCCCGCCTCAACCCTACCCTGTCTGAATTCGGGTTATATAAAATGCCGTGACGGTCTGAAGTTTAGTCTCTGAATTAACAAAATAATAAAACATGAGTAAAACCAAACGATAAAGTAAATACTGGTAACGGGCACATCAACGGTATCAATGCAACTATAGCATAAAGATTGGCGCAGGTTGCCACTAAAGTAGTTATTAGCTATACAGGGAGTAAAAACTGGCGGACAGAAACCTTGAGGTAGTAATCTAATCTACTTCGGCAAGGCGAACAATGAAATTTTATAAGCATACATAGCGTATATTCAACAATAAAATATAAATATCCTCTGTACAATTGCTAAATGCATAGATGCACTTTTTTGAGACAGACTGCTTATATTGTATAAATATTCAATTTATATTCGAAATAATGCATAATTCAAGAGGAAATTTAAGAATTGAGCGCTCGATACATTGTTCGGGTAAAATTTATGATGAACATACAATTCCTCAACTAAGGGAGAATGAATACGTTGTCAAGAATTATGATCTGGATGGAGATGCTCCAAAACAGTTTATCAAAGCATATTTTTATCAAAAAGATGCCACTATAAGAAAATCATCCTCAAGCTCCTGGCCTTCTTATATTGCTAAAACAGCCGAGAAATGGTATCCACATGAGTCGATAATAGAGTACATGATTAATCGTATTGGACAAGTCTTAGGGTTACGAATGAATGAAATAAAATTGGTAAATGCAAATTCTCAAGTACGATTTCTTAGCAGGTATTTTCTAAATAAAGATGAGAAACTCATTCATGGAGCTGAAATATGTGGTGAGCATTTAGGAGATATGCTTCTGGCAGAAAAAATTGCGAACGACAAATCTACAGCCAGAGAGCTATTTACTTTTGAGTTTATTAAAGACTCTATCAGAGCAGTATTTCCACAATGCTTTGAGAATCTGATAGTTGAGTTAATTAAAATGCTTACCTTTGATGCTCTGGCAGGTAATAATGATCGTCATTTTTATAATTGGGGAGTTATTGACACTAAGAAAAAAACATCGAAGTTACCTGCTTTCGCACCCATTTATGACTCCGCAAGAGGATTAATGTGGAATTATAGCGATGCAAATATTAGGAAAATATTTACACAAAGTGGCAGGAAAATTGTAAATTACATAGATGAAGCTTGTCCAAGAATAAGTATTGAGGCTAATAAACAAGCCAACCATTTCCAACTCATTGATTTTATTAAACGGTATAATAGGGAATACAAAGAAATTATTGATGATTTAGCAAAAGCTGAGAATGAGGAAAAAATTATTAGAATGCTGAACAGAGAATTTTATCCTTTCTTCATCCCGGAAAGATCTAAATTAATAACCTTGATCTTAAACACCAGGTTTAAAAAAATAAGAGAAGATTAATATGTTACGCAAAATCATAAATTGGTTTAGTAAGAATGAGGATAATCTTGAGGTGCAGGTACAACTTCCTCATGATGAAGATGCGAGGTTTATTCTAAAAGTTGATGCCATTCGCATAGGAGAATTGTATTGTGATAAAGGCGAATGGTATTTTAAGTACACAGACGATTTCAAAAAGCATTCAGAAGAATACAATCGAATCGTAGGCTTTTCTGATTTAGATAAGATTTATAAAAGCGAGATGCTTTGGCCATTCTTCCAAACTCGTATTCCTGGCTTGAAGCAGCCTGCGGTTCAGGAAATTCTTGAAAAAGAGAAAATTGACAAATCAAATGAAGTCGCTTTATTAAAACGATTTGGCAAAAGGACAATTACCAATCCCTACGAATTAGTGGCTGCAGTATAAGAAATTCAAAAATCTGATTTAACACCATTATTTATCATGCCATGGTCGCACAGCCTCGACGGTGCAATGCCGTAAACGGATTTAAAGGCAGAGGAAAAGTGCGACAGGTTTTCAAAACCCACTTCGAGGTAAACGTCTGATGCTTTAGCGCCCTTCTCTTTTATCTGGTAATAGGCTTTTTCGAGCCGCTTTTTCTGTAACCAACGGTTGGGTGTACTGTGGAATATGTCTTTAAAATCTCTTTTAAAGGTAGAAAGGCTCCTGCCCGTGAGGTAGGCAAAGCGTTCGAGGTGCAGGTTAAACAGGTAATGCTGGTTCATATACGCTTCGAGATCGATCTTGCCGGGCTCATTAAAATCGAAGAGGGTATCTTTTAATGCAGGATTGGTTTCGAGCAGGATCATCACGGCTTCTTTTACCTTAAGCCGCACAATTACTTTACTAAACTCGCTTTCGTCATCGGCATAGGGTGTTAATGAATCTACAAACTTTTTTAGCAGGTTGTGCTGCTGCAGGGGCACCACGCTTTCACCGGTATAGGGCTGGTCCATGTGCAGGTTATATTCGGCACTGATCTCTTTGAGTGTACCCTGGTCCATGCGTATGGCAATAGACTTGTATTCCCCGCCGGGTGGCGGGTGTTTGATGAACTTTACGAGCCTGTTCTTTCTGAAAAACCGGAACTCGCCTTCTTTATATATCTGCGTTTTCCCATCGCTGTACAGTTCCAGGCTGCCGGCAAGGGTACAACCAAACTGGTGCTCTGGTATAAACTGTTCTCCTTCCCTGTTCATCTTTGAGTAGCAGGAATATAATATACGGGGTTGGCTTGTTTCTTCTTTCCGCGGTGGCATAATCCGTAAATTTAATATTATGAATCAACAGCAGCAGGCGTATGCCTGCCGCTGTTGTTATTACATACCAATTTATGTTAGTGGCGTGGTTTCTTTTTGTTTGCGCCTGAGCTTTCCTTTTAATGCTATTTTCTCGATGGCCACAAAAAGTACCGGTACTACAAAGATAGCAAGAGAGGTGGCTGCAAGCATACCTCCAAACACCGTCCAGCCGATTGTTTTACGTGATTCGGCGGCTGCTCCACTGGCAAAGGCAAGGGGTAATACCCCGAGTATAAAGGCCAGCGAGGTCATAATGATCGGCCGCAGGCGGAGTTTTACGGCTTCGAGCGTGGCTTGTACAATTGCCATTCCACTGTCTACCCTTTCTTTGGCAAACTCTACGATGAGGATGGCATTCTTGGCTGCAAGACCAATCAGCGTGATCAGCCCGATCTGTGCGTAGATATTGTTGGACAGGCTGGGAATGAATGTAAGCGTAAGGATGGAGCCAAAGGCACCTATCGGAACAGCAAAGAGTACGGAGAATGGTATAGACCAGCTCTCATACAACGCGGCAAGAAAGAGGAATACGAAAATGATCGAAATGGCGAAGATGGTTGTGGTACTGTTACCGGCTTTTATTTCTTCGCTGCTCATACCTGAAAATTCGTACCCATAGCCCGCGGGGAGCGTGCTGGCTGCCACTTCTTTAAGGGCCTGTATGGCCTGGCCACTACTGTAGCCCGGTTTGGGTGTGCCATTGATCTCTACTGAACGGTATATATTATAGTGTGAAATGAGCGCGGGGTTTTCCACCACTTTGGTAGTAACGAGCGCGGAGAGGGGCACCATGCCACCTGTTTTGTTGCGCACATAGAACTTGTTGATCTGGTCGAGACTGGAGCGAAAACTGCTGTCTGCCTGTATCATTACCCGGAAGTTGCGTCCGTAAAGGTTAAAGTCGTTTACGTAGCTGCTGCCCAGTAAGGTAGAGAGGGAATTGAATACGTCGTTTACCTGTACGCCCAGCTTCTTTGTTTTTTCCCGGTCAACATCTACCTGGTAGCCTGGTGTTCTGGCATTAAAGAACGTGTATGCCAGGCCAATCTCCGGGCGCTGGTTTACGGCTGCAAGGAACTTACGCGCTACTCCTTCAAATTGCTGTACATTATCGGTAGTGGTGGTTTGCTGCAACTCGAACGTAAAGCCCGAGGTAGCGCCGAGGCCGGGAATGGCCGGGGGTGCAATGGCCAGTACCCTGGCTTCTTTAATATCGGCTGTACGCTTCTGTATTTCTTTGATCACTGCCTGTACGTGGTGCTTTGCTCCTTCCCTGTCGGCCCATGGCTGCAGGTTCACAAACATGGTACCCACGTTGGATTTGTTGGAGAAGCTGATGATGTTGAGCCCGGCCAGGCCACCTACGGTACGTACTTCGGGCATGGAAGATACCCTTGCCATAATGTCTTTTACCATCGCGATATTGCGTGTGGTGGAAGTGGCTTCCTGCATTTCGTAGGTTACATATAAACGGCCTTCGTCTTCAACGGGAATAAAGCCGGAGGGTTTGCTCTTAAAGAGAAATACCAGCCCTACGATGAGGCAAACCATCATTATCAGCACATAGGGCGTGCCTTTGATCCATTTGGCTACACCGCGGGTATAAGCGTTGGAGAGTTTACCAAAGGATTTATTAAACCTGGAGAAGAATTTTTCGAGCAGGTTCATCTTTGCGCCTTCTCCCTTCGATGGTTTGAGCATGATGGTACACAGTGCGGGGGTGAGGGATAACGCTACAAATGCCGACAGCAATACCGATACCGCAATGGTAATGGCAAACTGCTGATAGAGGCGCCCCACGATACCGGGCACAAAGCTAACGGGAACGAACACTGCTGCAAGGATCAGGGCAATGGCAATAACCGGCCCGGATATTTCTTTCATGGCCTTGGCGGTTGCCTCCCTGGCCGACATTTTATAGTGGTCTATATTATGCTGTACGGCCTCCACTACCACGATGGCATCATCTACCACGATACCGATGGCCAGTACAAAGGCAAACAGGGTAAGCGTGTTGATGGTAAAGCCAAAGGGAATAAAGAAGATAAAGGTACCGATCAGCGAAACGGGAATGGCGAGTATGGGAATAAGGGTGGCTCTCCAGTTCTGAAGAAACAGGAATACTACCAGCACCACGAGTATCATGGCTTCGCCGAAGGTATGCAGTACTTCCCTGATGGATACGCGTACAACGGAAGCTGTTTCGAGGGGAATCTTAAAATCGAGGTCTTTGGGAAATGTTTTTTTCATTTCGGTAAGTGCTTTCATCACCCCATCGTAGGTTTCGAGGGCGTTGGCACCGGGGGCCTGGTAGATGAGTACAAAGGCTGCGGGCTTACCATCGATAAAGGCGTTGATACCATAATCGAATTTACCGAGCTCTACGCGGGCTACGTCTTTGAGGTAGATCACGCTCCCGTCTATGGGTGAAGAGCGTACGATAATATCTTCAAACTGCTGCTTTGTATTGAGGCGGCTGTTGGTTAATACGCTGTACTCAAAGCTCTGGGTAACGGGCTGCGGATTACCGCCTACGGTACCTGCGGCTACCTGGAGGTTCTGCTCGGCAAGCGCTGCTGCGATATCGCCCGGGGTCATACCGAGGCTGGCCAGCCTTTCGGGATTGAGCCATATACGCATACCAAAATCATCTGCACGTGAAATGATATCGCCCACACCTTTTACGCGCTGTAAGGCATCTTTAATGTAGAGGTTGGCGAAGTTGCCGATAAACTGTGCGTCGTGCGTACCGTTGGGCGAATAGATCCCCAGCGCCATCATGATGCTCGGCTGGCGCTTACGTACTGTAAGGCCCAGCCTTTTTACGGCATCGGGAAGCGTGGGCTCTGCTACGCTCACGCGGTTCTGTACATCGAGCGCTGCAATGTTTACGTCTGTGCCTACGTCAAAAACAACGTTGATGCTGCTCTGCCCACTGCTGGTACTGTTGCTCGACATATAGCTCATGCCCGGCACACCGTTTACCTGTGTTTCAATAGCTGTGGTGGTGGTTTGTTCTACCGTTTGTGCATCAGCACCGGTAAAGTTGCCCGATATGGTTACCGTGGGGGGTGTAACATCGGGGTACTGGGCAACGGGCAATGTTGTTAGTGCAATGAGCCCGACCAGCACGAGCACAATTGATGTTACAATTGCGGTAACGGGCCGTTTTATAAAAGTATTTGCGATCATTTTTTTTGTGTTTAAGGAACCCTGTAAGAATTAAGGATTGCAAACCGGCATGTTGTATGCCTATTTTGCAGCCGGTGGCGGTGGTGTGGTTTCTGTTTTGATGACCGCTCCTTCGCGCAGGTTCTGTACGCCTTCCACAACGATTTTTTCTCCTTCTTTCAATCCTTCTTTTACGATAATGTTTGTACCGAGTGCCTGACCGAGTACCAGCTTACGCTGGCTTACCTTGCTGCTGTCGCCCGCAACGTAAACAAAGAACTCACCGAGTTGCTCGGTAACGGCTTTATGTGGTATTACGATGGATTTTACGGCTGCATTGTTCAGCACGCGCACGGTGCCGCTCATGCCTGCCCTTAACAGGTTTTCTTTATTGGGAAACACAAGACGTGTTTTGATAGAACCTGTTTGCTGGTCTACCGCACGGTCGATCAGCAGTATCTTACCATTGTATGGATACACATCGGTTCCGAACTTGAGTGTAAAGGTGGAGTCGGCAGGATTCTGTACTTTGATCAGGTTGGTAAACCGGAATATCTCTTTCTGGTCGATATTAAAATCTACGGCCAGTTGGTTGTCGGTAGAAACGGTGTTCAGTATGGTTTGCCCGGCAGAAACTGCCGTACCCACTTTTACCGCCGAGATGCCGATCACCCCGTCGAAGGGGGCAAACACTTTGGTGTAGCGTACGCTGGTTTGCACTGCTCTTACATTTGCCCTTGCTGCGTCGCGCTGGCGCTTTGCCACTTCGAGTGCGGCATCCATATTGTCTACCAGTTGTTTGGCCACCGCTTCATTTTTATCCAGCTCGTGGTACCGGTTGGCTTCGCGCTGTGCTTTGGCTACGTTGGCTTCCTGCACGCTGAGGGTAGCCATGGCCTGCTCATAATTGGCACCATACAGTTGTGCGTCGATAGAATAGAGTAACTGGCCCTTTCTTACACGCGCGCCATCCTGGAAGTGCACTCCTGTTATAAAACCGGATACCTGTGGTTTCAGCTCTACCTGGTTGAGGGGTACCACTGTTGCAGGGTATTCATCATAATATACCGCATCGCTGCTGGTAACGCTCATCAGTTTTACGTTGACCGGCGGAGGGGCGGCGGGTGGCGCCTGTTTTTTACCTCCGCAGGAACTGATGATAAAAGCAGCCAGGAGAACGGGATGGTATTTAGTTATTTTTAAAAACATACAGTTGATGTGTTTTGATTTTATTAATAATTGTCAAATCTTTTTCATAAGCCAGCGGTACGGCTCATTAGTAGTTCAATTGCCCCAGCGCTTTCTGAACGTCTATCTTGCTTGACAGTACTTCGTACAGGGCATTGTAATAATTGATGCGCGCCAGCCGCAGATCGGTTTCTGAGGTTACCACTTCAAGATAGGTTTTGATACCTGACTTGTACTGTAACTGGATGATGTTATATACTTCTCTTGCGAGGTCTGTATTTTCTTTCTGCGTGAGCAGGTTGCTGAGGTTACTCTTATATCTTGCCAGTGCTGCGGTATATTCTGCATTCACATTTGTTTTCAGATCGGCAATATCGAGATCGAGCCTTTTGATCTGCCACTCTGCCTGCTTTTTACTTTCTTTACGCTTACCTCCCTGGTATAAGGGCAAGGAGAGCGTAATGGCTGCAAACGAGGTAGGATAATTTTTACTGTACAGGTCGATGAACTTATTGTTCTGGAAGTTAAAATTATAGGCCCCGTTAAAACTGATATTCGGCAGGTAACTCCATTTATTATACAGGAGGTTGGCTTGGAGCAGTTTTTTGCGCGTAGTAAGCAACTGGTATTCGATGCGCGAAGCGTAGCTGGCCTGCTGTGCTGTATCGAGGGTGATCTCTTTTTCCATTTGCAGGGTATCGTAGCTGATCTTCAGTTCCTGGTCGTTGGGGTAACCCATTAATGATTTCAGATATTCGAGTTTTGCCTTCAGTGTTTCTTCATACGCTTTTTTGCCTGTGCGTGTATTATTGAGCGATATGGTGGCGCGTTTATAGTCGATCTTATCCACGATACCGGCTTTGTACTGGTTTTCGGCATCTTTGAGGCTTCTTTCGAGGCGAACGATATCTTCTCTGGTTACACTGATCTGCTGCAACGTGGTGAGCACATCGTAAAACGCTTTGGCTACATTGGCTGCAAGTTGGGTTTTGCTGTATTTCGTATTCTGGCCGGAGAGCTGCTCTACATCCTTGCGGGTACGGTCGGCCAGCAGTACATCGCGGTTAAAGATCTGCTGCGAAAGCGTAAACTGTGCGTTGGAAGTATTGTTTACACCAAATTTTACCGGGTTACCTGCAATAATGCTGGTTTGCAACAGGAAGTTGCGCTGGTAGTTATACCCGAAGTTGACCTGGGGGTACCAGTCGGACAGCTTACTGCGGATCTGCGATTTTGTAATGTCCTCGTCGATCTGTAACTGCTGTATCAACGGCTGATTTTTCAGGGCATACCGGATGATATTTTCCAGTGTGGCATTGTTTTTCAGTGTTTGTGCTAAGGTATCCCTGCCACCCTGTGCAAACAGTGCACCCGGGGCATACAATAGTAACAGCAGGGGGCTGAGTGCTAAACGCACCGCCTTTTTGAACCTTGTCCAATATATCATATTGTGTAAGCTTTTTTGATGTGGAAAATTGTTGTGGTTGTCATCATCGGAAAAGGTGATTGCCTTGTATTTATAATTTTTTGGTAATCAATTATTTGTGAGACAGGTGTTGTTATTAATGAAGTTTTTATCATTGTTCTGTGTAAATTTTGGAAAGGCAAAGGTAGTTGTGCTGAACGTACGGCACTTTGCTAAAAGGGTCAACTTTGTTTGGTAAAAAGGTCAAAATATTACTTTAAGGTTAAGGATACCGAGTTTATTTCCTGCTTATCTTTCCTTTTTAAAATAATATGGTGAGACAAACAGGGATAATATTATTATTTGTATGTGTACTTGGTGCCCGGGTTACCGGGTGTGTGGGTGCGCAAACGGTGAAGAAAGTAATTACAGACAGTATACCGGTTATGTTTCGCGGGAGTTTTATGGACGACTACAGCATTGGTTATACTATTACTGATACACTCTGGACCCAGCATCCCAATATAAAGTACCATATCATTGCCTGGGATACTGCTGCGCAATACCTGCTGGCGCGTAATGACGACAAAAATCCCAGTGAGCGTGGTTTATACACCCGCATCGATTATATGCGCTTCTCCGGTATGGAACCTTTTCTCTGGGGCTTTTGTTTAACTACCTATAATGCGAAGTCTATTGAAGAGGCGCGTACTAAAGCAAGGGCTGACAGGGAAAACCCGAGAAAGGGATGTGGGGGCTATCCTTTTTCGAGGATGAAGAGGGTGGAGTAATAAGCTGGATTGATTACCATGAACAAAACAATAATGAAAAAGTATATCCTTTTTTTATTGATATCTCTGGGTTCTATGACAACATTTGCCCAGGCTTCTTCCTGGGGGGACTTCGGCATATCGTTCGCACTGGAAAAAAAAGAGGATGTTAATGCCCTGGGCTTCTATTTTGTATCGCGGCCGGGTATTACTATTGAAAAATGCTCCTATACAACAGATTCAATGACTGTAATTATAACCGGGCATTATTCATATATAGTAGGTGTTGGATTTCCTACGCTTGTTATTTCCAGGGCTGTGCAAAAGGGTGCTATGGAGGAGGTGAGGTATTATTTTATCAATTTTATGGGATTGAGGTTTTATCCTGGTAAGGTTGAACTTTTCCCTTTAGGAATGGTTACTTTGAATGACGACAAACCATACTCAACCGTAGTGCAAAGTAATGGCCTCAATGTGCTGAAGTATTACACTGAAATGCCCCGCGATTTTCATACGGGGGATATGCTTAGTGGCTGGATAAAGATCAAACCCGGGGCGACCATATTGTCAACCCGCTGACTACAGGCGTTTTAACGAGTGTAAGCATGGTTTTCGCGACTGCCTGTTTGGTTTTCATGCCTGTAAGATGGGTTTTCACACCTGCCTGAATCTTTTTCACCTGTGCAAGAATGCTTTTTATGCCTGTACAACCCTGTTTCTCTTATGCAGGAATGATTATTTGTTTGTCTGCCTTCATATCATTTGTGTAAGACTGGTTTTCGCGTGTGTAAGATTCATTTCCGCGTGTGTAAGATTGATTTCTGCGTGTGTAAATGTTGTTACCGCGGCTGTCGGGGGCTTGTGTATTGCTGCATCATTTATTTGTACGGGTGCCGGAATTAATTGCGGGGTGTTCAGCATTTTCTGTATGAAGGTGCGGGTTAATGGGGCATATTTGCTTATTATAAAAGCCGGATGGCGTTACATTTTATATTCCTGTGCTAACCGTATCAGTTCGGGGAGGTTATTTACACCAAGTTTTTCGAACAAACGGGATTTGTGTGTACCTACGGTGGAGATGCCGATGTTTAATATTTGGGCTATTTCTGTTACGGATTGTCCTTTTATGAGCATATCGCAGATTTCAAATTCTTTTCGGCTGAGCCTGCTGAAGGGGTTGGTTATACCGGGGTCATGGAGTTCTGTGGCCATCCGCTCGGCGAGGTCTGCACTGAGGTATTTCCGGTTTTTCAGAACGAGTTCCACGGCTTTTTTCAACTCTTCGAGCCCTGTTCCTTTTGATACAAAGCCCATAGCGCCTGCTTGCAGAAAGCGCCTGGCATAGACATTCTCGGGGCTCATTGAAAAAATAAGTACCCTGGCCGCGGGGTGTTTTACAACAATATATTCCAACAGGCTGAATGCATCTGTTCCCGGCATCTGCACATCCATTATTATGACATTGTATGATTGTTGCTTCAGGTGTGCCAGTGCAGAGCTTTCATCCTGTGCTTCATGAATATCGCAAGGTTTAAAGAGTTCTTTCAGCACTGCTTTTACTCCTGCTCTTACAATTTCGTGATCGTCGATCAGCAAAAAACTGGTCATGGTGTCCGGGGTTGATTTTCGGGTTAATTTCTTTGTAGTAAAGATTCTACACTAATATACGCTTTTTTACTATTTTATTACAACGTGCAGCTATAGATATTTGTACTGTTAAGCATGAGCGTTACCAAAATATCCTTAGAATCCATTATCTGAACCCGGAAAGCGTGTTGATGTTTTTTTTGTTAAGCTGAGTATAATATCCAATATCCGATTGAGGTACCGCGAATGATCCTGTAAAAACCACTCCGCTACCCACCTGCAGTAAAGTATGGTGGGTAGCAGTTTTAGCCCGATTTCCCGGTTATGTATCTGTGCATAATATACCAAAGCGGGTATATTATGCTTTTTTAGCATAACTGGTGAGCGTATTATTTTTCTACTGAACAAAATTCTGCGATATGAACGATTCACAAAGAGATTCAGAAAAAGCGTATCAACAGCTTTATAACAGTACGCCCGACCTGATGTGGTGCTTAACGAGGGATTTTAAACTGATAACATCTAACAGTGCTTTTGCCGGGGACATGCAGAGGATGAGCGGGAGGACACCGGCACCGGGCGATTACCTGCTGATGGAGAATGTATTTACTCCTGAACTTATTGCGTGGTGGAAAGTTTGCTATCAAAGAGCGCTGAAGGGTGAAGCCTTTAATAAGGAATTATATACTGCTGCAACGGATACCGCTGGGGAACGATGGATGGAGGTAAATTTTAATCCTTTGTACGAGGCTGGAGATATATGTGGTATTGCATGCTGTGCAAGGGATATTACACAGCGTAAGAACCAGGAGGAGGAGCTGAACTGCCTCAACAGAGTACTGGAGCAAAGGGTAAAAGATCTTTCAGCATCCAATGAAAAGCTGGAGCAGTTTGCTTATATCGCTTCGCACGACCTCCAGGAGCCCCTGCGTGTTATCAGCAGTTTTTTACAACTGCTCAGGGACAGGTACAGCAGCAAAATTGATGAGGAGGGAATAAATTATATACGTTTTGCAACGGATGGCGCCAGGCGTATGATGCAGCTTATCAGGAACCTGCTTGACGATTCCAAGGCAGGCAGAACAGATGAACAGACGGGGAATGTTGATGTGAACGAGGTAATTACAGAAGTGCTTAATATTTACCAGGGCAAGATAGAGGAGTTGAAGGCCGAGATAAGGCTATCGCCCCTTCCGGTTCTTACTGGTGTTCCCAAAAGCCAGATTTTGCATTTATTGCTTAACTTGGTAAATAATGCGCTTAAGTACCATGCCGGCGGTCGCCCCTGTATTGAGATAGCAGCGTTAAGGGAAGAGCATCATTGGCTATTTTCTGTTAAAGACAACGGTATCGGGATAGAGGCGGATGCACAGGAGAAAATATTTGAATTGTTTCAGCGCCTGCACTCTAATGATCGATATACCGGAACGGGTGTTGGCCTGGCCATCAGCAAGAAGGCCGTGGAGAGCTGGGGGGGCCGTATATGGGCAGAATCGCAACCGGGTGAGGGAAGCACTTTTTATTTCACCTTTCCCCACTATGGCTAAACGTAAACCCTTTAACCTTTGATATATGTCGCTCACCGTTTTGTTAAATATCCTGATTGTTGAGGATAATCCTGGCGATCAGTTTCTTGTAACAGACCTACTGCACTCTTCGGGTCTGTCTATCCGAAATATTTTCTTTGCTGGCACTATACGGGAATCGCTTAAGGTTTTAAAAGAGGAAAACGTAGACATCGTATTGCTTGACCTGTCGTTACCTGACAGCCACGGAATAAATTCCTATATATCTGTTAAAAAGTGTTCGCTTTCTATCCCGGTGGTTATTTTATCGGGTTATACCGACATGGCACTGGCGTTAGAGGCTATTACGCTGGGTGCCCAGGATTATCTTATCAAAGGTGATTCTGATGAAAAACTACTGGCCAAGACTATTTTATACAGCATTGAAAGGATGAGGGTTGAAGTGAAACTGAAACAATCTGAGGAAAGGAAGCAGTTTGAGATTACCGAGGCTGTAATAGCTGCGCAGGAGAATGAACGCCAGTATATTGGAAGGGAGCTGCATGATAATATTAACCAGATACTGGCGAGCACTCTTTTGTACCTGGGCCTTAGCAAAAGAGATAACAAGGGCCTTGATTTTTTTACAAAGACGGCGGAAACGCTTATTACTAAAGCTATTACAGAGATCAGGTCGCTTTCTCATTCTATGATCCCTCCTTCTTTCAGCGAGTCGAAACTACAGGAGGCTATTGAGCTTCTTCTGGACAGTATTACAAAAACGACCGGTATACCGGTGCATACTGAATTTGCCGGTCTTGACGAAGACTGCCTGCCCGATAAATTGAAACTCACCTTATACCGGATCGTCCAGGAGCAATTAAACAATATTCAGAAATATGCGGCTACTGAAAACATTTATGTAACCCTGATACAGTTAAACAAAGAACTTACACTCTGCATTAAAGACGATGGCCTGGGATTTGATACTAACAGGGTAACGGGGGGAATAGGCCTGATGAATATCAAAACCAGGGCATCGCTGCTTAATGGTAAAATGGATATTATATCGGCACCGGGTAAGGGTTGTACCTTACTGGTGAACTTTATGATTGCTACAGTTTAATGATCGTATAGGTATCGGCAGGTTTATTGTTTACAATGACCACGAGGGGGTATGTACCTGCGGGCATTGTTTTAGTGGACAACTGGAACGGTCCTTCGCTCACGTGCTGGTTGATGATGATCCTGCCTGTTATATCGGTGAGCATAATCCGAACACCAGGCCTGTTGACATTAAAACTTATTATATCGCGTGCCGGGTTGATGAGCCCGGATATAACGGGTACCTGATCACCGGCAAAAATTGCTTTTACAACAGGGGAGGTTGTTTTTTTGCCATCGACGTCTACCTGCTGTACGCGGTAATAGTTGCTGCTATTTAAAGAAGGTGAAGGGTGCGAATAGGTGTACGCAACGGGCGTTGTGCTGTTGCCTTCAGCAGTTACTGTGCCTGCCTCCCTGAAATAAAACCCATCGGCAGAATACTCTACAATAAAGTGTGACACATTGTTTTCCTGCATGGTTTTCCAGTTCAGGATAACCTTATTATCGCGGGCAGTTGCTGTAAGTGATCCCCAGAGCACGGGGAGCACTCCCGTTTTCTGTACTGTAACGGCATTGCTGGTATATGTAAGGGCGGTGAGCGTGGGTGGAAGAGAGACACTGGCAAAGGGGCCTGTGATAGTACCGGCAGGAGAACTGAACAGGGTGTACATTGTGCCTATCGGATCTGCTGCATTGTCTGTAATTACCAGATGTGCTCCTGTTATATTGGTATTGGAAGCACCAACGGAGGAGAACAACACCTGGTTATAATTAATACCTGCTACTGCGCCTGTTCCATCCAGTTCAACATTAAATACGGGGGCATTGCCTGTAACAAAGGCAGGGTTTAGCACCAGGGTACCGGATGAGATGCCGGAGTTGATGGCTCCGTTATTGGCAATTATATTATAAATAACAAACTGGCCTGCACCGTTAATAATACCGTTGTTGGTAAATGCTACAGTTGGGGAGATCTGTATAAGCTGGTCTTCGTCGGTTTTTGTAATAGAGGCGCCTGCATTGTTAATAAACGAGCCTCCGCCTGTGCTGCCGACCAGGGCCGGCCCCGCAGCAACTATATTAAAGGCCCCATAGTTATTAAATGCGGCATTATTCAGGTTAAGTGTACTGCCCATGTGGGTTAGTATTCCATAACTGGTAACGGTTGCATCCTGGATATTTGCTATGCCACTAATGTCAATAAAGCCATTATTAACAACATTGACAGCCAGGGTTCCATCGTTGGTGATCGTAAAAAGGGCACCGGAGTTATTCTGGATGGCACCTGTTCCGCTGAGTGTTGCACCTGTTGAGATGTACAGCTTTCCGTTTACAATCATATCTGCCCCGGTGTCATTATTTAAAGTAAAGGTAACGGGGGTAACTGTATTAATAATAGCCAGTACGGCACCATTTTCAATAACTACCTGATCTGTGGTGACCGGTGAAGTGACGGCTATACTATCGCCGTCTGCAATAGTGATTAAACCGGCGGAAGCATCGGGGGCTGCTGTTGCTGCCACCCAGGCAGTTCCGTCATAAACAAGCCAGCTTGAAACGTCGCTCCAAAGCCCGTTCGTTGTTACGTTACTCATGTAATCGCCTGCAACCGCAGGAGTTTCGACAACTGGTGATTTACGGACATTTGCGAGAGTGGTGTATCCTGATAACAGGAACAATGAGAATAAAAAGGGTTTCATAATTAAGAGGTTTAGTGTGATAAAACAGGTATAACTGTGATGGTTGTGTATTGAATCACCGGTTATACAAATTCTTCACAAATTTTGCCTCATAAATATTGACCGCCTATAGACGAACTGCTTATTTAACTGTCGAAATATTTCGACGGGTTGTTATGTTTTCAGGAAAGAGGGCAGTTTAACTATAGATATCCAGAAGTTTTCAATTTTTACAACCACGTCAAGGAAGTCGCTGACATCAACCGGCTTGGTAATATAACAGTTGGCATGATTGCTATAGGCCTGGTTTATATCTTTTTCAAATGAGGAGGTTGTAAGCATAATAACGGGAATGTGCTTAATGCTGTCTTTTTCTTTCATATATTTCAATACTTCATGCCCATTCTTTTTTGGAAGATTGATATCCAGCAACACTATATCGGGCGATTCGACCTGCGTGTACTTATGCTGTTTATTCATAAAGCTGATGGCTTCGTCGCCATCTTTTACTACACTAAGGGTATGTAATATTTTACCGTCGGTAAGTGCTTCCTGTGTGAGCAGGATATCACCTTCATTATCTTCAACCAGTAAGATGTGAACAGGATTGATCATAATTTATAGTTTATTTTCTGATATGCTGTTATTTGTTAATAGTGAAATAAAAAGTGCTGCCGACTCCTTCCTCAGATTTTACCCATATCCGGCCGCCCCAGTTTTCTATTATTTTTTTGCTTACGGCCAGCCCCATCCCTGTGCCTGAAAATTCGTCTTTATTATGCAGCCGTTGAAAGATGATAAATATTTTATCAAAATATACTGAGGATATACCTATCCCATTGTCTGCCACGGCAAATTCCCAGCCGCTATCCGTTTCTTTTGCAGTAATCTCTACCTGCGGAGGTATATTTTTTTTACTATACTTTAAGGCATTGCTTACCAGGTTCTGGAAAACCTGCCTGAGTGGTGCTTTATAAGAGTTGATGACAGGCAACCTGCCGGTTTTAATTACTGCTTTTTTTTCTTCTGCCTGTTTGCGGAAGAGTATCTGTATGTCATTTACCAGTTCATTCAGATCAATGCTTTCCGGGGCATCTGCTGCTCTTCCTACTCTCGAAAACTCCAGCAGGTCGAGGATGATATGGCGCATACGTTTGGCTCCGTCTACAGCAAAATCTATATACTTCTGACCTTTATCGTCGAGTACACCGGCATATTTCTTTTCTAATTGTGTAAGGAAGCTTGTTACCATACGCAAGGGTTCCTGCAGGTCGTGTGATGCCACGTATGCAAACTGCTCCAGTTCGGCATTGGATACTGCCAGTTCTCTTGTTTGTTTCTGAAGGTCTTCATTTAATTTATTGAGCCTGATCTCGGAAACTTTACGCTCTGTTACATCCTTAAAATATACTGACAGGCCATTACCGGAAGGGTATGCGCTTACTTCGTACCATTTATTGAGAGGAGTATAATAATCTTCAAAATGAATAACCTGGTTTGTTTCTACTGCATAATGATATTTTTTATATGACTTAGAATCGGGACTGGTGGAGAAGACTTCCCATAAATTATACCCTTCTACTTCGTCTTTACGTTTGCTTAATATCTTTTCTGCCTGATTGTTCCAGTAGGTTACTATCCAGTTTTTATCTACTGCAAAGAAGCCATCGCCTATACTTTCCAGTATTATTTTTTTATCGTTGAGGCTGTGGAACAGTGCCTGCTCTGCCATTTTTTTCTCTGTGATATCGAAGCGTATGGCCAGGTACTGGAAGGGTTTATTATTATGATCCAGAAATGGGGTAATGGTAGTGTACACCCAATAATAATCCCCATCCTTTGTTTTATTCATGATCTCGCCTCTCCAGGTTTTGCCCGATGATATTGTGCGCCAAAGGTCTATGAAAAATTCCCTGGGATGATGATTTGAGTTGATTATCCTGTGTGTATTTCCGATAAGCTCTTCCCTGCTGTATCTTGATATTTTGCAGAAGTTATCGTTTACGGTCAGTATTATTCCTTTACTGTCTGTTACAGCAATAATACTCGACTCATTCAATGCGAACATATAGTCTTCTAGGGACTTGGTACTTTCCTGAAGGGCTATTTCGGCATTTTTACGCAGCGTGATATCTCTTTCTACTGAAACCCAATAGGTTACCCACCCTTTCGAGTCGGTCACAGGATTAACTGCAAAATTGATCCAGAATTCCTCGCCGTTTTTTTTATAATTTATGATGCTTATTTCGCAGGGTTGCCAGCATCTGAGCGCTTCGCGCAGGCGCTTCAGTTCTTGCCTGTCGGATTTGGGGCCCTGGAGTATCCTCGGGGTTTTACCAATTACTTCTTCTGCTGTGTACCCTGTCATTTTTGTGAATGCACCGTTTACGTACACTATCCTGGGGCCAGGCTCATCGATAGGTTCTGCTTCTGTGATCAAGACTGCATCGTTGGTATTGGTAATTACTGATTCCAGTAATTTAAGTCGTTCTTCTTCCTTCATACGTTTGGTAATGTCGCGCATATTTGCGACGATTGCTTTCACGGCAGGGTCGTGAATCAAATTGGTAAACGTTCCCTCCAGCCAGATATAATGCCCCTGTTTGTGCTTCAGCCTGTATGTAACCGGGATGGCTTTACCGGGATTGGCTTTTGTTGCTGCCAGGCATTCATCAATCTTAAGCCTGTCGTCGGGGTATATATCCCATATTTTTACAGCGTCATCACGATTTTTTGCTGTATAGCCTGTAATACGTTCGGCAGACGGGCTTCTGTATACCGGGAAAAGATCTTCATCCAGCATAGCTATAATATCGTCGCTGTTTTCGATAAGTGTCCTGAAGCGTCGTTCGTTTTCGTAACGCTGCCGGAGCAGATTAAACAGTGTATAAAAAAGAAGAATGACACACGACAGAATAAAAACCCCCATCCATACCCTCATTCTGCTGATAGCGGCATTTAGTTGTTTATCGCGGTAACTGAGTAAAAAGTCTGTTCTTTTGATGCCCGCATTGACAAGTGAATCAATCTTTTCGAGTATAGTTATATGTGGTGCTGCCCGATGATGAAGTATAGAGTCGGGCACATTACTTTTAATGATCCATGCCAGTTCTGATCTGATTATGGGGCTAAGTTCGGAGGCAATCCTGATATTTATACTATCTCTGACAGTTGACTTCAGCAACGCCAACTGCTGAAAAACGAATTGGCTGTCAATAAAAAAAAGCTTATTCGTTCTTAAAGCACCGGTTGCTCCAAGAAGATCGGGGTTAGTAACAGCAGCATTGATGATTTGCCTGGAGATGCTTTGGAAACAGCTATGTACAATACCTTCCCTGTTCTTCAGTTCTTTATAGCGTATAAGTTCGCGGTACGATCTGTTGAAGCAGAAGAAACTAACCCCGAGGAGGATGAGTGTGACAAGATAAAAAACAAAGTTTTTGCGGTTGAGTGTCCTGGTTGTGTTAGTAAGGTTTTTACTGCTTATCATACTGATAAATCAAAAACAGGATGAATTAATTTGCCAGTGGAGCCGATCCTGCGGGGTTAATCAAGTGTACAATTATTTTCTTGTACTAAATTTATAATAGTAAGTGAAAGGGTAAGGTATATTCACATTTTAGAGAATACTTTAATAAAAAAAGTATCAGTCTTAAAAATGGTGTAATGCTTCAGATAAAAATACAAAAAATATTTGAAATATTCCTTTTTAAGCAATTATTGGTGTATTACAACATTTGGGGCAAGTGATCTTTTTCAAGCAGGCCCGGGTGCAGTGGGTATGCGGGGCCGATGATGGGTAAGAAAAGTATTGGGAGAGGCTCCGCGGGCTTCAGGGGAAAAATCCGGTGCGCTTATAATGTTGTTATTACTGAAGATGCGCTGTAAAGAATATGTACTTTATTGCTGTAAATACCCGGCAAAAGGTATTGACTGTAGCCTGTATTTACTGTATTTTGGCTTTATGAACCATTTAGTTTCCATTTTTTTAGGCAGCTTGCTTACTTTTTCAGCAGCTGGCCAGTCGCCGAGCCTGGCCAGCCTGGGCCTGCAATTACCACCACAAACAAATTGCACTTCTGTAAAAAACCAGGCGATGTCGGGTACCTGCTGGAGTTTTGCCAGTCTTTCGTTTATTGAGAGTGAAACCAAACGCAGGGGGTTAGATGATTTAGACCTGAGCGAAATGTTTGTGGCGCGTTACTCGTATATACGAAAGGTGGAAACTCATTTAAAACAGGAAGGGAAGAATTTTTTTACGCCCGGTGGCCAGTTTCATGATGTGATGTGGGTATTTAAAAAATATGGTATCATGCCGGATTATGTTTATTCTGGTCTTAAAGATGGTAATGTTTTTCACGATCATGCGGAGCTGGACACGGCTATGAAATATTATGTAGCTGAACTGCTGGCGCATCATGTTACTACGCTGCAAAAACAACATTATGTGTACCTGGACAGTTTACTTGACCGGCACCTGGGTATTGTAGTCAGCAACTTTACTTACAAAAACCGAAATTATTCACCCAAAGCTTTTGCAAAGGGGGTGCTGGAGTTTGACCCGGACGATTATGTGGAAATCACTTCTTACACACACCATCCTTTTTATACGCGTTATGTAGTGGAGGATAAATACAACTGGACGGGTGATTTGTATTATAATGTGCCTGTACAGGATTTTATTGATATTACCCGCCATGCCCTGAAAAGTGGTTTTACTGTTTGCTGGGATGGTGATGTTACCGAAACTGGTTTTGAGTTTTCCAAAGGACTGGCCTGGTCGGGTTACAAGGGTAAAGACTGGCAGGCAGAGCGGCAGCGTACCTTACAGGATAGTAGCAGTACTATTGACCACGTGATGCATATTACGGGAGTGACGAAGGATAATAAGGGACGGAATTGGTACTGTGTTAAAAACTCATGGGGTAAGGGTAACCCGATAAATGGTTACCTTTTTATGAATGAGGCTTATTTTAATATTAAGACCACGGCTATCGTTGTACATAAAGATGCTATCCCGCCTGCGATCCGCAAAAGAATGGGTATTTTGTTATAACACTTTACAAGGTGCTTACCGGTAAATTAATGTATATGGAGCTATCGTATAAGTTTGACGTGATTCCAACGGCTGAACAAATTATTGAATTGTATGATAATGCGGGGCTTCCAAGACCTACAGGGGATAAGGAAAGAATCGGAAAAATGTTTGCCAATTCGAACCTGGTTGTTACGGCCTGGGATGATGATGTACTGGTTGGTGTTTCCCGTTCTATTACGGACTGGGTATGGAGTTGTTACCTGGCTGACCTTGCTGTAAGAAAGGATTGTATGAAAAGCGGTATTGGAAAAAAGCTTATCGAGCTCACGAGGGAAAGACTTGGTGAAAGCGTAATGCTGCTTTTACTGTCTGTTCCTACGGCTATGGAGTATTACCCTAAAGTGGGTTTTATCAAGGAAGACAGGGCTTTTACTATACTACGCAAAAAATAATGGCGGGCTGTATTTCATTTTAACAAACCATTTTTTAAAAAAGATTTGGTGGTTTCGCAGAGTTGCTGTTACCTTTGCTTAACGGTGTTAGATTATTTTACACCATAATGGAATGGCAAGCAAAGACCGCATACAAAGATTAAAGGACGATACAAGGTGCAATATCCTTGAGGCTTCCCTTAAGATAGTGAAGGAGGAGGGCTGGCCTGCATTGAGTATGCGCAAGATTGCCGATAAGATAGAATACACTGCTCCCATCATTTACGAATACTTTAATAACAAGGATGCCATTTTGCAGGAGCTTACGCGTATGGGCTATGTAAAGCTGGCTAAGCAAATGGAAGAAGCGAAAAGTAAGCTTACTGATCCGGCCCAGCAACTTGAAGCGATGTGGCTGGCTTACTGGAACTTTGCCTTTGCTGAAAAGGAGCTTTACCAGGTGATGTACGGCGTGGAAATGAACTGCTGCGTAATGGAAAATGCCTGCCCTGATCTTAAAGGCCCTTCGACAATGCTGTGGGACAAGATAGAGGAGATTGTACCGGAAGATAAAAGAACGGAGGAGTACATAGATACCAAATATTATACTTTCTGGTCGGTGGTACACGGATTGATTTCCATCAATATGACAAGGCAGTTAACATCTGAAGACATCAACAGGCAGGTATTGAAAGATGCTATCAGCGGAATTATTAATTCGATAAAAAACTAACATTTTTTTTGTTCTCTATTTAACGTTGTTAGATAATTTAATAACGTTACAAAAGGCCTGGACACGGTGATTACGGATAGACTGGGATGCTGGTAATCACGGTCTTTACAGCAGTTGCAGAACTGTTTTTTTTACACTCATTACTTAACACTGTTAAACAATTAAATCACGTTATGAAAAAGTATTTTCTGTATGGCATAATCCTTTACTTAGCTGCCTGCGCGGGCAATCGCAACAATATGCAGGCTCCGCCTCCTCAAATGTTGCCTGTTGTAACACTTGACACTGCTTCTGTTACTGCCTGGCAGGAATATCCTGCTACGGTGCAGGGTACGGTGAACGTTGAGATCCGTCCACTGGTAAGTGGTTATCTTGAAAAGATCTACGTGGATGATGGTGCCTGGGTAGTAAAGGGCCAGCCCCTGTTCCGTATCAACAGCAGGGAATACAGCCAGTACAGCAGGAGCGCTTCTGCCACAATACAGTCTGCCAGTGCAGCGGTAGAAAAAGCGCAGGTAGAAGCAGACCGGCTGCGGCCACTGGTAGCTAATAAGGTTATTGCTGAAGTACAATTAAAAGCCGCGACTGCCACCCTGCACGAGGCACAGGCTGCTTATGCACAGGCCGTATCGGGTAAGGGCAGCGCAGATATTACTCTTGGTTATACCCTGATAACAGCACCGGTTAGCGGCTATGTGGGTCATATCAATTTTAAACAGGGCAGCCTTATCGGTAAAGGTGAACCTGAACCCTTAACGGTATTAAGCGAAGTGAATAATGTACACGCTTATTTTTCGATGAGCGAAGCAGATTTTTACAGCTTTTTCGCAAATGTAAACGGCAAAACGGCGGAAGATAAGATCAGGAACATTCCTGCTGTTGAACTGGAGCTGGCTGATAACAGCATCTACGGTGCCAAAGGAAAAGTAGAACTGGTACAGGGGCAGTTTGACCGCAGTTCGGGCAGCATCAGCTTCAGGGCGGTATTTGCCAATAATGAGAAGCTGTTACGCTCGGGTATCACGGGTAAGATACGTATCCCCTTCTTCCTGCAAAATAAACTGATGGTACCGCAACAGGCTACTTATGAACTGCAGGACAGGGTGTATGTATTTGCTGTTGGCGACAGCAACAAAGTAACCAGCAAACAGATAACGATTAAAGGTAAAAGTGAAGGAAACTATATTGTTGATAAGGGTGTGACTAACGGTGAAACTATCGTGTACAGCGGCCTGCAACGTTTAAGGGACGGCGCCATAATTACTCCGCAGAATATTTCGCTGGATAGTGTGCTGAGGGGAACAGTGGCGGTGCATTGAGAGTGAGTATTTTTTGAAACATTAAGGGATTAAGAAATATTAAGATGATTGCAGCGCGGATATAAAACATTAAGGACGGTTGGTAAGACACCGACCATGCAGATATGAGGCGGGGTTGACTTTATAGCCGCGGATACCTTTATACTATTCTATTAAACAAGACTGAACCTGATTTTTTTCGGCATTTGTGCTGACGGGGAATCCTTTGCCCCTGAAGAACCGGAACTACCATTACTATTTAAAAGCTTAATTATTTTTTATGCTAAAGAAATTTATAGAACGCCCCGTATTGTCTACTGTTATTTCGATACTGCTGGTGTTGCTTGGGATCGTATCCTTAACGGGATTGCCGATTACGCAGTTCCCGGATATCGCGCCACCTGCAGTACTTGTTACAGCGGCTTACCCCGGCGCCAGTGCAGAAGTGGTGGCACGTTCTGTGGCTACCCCACTGGAGGAAGCCGTTAACGGTGTAGAGAACATGACGTATATGACGTCTAACTCGAACAATGATGGTACTATGACGCTGAGTGTTTTTTTTAAAGCGGGTACCGATCCGGATATTGCTTCTGTGAATGTGCAGAACCGTGTGGCAAAGGCCAGCAGCCTTGTGCCGCAGGAGGTATTGCAGGCGGGCATTACCACGCAGAAGCAACAGAATAGTATCATTATGGCCATTGCCCTGTATACCAGCGACAGCAGCTATGATGAAACGTTTTTGCAGAACTATGCCAAGATTAATATTGTACCGGAGATACAGCGTGTGCATGGCGTGGGCCAGGCCACCATCTTTGGCTCGAAGGATTATGCGATGCGTATCTGGCTGAAGCCTGACCGGCTGGCGGCATATAATCTTTCTGCGCAGGATGTGCTTGCATCTATTAAAGAGCAGAATCTCGAAGCTGCACCGGGCAAGTTTGGCGAAGGGAGCAGGGAATCGTTTGAATATGTAATTAAATATAAAGGCAAGCTTAGCGAGAACGCCGACTACGAGAACATCATCCTGAAAAGTAATATCGACGGATCGGCGATACGATTGAAGGATGTGGCAAGGGTTGACCTCGGATCGTTTAATTATTCAGCGGAGGCAAAGGTGGATAAAGGTCCGTCGACGGGTATTCTTATTTACCAGACAGCGGGTTCGAATGCAAATGATATACTGACGGAAGTAAATAATATCATGGAAAGGGTGAACAAGGACTTACCGAAGAATGTAAAAACTTTTGTACCCTATTCGGCAAAAGAATTTCTCGACGCTTCTATCGATAAGGTAAAGCGTACACTGCTGGAGGCATTCGTCCTGGTGTTTATAGTGGTATATCTTTTCTTACAGGATTTCCGCTCTACGCTGATACCGGCGATAGCTGTGCCGGTGGCCATCCTTGGCACTTTCTTTTTTATGCAACTGTTTGGTTTTACGATTAACCTGCTTACTCTCTTTGCATTGATACTGGCTATAGGTATTGTTGTGGATGACGCTATCGTAGTGGTGGAAGCGGTGCATACAAAGATGAAGAACGAGCATTTGCCGGCAAGGGCGGCTACGATCAAGAGTATGAATGAGATATCGGGGGCCATCATTTCAATTACACTGGTAATGGCTGCGGTATTTGTTCCGGTGGGCTTTATGCAGGGGCCTGCGGGCATTTTTTATAAACAGTTTGCGTTTACGCTTGCCATCGCCATCCTGATATCTGCAATAAATGCGCTGACCCTGAGCCCTGCTTTATCGGCCTTGTTCTTAAAGAATAATCACCATTCGGGCGATGCAAAGCCTAAAGGATTTAAGGGCAGGTTCTTTCATGCTTTTAATGCAGGCTTTGAACACCTTACCAGCCGGTATGGCCGCAGCCTCCGGTTTCTTATCAAAACAAAATGGGTGGCTCTAACGGGCCTGGTTGCTATTACCATTGGTACTGTAATTATGGTAAAGCAAACTCCAACGGGTTTTATACCAACGGAAGACCAGAGCATCTTTTTGTATTCGCTCAACATGCCTGCGGGTGCTTCGCTGGATCGTACCAAAAAAGTGGTGGAACGTGCAGACAGTATTATCGCTACAGTTGAAGCGGTAGAAAAATCTTATAGTGTGGCGGGTATGAATATCATTACCAATGCTACCAGTCCGATCAGCGCTCTGGCGTTTGTGAAACTGAAAAAGCCGGGTACAAGGGGACATACGGAAGACATCAATAAGGTATTAGCGGAAGTAAACCAGAAACTCTCCGTGATCTCTGCGGCTGACCTGTTCACTTTTACGTTACCGACGGTACAGGGTTTTGGTAATACGAATGGCTTTGAGATGATCTTGCAGGACAGGGCGGGCGGCAAGCTGGAAGACCTGAGCGCCACGGCTTATGGCTTTATCGGTGAGCTGATGAAACGCCCCGAGATCATGTATGCCTTTACAACATTCAATACGGGTAACCCCCAATACTGGCTGAATATAGATGAAGCAAGGGCAAAGCAACTGGGGGTTTCTGTAAGCGAACTGCTGCAGACTCTGCAGGTATATTATGGCAGCTACCAGGCAAGTGATTTTAACCGCTTTGGTAAACAGTATAAAGTAATTCTTCAATCTGATATTGCTTACCGTGCTGATCCTTCCACGCTGAATGATGTATATGTAAAGAATAACCTGGGGCAGATGGTGCCGGTAATGTCTGTGATCAGTTTAGAAAAAGTGTACGGGCCTGAAACGGTTACAAGAAATAACCTGTTTAATGCCGTTACTATTAATGGTGTACCCAAGCCGGGATACAGCTCTGGTGAGGCACTGAAAGCGGTGCAGGAGGTGGCGGCTGCTTATCTGCCAAGAGGATATGGATATGAATGGAGTGGCCTTACGAGGGAAGAGCAGAGTGCGGGCTCACAGACCACCTGGATATTTGTTATGTCGATCATCTTCGTGTATTTTCTGCTGGCTGCACAATATGAAAGCTATATCCTTCCGCTGGCAGTAATACTTTCTGTGCCTACCGGTTTACTCGGTGTGTTTGCCTTTATCAGGCTGGCTGGTATTGAAAACAACATTTATGTACAGGTAGGATTGATCATGCTTATCGGCCTGCTGGCAAAAAATGCCATACTTATTGTGGAGTATGCTGTGCAGCGGAGAAGGGCCGGACTTTCCATCCGGCATGCTGCTATTGAAGCAGCAAGATTACGCCTCCGCCCTATCCTTATGACTTCCTTTGCATTTATCGCAGGGCTTATACCGCTGCTAACGGCAACCGGCGCTTCGGCAATGGGTAACCGGTCTATCGGCACCGGTGCCGTAGGGGGCATGCTTACCGGCGTACTGCTGGGCATCTTTATCATACCAGTGCTCTTTGTCATCTTCCAGCATTTGCAGGAGAGGGTGAGCGGGCGGAAGATTGCTGAAAGGGATGAATGGGTAATGGATAAACTGGAATTAGTAAACTAATAAGGCAATAAAAAATATTAAATGAAAAGAACAATCACAACATACCTCTATGCTTTTCTCCTGTTGCTGCCGGGTGCATGTAAAATATCGAAGGATATAGCCTTGCCCAAGGCGTCATTACCGGACACTTACAGGGATACCCCCACAGGGGATACAGGCAGTTTTGCAGCTATTCAATGGAAACAGTTCTTTACCAATACGGGTTTGCAGGATCTGATTGACAGTGCTGTTATTAATAATTATGATATGCAAACCGCATTAAAGGGTATAGAGGCGGCACAACTGGTCGTAAAGCAAAGCAAGCTGGGTTATTTACCTGAAGCAAGGCTTATTGTAAACGGCGCTATCAACCGGCCTTCGGACAACAGCCTGAACGGGTTGAGCCTGAGCCAGTTTTTGGGCAGGTCGTATGTAGAAGATTATACAGTAAGCGCAGCACTTAGCTGGGAAGCGGATATATGGGGCAAAATAAAGAATCAAAAAGCAAAAGCGCTTGCTGCCTACCTGCAAAGCGGTGAAGCCAGAAAGGCGATACAGACAAACCTGGTGTCGTTTATTGCTAAAGGCTATTACAACCTGCTGATGCTGGATGCACAGGTAGCTATTGCAAAGAAAAACCTGTTGCTGAACGACAGCACGCTTACCATTATCAAACTGCAATTTAATGCGGGACAGGTAACTGCATTGGCTGTTCAGCAGGCAACGGCGCAACGCCTCATGGCTGCGCAACTCATTCCACAACTGGAGCAGGAGATTGTCCTTCAGGAAAATGCGTTGAGTGTATTAGCGGGCGTAACGCCTTCCGCCATAAAACGTAACGGACATATCAATGATATTGCTTTTACCGATAAAATATCGGCTGGTGTACCATCGGCATTATTGCAAAACAGGCCGGATGTAAAAACAAAGGAACTGGAACTGAACATTGCCAATGCCAATACCGGTATTGCCAAAGCAAGTATGTATCCTTCGCTGAGCATTACGGCAGCGGGTGGCATTAATGCTTTTAAAGCAAGTAACTGGTTTAATATACCGGCTTCCCTGTTTGCTACCGCAGCAGGTGGCATTACGCAGCCGCTCTTTCAGCGCAAACAATTAAAAACACTGTTTGAGCTGGCAAAGGTAGAGAGGGAGAAGACGGTGATTCAATTCAGGCAATCTGTATTAACAGCAGTTGGGGAAGTGAGCGATGCACTGGTAAGGGTGGATAAGCTAAAAGAACAGCAATCTATTGCTTCGGCAAGGGTTGGCACCCTGCAACAGGCCATCGGTAATGCAGATCTGTTATTTAAAAATGGAATGGCCAATTACCTGGAAGTAATAACGGCACAAAGCAATGTATTACAGGGTGAGCTTGAACTGGCATTTCTTAAAAGGGAACGACTGAATGCCGTAGTGGAATTGTACCGCTCATTGGGGGGCGGATGGAGATAGCAGTAAAAAATTTATTATTTATTATAAAATCAAAGAACATGTCAAAATTAAAGAACAAAGTAGCAATCGTAACTGGCGCTTCCAAAGGTATCGGTGCCGGTATTGCAAAAGCTTATGGCAGTGAAGGTGCATCTGTAGTGGTAAACTATTCTTCTGACAGGGAGGGCGCTGAGCGGGTGGTAAATGAAATTATTGCCAATGGCGGCAGTGCGCTGGCTGTACAGGGAAATGTCAGTTTGGCCGCAGACATCAAGAGGTTGTTTGCCGAAACGAAAGAAGCATATGGCAAAGTGGATATCCTGGTGAACAATGCCGGTGTATTCAAATTTGAACCACTGGAGGCGGTAACGGAGGAAGAGTTCCACCGCCAGTTCAACATCAATGTACTGGGAACCATCCTGGCTACACAGGAAGCGGTTCAGTATTTTAACGGTGATGGTGGCAGTGTGATCAATCTGAGTTCTATTGTGAGCGATAACCCGCTTGCCAACTCTGTGGTGTATTCAGCTACAAAAGGTGCCGTGGATACTATTGCTGTTGCGTTGTCGAAAGAGCTGGGGAGCAAAAAGATCAGGGTAAATACTATTGCGCCGGGTGGTGTGGAAACTGAGGGCACGCACAGTGTTGGTATTATCGGCAGTGACCTGGAAAAACTGATGATAGCTGGTACTCCGCTGGGCAGGATCGGGCAGCCGGATGACATTGCAAAGGTTGCGGTGTTTCTTGCTTCTGATGATTCGCAATGGGTAAATGGAGAAAGGATCAGTGTGTCTGGCGGATTCAGGTAGCGGGGGCGGTTTATCCTGTAATTAAAGCCTTCTCCTGATAAGGGAAGGCTTTTCTGTATGTTGTGATTTGTGATTTACTTTCCGGCTGAAGGAAATGGACAAAGCGGTATTTCATCAAAGAGTTTTTCGAGTTGCCAGCCCCAATCCCTGTTGCCGGTTCTTACCCCTTTACTCAATTCGTTCAGCACTTCAGCGGGGACGGATTGGTGGGATAGGAAATTACAAAAGGAAAGAAAGTAAAATACGCCTGCATAGAGTTCGTATTCGTGAACGGATTTCAGAAACTGTTCCCAATTGATGGTTTCTGTGCGTAACACCGGCAGGATATAGGCAAAATCGCGAAGGCTGTTCTTGTTATGCAGGGCTACTTCATTATAAAAGCGGGCCATTGTAAACCAGATCGTATCTGCATGATTAAGTGTTGATACTCCTTTAAAGCTGCTGGGCACAGAACGGGTAAACAGTTCATCGCTAACGATATCGGTAGATACCTGGTAGTGTACATCAAACTCGGGGAAAACGATATGGCGACCGCCTGCCGACCAGATTGGGTGATTCTCAAGGCCTTCAAGGAGTTTTTGCTGCTGCCGGCTCAGCTTCATTTCGATGGGTTTATTCAGGGGCGGCAACTCATAATGTCCTAATATTACGCTTGCAATATCGGAGATGTCGAGCAGTTTGTAATCAAGGGTTTCATCATCAATAATACCATGGTAAAAGCCTGATTCATAGAACACCCGCTGGGCGGCGCTGACCTGGTCTTTCCGAATCAAGAGGTCTACGTCGTTTACGAAACTGAGTGGGTTGTTGTCGTAATACCGGTTGATAAACTCAGCGCCTTTGAATACAATAACCTCAATACCAGCAGCAGTTAGTGCGGTTAATACCTGCTCAAGATATTTCTTTTGAATATCCCATACAGTCTGATACAATAACTGCTGCTGGTTTTCAGGATCGTAATGCAAATAATAAAGACTGTCTATTTTTTTCTGCTTTAATGCATTGATTATTGCATCATCAAAAGAGTACTTCAATTTATCAGTATCAGGAATACTTTCTAAACGAGTACCGCGTGATAAGAGAAAGCAAGCATGCTGGAATAAAACCGAATTCTGGAGCAAAATAGTAGTGTTATTATTAGCAAAAAACGACTAAGGTCTAAAAGGGGTTCTGCTGATTACACCTTAGAATTACCCCTCAGGCTAACACCCACAGATACCATATTGGTCTGCGACAGTTTTACCAGGCTCGATACAGCTTTCTGAATGAGTTCAGCATTACCGCTGATGATTACCCTTGCAGAGTCCTGAACACCGAGTTTTTTAATACCGGCAACGGCTTTTGTAAGGGCGCTGGCAGAGTCGATAGCGAAAAGAGGAATCTTAGCAGAGACGAGTTTTTTGGTAGCCATAATTTTTTAGTTTAGGTACCAAATATAATAAAAAATATTACTGCACAGGAAATATTTGCACTACCTGTAAAAGTCTTTCCCGCATGATTTTCCATCATTTACCGGGGTGTACCGGTATTGCGGGGCAGCCCGTTACTTATACCAGTCCTTCCTGTAAGGCTATTTTAACCAGCCCTGCTGTATTCTTTACGTTCAGCTTCTGCAACAGGTTGTTACGGTGGTTTTCTACCGTGCGCAGGCTGAGGAACAATTTATTGGCAATTTCCTGGTTGGTATTTTCTTCGAGTATGAGTTTCAGTATTTCCTTTTCGCGGCGGGTGATGAGCTGTTTATTGTCCTGCCCTGACAGGCTGTTGAGCAGTTGCTTTTTGAGGTCTTCATTTAAAAACTGTTCGCTATTATTCACCGTCTCAATGGCCCGTATGAGTATTTCGGGGCTTACGTCTTTGAGCAAATAACCTAGGCAGCCTTTTTGCAGCATCTGCTTCATCTGCGTGAGCACGTCTACATTGGTCAGGGCAATCATTTTGATGGCCGGGTATTTTTTAGAAACGATGGCCGCGAGTTCAATGCCGGACCGGCCAGGCATCTGGATATCGAGCAGCAACACATCGGGCTGTACTGTTTCGAGGCTTTCGAGTAACTGATCGGCACTTTCATAGAGCCCGCACACGTTGATATGGGGTGCTTCTGCCAATATTTTTTGTAACCCGTTTAAGATGATTACCTGATCGTCTACTATTGCTATGTTAATCATATTGTATCTGCATTATCGTGCAATGAATCAAATTCTAAATATATACTGGTACCTGTTTCGGGCGTACTCTGCACGTCTATTTTCCCTCCCAGATCGCTCAGTCTTTCTTTTACGTTCTTCAACCCCATACCCCTTGAGTTTTCAAAGGCATCAGCGGGCAGACCAATGCCATCATCTTCAATAGTAATGCTCAACGCATCGCCTTCCTGGAAGTTGAGTTGTACGAGTGCGTGTGATGCGCGGGCATGCTTAATCACATTGTGCACCAGTTCCTGTATGATACGATACACCGGCAGGTCGAAGGCACTGGTAATGCTTTTACGACTGCCAATGGCCTGGAAAGCAATGTTGATGCTGTTTTTGCTGGTCATCTTTTGGCAAAAAGCCTGTACGGCACTGGCCAGCCCCTGGTTGAGCAATATTTCGGGCATCAGGTTATAGGCTGCCTGCCTCAATTCAACGGTGGCTTCTTCGAGTAACTGGAGGCCGTCTGTAAAGTCGGGATTGCCGGTATTGTCGTTGGTTTTTTTAGCCAGTTCAAAGTTCATACGGGCTACCGAGAGTAAACCGCCCACGCCGTCGTGCAGTTCCCGTCCGATACGGGTACGCTCTCTCTCCTCGGCATTGATACTGGCTTTCAGCCGTTCAATTTTTATTTTCTGCTGTAAATTTGCAATCTGGCCTTCCTGTAATTTTTGTTTACTGATGTTCTTTTTGCGCCACAATGCAAAAATAACAATGCCGCTCAATGCGAGCAAGGAGATGCCTGCAATCAAAAAGTTCTTATCCCTGACCTTACTTTTTACTTCTGACAGGGTTAGTTTTTGCAGGGCCAATTCTTTGTCTTTCTCAGCCATCCTGTTGCGTACTTCCATCCGTATAATAATATCTCCTTTGTCTTCTTTGGTAAGACTGTCATTCAGCTTTATGTAAATATTTTTATACCCGAGGGCTTTTTTATAATCGCCCAGCACTTCGTAACAGTCGGCATAAATCGCATACGATTCCACTACTTCATTACGCAGGTGCGAGCCGGTTTTTTGCAGGTCGACGAGGGCTTTGTCTAAAATTTCGACAGTGGCTTTATACTGTTTCTGCTGAAAATAAGCTTTGGCGGTTTGCAGGTCTATAAAGCTCATGAAAAAGGCGAGGTATTTCTGTTGCTCAGGGTCTTTGCCTATTTCTTTTATCCGTTGCACATATTTCAATGCTTCTGCCGGGTTGTTTTCCTGCAAATAGGTATCGGCTATATTGGACAGCGTGGATATCTTACGTGGGGTACTGATGAGTTTCAGCCGCTCCCTTTCAGACAGGTAGGTGGCATAATAATAACGTGCACTGTCGAAATGCTTGATGGCATGGTAATAAGCGCCCTGGATGAAGTAAGTGCTGGTTCGTCCATTGGCGGTATCTTTTATTTGTATGGCAGCTTCCTTGGCTTTATTTACAAAACGCAGGATGGTGTTTTTGTATTCATCGCCCGGGAAATAGCCATAGTCGAAATTCACCCAAAAGATGCTGAGCTTGGTAAATACCTTGATGGCAAACTCCGGATCGTTGAGGCTGCCGGCTGTTACTTCTTCGCCCAGCAGGTAATAATAGTACGCCGAAGAATCCTTTTTGCCCGCTTCGTCGTATGCTTCTGATAGTAACAGGTGAGCTTCTGCCATGTTCTCTACCGTGGCGGTACCGCTTTTTTCATATACGTTAACAGCTCTCAGCCCCATTTCAATGGCTTTATTAAGGTTGTTGCCAAAGTACCAGTTGCCCAGCTTGGCAGCAGCCATGGCTTCGCCTTTGGCATACTGGATTGCCCCGCTGCTTTTTAAAGCTGTAGTCAGATCGTTAAAAGCTTCTGTTGGCATTTTGTCTATCTTTTCTGCGCCCTTACTGATTAGATCGAGAATGGCTGCCGTGTCTTTTAAAAGAGCAGGAACAGGAGTATTATTATCTTGTGCGGCACTTATAAACGGAGCACCCAAAACAAGCAGGCAGCCTAATTTGGCATAGTTTGTCGCTATTTTGCGAAGCGTGCCCAACCTTTGCTGCAGTATTGAGTAAATGAACATGATTGTTGATTAAGCGATGAGCGCTAAAAGTACAAAATCAATAATTAAACCCATTACCGGCGTTGTTTTATACGGGGGTGTTTACTTTTTAAAAAAAGCAGCAGGTATTACCCACTGCTTTTTATTATTCAAACCAAGGCTGCTAATACATAAAGTTGTAACGCAGTAATACTTCGTGTGCATTGTGGCCGCCATCGAAACTGCTTACGGGTGCGTTATAAATGTCGTACGCATACCCAAGGGTTAATTTCTGCCTGATGTGCAGGCCGGCTGAAAGCATCCAGCTTTGGGTTGACCTGTAACCGAGCCCCCACCAGAGCAGCTTATTATGTTCTACCCGTACACCGCCGTTTACTTCTACTGGTGCGTTGGGCATATAAATCACCATCATGTTGGGAGAGATCGTGGTGCTGCCGTCCACATCCCAGTTGTAACGACCGTTAAAATAATAGTGGCGGTACAGGCGGGCTTCTTCTGTTCTGTTGAGGTTACCGCTGTAGATGTCCAGTTTAGACTGTATGAGCTGCGATACTGAAGCGCCCAGTTGCCATTTTTCGTTGGTGTATGAAATGCCAAAGCCCATGTCGAACTTAAAGCGGTTGTCTTTAGCGCCAAATACAGGGTCGTTTCCTATGGAGGAAGCGAGTTTGCTCATATCGACAGAGTACTGCTGCATACGGGTTTCGATACCAAGGGCAAAGGTACCACCGTCGTTAAAGCGGATGTGCTTTGCCAATTGTAATGAAAGGCCGGTTCTTGAAGTAGGGCCTGTTTTATCGTTATACACGTATCCACCGATGCCTATTTTCTGGTTGGGAAGGTTAAATGAACCGAATACGGTAGCCGTTTTAGGACCGCCACTGATGCCGCTCCACTGCTGGCGGTAGGAAACACCTGCGATGCCCCTGACGGCCGGGTCTTGCTGCACACCTGCCAAAGACGGATTATGCAGTACGCCCTGCATGTCGGACATGGATGAGGTTTGTAATTGCTGACTTTTTGCTGCAACAGCACCGCACAAACAGGCTGCTGCAATAATATATTTTTTCATTACTGATTTTTTTTAGTTTGATTATCTCAAAATTGTTACATCGCCTTTGGCTGGTACCACCCTGCCGCTGATGAGCCTGAAGTTGATTACATAATAGTAAGTACCATCGGGTACAGGCTTGCCTTTATAGGTACCATCCCAATCGTTGTTGTAATTATTGCTGCTGTATACTTCGCTACCGTAGCGGTTGAACACTTTTACCATTACCTGGTTGGTGCAGGCGCCACCGGAGGTAACCACCCACCTGTCGTTGGTGCCATCACCATTGGGCGTAAAGGCATTCATGATATTTACACAGTAGGGTATTACTGTTACCACGGCCTGATCGGCAGAAGTACAGCCGTCGCTATTGGTAACCGTCATAGTATAAGTAGTGGTAGTGCCTGGCTGTGCTGTTGGAGTAAATGTGTTGGCTCCGGTGAGCGAAGCAGATGGGGTCCAGGCTACTGAAGTCGTATTTCCACTTGCCGAGCCGTCGAGCATTACGGAGGCACCGCTTACTATAGTTTTGTCGGCTCCGGCATTTACTACGGGGCTGGGTTTGATGCTGATGCGTGCCGTGCTGGTTTTAACGCAGCCGTTGAGTGTGGCCGTAACTGTGTAAGTAACATTACTGCTGGTAGTGGCGGTTGGGTTGGCAATACCTGGATTGCTGAGGCCGGTTGCAGGCGTCCAGTTATATGCAGCGGCTGCATTGTTGCCCGTAGCCCTTAATGGTACGGGAGCTCCGGCACAAACCAATGTGTCAAGTGGTGCTGCGGATACCGTAAGGTTGTCGTTGTACCCAACGGTTACTGTTTTGGTCAGCTTACCGCAGAAAGCATCTTTAACCGCAATGGTATAGTTACCCTGTGCAAGACCGCTGAACGTATTGGAAGATTGGAAAGTACTGCCGTTGATACTATAAGTATAAGGTGCCAGGCCACCGGTAGTATTTACTACGATGCTGCCACCTGTGGTGTTGGTGCAACTGGCATTGGTAACGGCTTCGGTTGTGTTTACATTAATATTTAATGGATTGCCATATTCCATAATGGCGGCGTTGGCTACCGGTGCTGAGAAACCGGTTACAAACAGTTTCCTGTTCTGGAAGGAAATACCTGCGGGTACTGTGGCTGGTGCAAAAGCCATTGTTTCGAACAAGGAGTTGATGGGCGAAATATCCATTACCCAGTTGGCACCACCATCCGTTGTTTTAAACAGGGCACTGCCTGCGGTTACGTAACCATTATTGGCGTCGTGCATGGCGAGACCGATGAGGTTGCCGACTGGTAACAGGGCCGGAATGTTACCGGTAATATCCGTCCATGTAGCGCCGCCGTCTGTTGTTTTATATACTCTTTTTACTCCTGTATTGGTAAACATATTACCGATTACAAAAACGGTATTATTGTCGATAGCTACGATTTCCTGGTATGTTATAAATGCATTGGGGTAGCCAGTGGGGCCTTCATTGAGTGCGGGGAAGGGATTGATGCTTGTCCAGGTAAGACCACCATCTGTTGTTTTATACACAGCATTTCGGTTACCGGCAAGATAACCTACCTGCCTGCTGGGGAAGGCCATTTTGGTAAGATTTGGTGCGGTAGTACCCACAGGAAAACCTCCTATCACCTGCCAGGTAAGACCTCCGTTGATGGAGCGGAAAACGCTGGAGGTACGGGACGCGGCTGCTACGGCGAACTGGCTGTAGCCTACTGTCCAGATGGTATCGCCAATTGCTTCTACTTCGTTCATCTGGAAGTTGAAGTTGGTGTACAAGGGGTCAAGGGTAACGCCTTTGTCGCCAGAGAAGTAAAGAATACCATTGCTTACGGCAAAATAGGCTTTGTCTGTTCTGGGGTAAGCTATACCGTTGATGCTGTAGAAGGAGGCTGCAAAGTCGGGCCTGTTCCTGTCGAGCCAGGTGGCGCCGCCATCTTCGGTAACCGTAATACTGGAACCGCCGGCCAGGATGCCATTATTGCAATCGACAAATCTTGCATCGGTATGCGATGCGGTTAAAGGAATGGTTTTATAAGTACTCTTCCACGTGCTGCCGGGCATGGAGTCGGCCACTACGCCGTTGGTACCCATGCTCAGAAATTTACCATTGGGGGCAATGTCGAGCGCCCAGGTAGCATTATTGCTGTAGTTCTGGCCCTGGGGCAGACTGGCCTGCCTGAACCAGTTCCGGCCTGTGTCTACCGATGTCCACAGCGCACCAAAGTTGGCAGCCGCATATAAGTTACCGTTGGCCGCTTTTTTTATGCGGTAGGGGTTGCTGGCCAACAGTACCTGCGTGGGTGGTACAGGGGTGCCACCGTTGGGTGGAAAGGGAAAATTGAGCAGTTCATATTTACCTTTTTCGTACAGGCCGGGTACGTTCACATTAAGGGTGCTGTCGTTTACACCTGTTTTTACCTTCACTACAATATTGTTATTGAACGACATGAGTACAATGGTAGAGTCGTTGATGATGCTCAGGGCCCTGAACTGCTGGCTTTGGGGTGTAATGCTGCCGTAGGTGGTGGTACAGGTAATGGTAGCCGTGTTGATGCCGGTATAACCCAGTCTCTCTTTACTTAGTGAATAATCGGTGAGGGTGCCATTTTTAAACTTCCACACCAGTGAAGCGTTATTAGAACCTGTAGTGGATGTGGTACCTGTAGGCAGGCAGGTAGCTGCCACGGCTGAAGGGAATCGGGGGAAGAGGCTGGAGCCGCCACCAATAATATAGCCTGTATTGGCATCGGCAAATTCGATACGCCATATTTCCTTGCCTTTGGCGTCAATGTTCCATGCCAGGGGGGGCAGGTTGGGGTTATTAACATAACCCACTACGGTTTTGCCGCCGATGGGAGCATTTACAGAATCCCAGGTATTGCCTCCGTTATGGGTAAAGTATAATTTGGGGATTGAATCCAGAGTGTTGAATTCGCCACCGATATAACCTGTGTTAGCATCGGTGAACCAAACTGTATTGATGTTTTTGTTATTGGCAAACAGGGGCGTTTGCACAAAATTCCAGGTGAGGCCGCCATCTGTTGTTTTGGCCATGCATCCACCAGAACCTACTGCATAAGCCAGCGTGGATGATACATAATGGACATCCAATAATGAGGATTTGGTTCTTAAGCCCGCGGCATTTATATAAGTAAAGGGGCCATAGGTCCAGTTGGCACCTCCATCAGTACTCTTTGCAATACCGCCATCATTACCCACTGCAAGTACATTGCTGTCGTCAAGAAAGTCCACATCCAAAACAGTAAACCCAAATTGCTTGGGGTTGCTGAATTTCCAGTTGGTTGTATTGTACTGCCCCTGTGCCAAGGTTGCTGTAACGTCACCCAGCATAATGAGGATGATGCCCAACAGGAGCGAAAATTTTTGCTTCATGTACCTTTTTCTCATGTAGTAATAATTGTTTTGGTGAAGGAGACTTTTAATTGTGAAATGCCATTGGATTTTAAGCGGAACCGTCCCTTTTTTTGGTGGTATAAAAGTACCTGTCCCTACTCTTATAACTGTGAGTGTAAATGCTCAATTTAAAAATTAGGGGTAAACACTCAATTTCTTTAAACGGGCTAAAAAACAGTCTGGCATTGGATTAAAGCTGATTTTTAATTACTTTATTTGTATGGCTTTCTGCTTTTCCCGGGGATCATTAAGGTATTTTTTTATATTTTATCATGCAATTATAACAGGTATGTTCAGGGCGGTCATTACATTGGTATTATTGTGCATAACAGCCGGTTACGGCTATGGCCAGGACAGGTCTAACCGGGGAAAAGAGTTCTGGCTGGCTTATGGTTTTGACTATAGTTTTTTTCATGAGTCGCCCGTAAATAACCAGGAGCTGGCCATTTACATCAGCACTGAACAGGCCGCTACTGTAACCGTATCTGTTACTAATACAGGGTACAGCCAAACGCTGAATATTCCCGCCAATACAGTAGATGCTTCCATCCTTATTCCGAAGTCGGGCCCCAACGATGCCCGCACACTCACTGATGGGTTGCAGAGCAGGGGTATCCATATCGTAAGTACTGTGCCGGTGGCAGTATATGCGCATGTTTATTCTACCATGGTATCGGGCGCTACCATGCTGATGCCCGTAGAAACATACGGCTACTCTTATCACTCGATTAACTATTACCAGACTACTTCACAAAGCAGCCCTGCTGACTGGTATTCCTGGTTTTATGTGATTGCTTCGGAGGATAATACACGGCTAAGGATAACGCCATCGGATACCACCAAAAATGGCTGGCTACCCGGCCAAACCTATACGGTTGATCTGAACAAGGGTGAGTCGTATCATGTATTTGGCAAGGCTGTTTTTGATGGTGACCCAGCTAAAGCGAGTAAGGATATGACGGGCAGCAAAGTGATTTCGGTGCCGGGCAGTGATAATAAGTGCCATCCTGTAGCAGTGTTTTCTGGTTCGGGCGGGATCCGGCTTTGCAGGGGTGATGGTGGCGAGTTTGTGCACCAGCAGGTGTTTCCCTCGCAGGCATGGGGTACGCGTTACCTGACTTATCATACTATTAACAATACGAATACGGATATACTTGAAACGAACCGTAACTACTACCGCGTATGTGTGCAGGACCCTACCACGATTGTTCAAAAGAACGGGGTAACTATGACGGGACTGATAAAAAACTTCTACTACGAGTATATGGATTCTACCGGTGGGGATTATATCACGGCTGACAAACCCATCCTTGTTTCGCAGTACACGCCTAATAAAAACCAGTGCTGGAATTTTCCTGTTACCACCCCCTCTCCTCCTTCTTACGGTGACCCTGAGATGTTTTACCTGAGCCCGATTGAACAGGGCCAGAAATCGGTATTGTTTTATGTGAGCAGGAAATCGTCTATTGATTATGTGTATACCAATATACATTTACCCACGGTAGCTGTACCTTCTTTAAGGGTAGATGGGGTACCCCTGTCTGCCTCGCAAATTATTCCCCACCCCAACTACCCTGCTTATTCGGTGGCATTGGCGAGGTTTGTTGGCCCGGCGGCCCAGCACCGTATTGAATGTGACTCTGCTTTTAACGCCACGGTTTACGGCCTCGGCAATTACGAGAGCTACGGGTATAATGTAGGTACGCTTATCAATAACCTGAACCATTACAGCGCTATTGCCAACGTTAATAATACCAGCGGGGTCACGGACAGCTTTACCTGCAAAAACACGCCTCTCCGGCTGTTTGCCAAACTGGCCTACCCTGCCCAGTCCATTCACTGGAAGCTGAGCCAGGTGAGTGGTATCTCGCCCAGTACCGATTCTATCGTCAATAACCCTGTGCCAGTGGGTACGGAACTGATCAACGGACGGACGTATTATATCTATACCCTGCAACAGGATTTTATCTTTGCCAATACCGGTACTTTCTACCTGCCTGTGAGCTTTACCGCCCCTGTGATTGAGAACTGCAGCCAGACAGAGCATGCCGAGGTGAAGATTATAGTGAAGGCGGGGCCTGAGGCCAGCTTTACTTATTCGGGTGGTCTTTGTTTGCAGGATACCGTTGGGTTTACCGGTAACCCGAATAGCAGTGGTTTTAATATTACAGGTTACAACTGGCTGTTTGATGATAATACCACTGTTTCTACTGTTAATGCTACCAAGCGTTTTGCTACCGATGGCCCGCACGATGTGCGCTACCGTATTATTGCTGATAATGGTTGCATAGATGACAGTATCCGCACGGTTACTATCCTGCCACAGCCTGCAGCCAGGTTTGGCGCAGCGCCTTCTATATGTAACGGCGACTCTGTACGCCTTACCGATACATCTTCAGTGGCGGGCGGTACCATCACCAGTTGGCAATGGCATTTTGGTGATGGGCAAACGAGTGTACGGAACAATGGTAATCCTTTTTACCATACCTACGCTAATGCGGGCAATTATGAAATATGGCTGATTGTAACCGGCAGCAATGGCTGTAAAAGTGATACGCTGAAAAGAACTGTAACGGTAAGGCAAAGGCCCGGCGCCAAATTTGGCTATAGTGGTGATGTTTGCCTTGGTCAAATTATACGGTTCAGCGATAGCTCGGCCACCACAGCAGGAAGTATTGTGCAATGGCTCTGGGACTACGGCGATGGTAATAATGTAGTGAGAACGGATAACACGCCTTTTAACTATACTTATACGGCCGTGGGCAGTTATGTGGCTTCACTGGTAACGGTATCATCGAATGGTTGCAAAAGCGATAGTTTTAAAATCAATGTGGCGATTAGCAATAAGCCTCCGGCTGATTTTACTTTTACCGGCAGGCCTTGTACGGATAGCGCATGGCAGTTTGTTTCGGCTACGACCTTTAATGGCAGCGTGCCTTCTGCCTGGTTTTGGGAGTATGGTGACGGGCAAACCCAGGTTTTAAACTCTACACATACGGCTTCGCATATTTATGCTGTTCCTGCTGCCAATATCAGGGTACGACATGCCGTTACTTACGGCGGTTGCCCAAGCGATACGGTTGTACATTCTATACCACTGATCTATAATAACCCTTCGGCGGGTTTTACAGTAAGTGATCTTACTGTTTGTGCAGGCGATATGATAGATATTACGGGTAATGGATCTGCTGATATCACCGTTTGGAACTGGAACTTTGGTAACGGCACCAGTAATTCACCTCTGCCTCTTAAGCGGGCGTATACGAACGCCGGCTCTTATATAATTACGCTGAATGTATCTAATGCTGGTGGCTGCAGGGCCGTTATTCCTTCGCAGACCATTAACGTTGCCCCAGTACCCGATTTGAATGCCGGACCCGACTTGTATCTAAAGCCCGGCGAGGCTAAACCTATTGCTGCTACTATTACCAATGCAACGGCCTACAGCTTTTTGTGGACACCGTCTGCCGGGCTTAGTACGGCTACTATACTAAACCCCATAGCTTCACCTGCCAACCCGGTATTATACAAAATAACTGCCGTAGACCGGGCAAACGGTTGTACGGCTACCGATTCTGTCTGGATAAAAACTGTTAGCACCATTTACGTACCTAATGCCTTTACGCCTAACAATGACGGGCTTAACGATGTATGGCGCATCCCGGCGCTGGAGGCCTATCCACAGGCCAGGGTGATGGTTTTTAACCGGTATGGGCAGAAGATATATGAGTCTACCGGCGGCGGCCAGCCCTGGGATGGCAAGCTGAATGGTGAACAGCAGCCCAACGGGGTGTATGTGTATATTATTCAGCCGGAGCCGGGTTCAACGAATATCATTAAAGGGACGGTGACGGTGATCAGGTGATGATGTAAGTTCTCCAAAAAGTCAGCTCTGCTAAATCAGGGGTTACTTTTTAGGAAATTAGTTCACGTATTATGTTCAGTTTACGAAAGCATAGATATCTCGGATTTGATCTGCACGAGTTCGCCTAAAATCCTGGTTTCACTGACCAACCCGCCCCGGATTGATCGGTCAGCAATGTTTACAATGGCGGAATTAAATGTTTCTATTTCTGTTTTTCTCTTGTTCTGTATATCCTGATAAGTAGAAATGAGCTGGTCTGCAGAGTTTCTGCTAATTAGTAAAAGTGTGTCCAGAACATTATCGGGGTTCAGCAAGATGCCCTGTGATGCTGCTACGGCTACGCACTCGCTTATTACTCTTTTTGCTATATCTCTGGCTTTTGTATTTCGGTGGAAAATACCATTACTGGTTTCCAATAATGGGCAGATGGAATTAAAAACACTGTTTACTATCGCTTTTGTCCAAATGACTGGCTGAATGTTTTCTTCAACTCTGAATTGTAAATATGGATTATCTAATTGAGCAACTATCTTTTCCAAATCGGTACTATCACCTGCAATCACGCCTATCAGAGAAATTGATACGGGCTTGAATTTAACTGTATTTGTATTGATTATCTGGCTGGATGTAAACAATACACAACGATAAATGCCGGGAAAATTATTATGTATAAATGGTTTTTCTATATCTAAACCATTCTGTAAGATGACAACAGGTGATGAGCCGATCTTTGGACTAAGCTTGCCGGCAAGCTGTTCGTTGCCATAAGATTTATTTGTTAAAACAACAATGCCGTTTAAAGCCGTAAACCTGCTTAATGAACTGATTTCAATTTCCGCCTCAAATTCTTCCTTATCGTTAAACTGTACTTTTATTTTTTCCGTGTAGCTGGAGTTGTTGTCTATACTGCCCCTGATTATAATAACATTCTGCCCTTTACCTTTTAGAAAGACGGCCAATGCCTTACCTACTGCGCCAGCTCCAATTATATAAATTGTTTTGTTTTTTTCTATCATAACTTTATTATTTGTTTTTTGTATTGTGCTAAATTTCTTTGCGGATTGTATTGCTGCATCAACCACTGGTTTTTATTAACATGGCAGGGTTTGCTGCCGCCTGTTTCAGACATCGTTTAAGTTATGTAAAAAGGCTTCAGTAACCTGCTTGTAGATTTCTGCATTTGACAGGCCCGTGGTATCTATGTCATACACATAATTCACAAATCCTGTCTTTCGCATTTCAGCGTGAAAGTCTGTGATATTATTTGGTGAATATATTTTTACAGGATTTCCAATGGCTATATGATTGACTGGAACAAAAGTATCGGCCGGGCACCATGTGTTAATGTGGATAATTGAATTTACAGCGAGCACTGAGCCGCTTAATAACTCTGAGCCGTGAAAAACTGTGCCATTTGTTGCTATAAAGCAGCAGTCGTGAATGACAGCCCCGGTAATGCAAGCCTTCGGGCCAATAAGTACATTATTTCCAATTTTACAATTGAATTTTACAGTGCTTCTGACAATGGCGTTTTCCATCAGCACTGTATTGTTTGCAATTTCAATTTTACCGCCATTTGCCGAAAGAATTGCCCCCGCGCCGATATAGGTGTTTTCACCAATTGTAATATCACCGTCGAGGATAACTCCCTTCATGATTTTAGCGGAGGCTGCAATATTTTGTTTCATCATACTTTGGTTTTCAGAACACCCTTTTTCTTCATGTTTGGTTGTACATTTAAAACCGGGCTGAACGGTTATACATAATCAATACTGACTGGCCGGCCACCGGCCTTATTTGATGTTATATTTAACCCGATTATTAAGAACTCTGCCTCTCCATGTGCACAGGGACAGTGCTCCACTCCTTTAGGCACTATGAACATATCATTTGATTGCAGTTCAATATTCTTATGCCGCAACTGGATTGTGAGATGACCTTTGTACAGGATAAATAATTCATCCTGATCGTCATGTTTGTGCCAGTTAATTTCACCATTACCTTTTGCCAGTTTGATCAATTGCCCATTGGCCTGACCAATGATTTTCTGACACCAGTATTCATTTATTGTTGAAAACGCATCATTGATATTTACTTTTTCTAAATAACCGGGCAAGGAAGGATGCAGATCATACTGCAATAAACTAACATTCAGATCCCGATGTTGTACGGGCAGGTCTTCGGTTGAAGATGTTTTATAATTTTGAATAAAGGTAAAACCGTAGCTTTTATAATAATCAATAATCTTATCGTTTTGTGCCCAGGTGTCCATCCTGATGTATTTCAGATTATTCTGCACAGCAAACTTTTTTGACCACTCAAATACTTTTTGAAATAGCTTTTGCCCTGAGAATTTCCTGTTTAATACTATGCGGTGTAAATAAACAGCATCACCCTTTTCTTTTTCGCGCCATATTAAAAGATCGCTGAAACAAATACTAAAAATAATGGCTATTTCATTATTGAAAACCATCTTAAACAGCAACTGGTTTTCCACGTCTGATTTTATGAACGCTTTATCATAGGTATTCCATCCGATATAATTGTTCTTTCGCTGGAACTCAATTGCTTCTTCAAAAAGCTGATACACTACCGTTAAATCTTCGGGTGAAGCATTTGTAATTGTATATTGCATGATATTATATGCTGTCTTTTGGATTAAGTAAATATTAAAAATTTCTTCCCCTTAAGTTTCGGGGTGTCATGTTCATAATAGTTGCAACAATGAAAGACACCGGGGCGGTAGTTTCTTTGGACGTACTTATTTTAAAATGATTACAGCCTGCCAGTCAAGTTGATGAAAGCGCCTATGTCCCCTGTATTCACTTACTCCTGATTACTGATTGGGGATATATCTACACTTACTGTTTATAATAAAAGATCAATGAGGCTTTTTCGATTACGTGCTGAGATAAATAGAACCCCACTAATGGTGGGGCTGAATCGGCGCCAAGCCCCAGCTTTTTTGTGTCTAAGGCATAAATGGTAATTGTATATTTATGAAAACCGCTGCCGGGTGTTGGGCAAGGACCGCCATATCCCTGTGAGCCGAAATCGGTTTTACTTTGGATAGAACCGGCGGGAGCAGTCTGCATTGTTACATCGCCAGCTCCGGATTTAAGGGATAAGTAATTTGAATCAATATCGAAAATGATCCAATGCCACCATCCACTGCCAGTAGGGGCATTTTCGTCGTACATTGTTACTGCATAGCTTTTGGTTCCTGCCGGGGGATTTTCCCAGAAAAGCTGCGGCGATAAATTCTTTCCCTTACACCCAAAGCCATTGAAAACCTGATTCCCGGTTGCCTGCCCACCTAGTTCACTACTTTTCAATGTAAAGGTTTGGGCATTCAATGTAATGCAGAAAAAAAGTGATGCGATTAGGATTGATTTTTTCATACTTTCTGATTTAACTGTTTGAATGATATTACGCGTTCATCAAATGAGGGATTATTTTCCAATGGAAAATGTACGGCACGGAACAACTGCATTAATTCTTCCGAATGTTTATTGCTTTGCTGGGTTTTAATATTGAAGTGAACGAGCTTTGCCCACATCAACGCTTTTAGTTTTGTTTTGTTTTCATCCCACATTAATGCTTCAACTAATAAGCTTGATTCTGAAAAGCGGATTAGTTTTGACTCTATAGTGATTATTTCCATCCATGATACCGGATGGAAATATGAGATCTGGGTTTGAGCTGTTACCCAGCCAATTCCATCCCTGTATGCTAATTCAGCGACATTAAAGCCGTATTGCTCAAATAACTGCTCAGTTCTTGCCCCCATGATATAATCAATATACCTGGAGTTGTTCAAGTGATTAAAGGGGTCACAGTCCTGGTACTGAATCCTTTTTTTACTTTCTAATATTTTGCTTAACTGTATCATATCATGAATTTTACAGGCTTTGAATAATCATTGCTGTTGCTCCTCCTCCACCATTGCAAATAGCGGCTATACCATATTTACCTTCTTCCTGGTTTAATACTGAAATAAGTGTGCAAAGTATCCTTGCTCCTGAAGCACCAAGGGGGTGACCCATCGCTATGGCACCGCCATAGACATTTATTTTATTATCAGGGATACCAAGTATCTGCTGATTTGCCAGAACTACCGCGGCATAGGCTTCGTTAATTTCAAAATAATCTATGTCGCTGATATTCAGATCAGTTTGCCGGAGCGCTTTTGCAATTGCTACAGATGGAGTGGTCGTAAACCATTCAGAGGCTTGTGAAGCGTCGGCATACGCAATAATTTTTGCAAGAGGCTTAAGCTTATGTTTTTCAACTGCTTCTTCTGAGGCTAAAAGAACGGCGGCAGCACCGTCGTTGATATTACTTGCATTGGCTGCGGTTATTGTACCATTTTCAACAAATACCGGCTTAAGTTTCGGCACCTTTTCGGGAATTACTTTAGCTACATCTTCATCTTCTGTAAGTAAGGTTTCTCTATTATTTCCTTTTCCTGAAACGGCTATGATTTCATTTTTAAATTTTCTGTTTTTAATTGCTGTTGCTGCTTTGCCGTAGGATTGTAAAGCATATTCATCCTGTTGCTCTCTGCTGATTTTATATTTACTGACACATAATTCTGTGGTCTTACCCATGTGCAGGCTACTGTAAGCGTCGGTTAATCCATCTTTCAGCAACCCATCAATAAGCTGTTCATTTCCCAGCTTTGATGTTTTTCTGATGGTGGCATAGTGGGGGGCATTGCTCATGCTTTCCATTCCACCGGCAATTACTAAATCTTCCAACCCCAATTGTATCTGCTGGGCTGCAATACTTACAGCTTTAAGCCCTGATGAACATATTTTGTTTACAGTTGTGCAGTCAATCGCATTTGGAATATCTGCCAGGCGGGCTGCCTGTGTTGCGGGCGCCTGTCCTAAATTAGCGGAAAGCACGTTGCCCATATAAACTGCACCGATAGCGGCAGCATCTACGCCGGCAGTTGTATAGGTTTCTTTTATTGCGATGGCTCCCAGTTCGATTGCAGAATGATTGCTCAGCATTCCGAGGAAACCGCCGATGGGGGTTCGCTTTGCGGATACAATGAATACTTCTTTCATATAAATGTTTATTTGGAAAACTGGATGACCTGCTCCTCCATTAAGCCAATAACGGGTGGAGTGGTTACGCCCAAGATGTTCAGATAAATGCACAACGCACCTCTGTGGTGTATTTCGTGTACAATCAGTGCGCGTAAGAAATTACCCAGTTCTATTTCCTTTCCATCAACGCTTTTAACTTTCTTTTCAAGGGATTGGTCAGGGATTGACTTAAATATTTCAACTGATTGCCGATGCATCTCATTAAAATGGCGAATAACGTTTTCGTAACCATCGGCCAGATCTTTGCCACAGCCCTTATATGCTGGTTTATTTCCAATGGCTATTTCAGCGAATACCAATCTTTCTATAGCTGCAATGTGGCGGATCAGGTCGCCTATTGTGAACTTACCGCTCATGTATGTCCAGTCAAGTTGACCGGGAGGAACTACTTTAAGGACTTCATTTGTCACTTTCCTTATCTTCCCATACCAAGCAAGGAAATATTCCATTGTTGTCATTTCCATTTCTGTCAATATTATATAATATACCGATCGGTATATTACTGATCAAAAAAATTATACCCTCAAACTATTTATTAGTTTTTCGAGGTAATCCATTGCAATTTTTAACTCTACTGTTCTGCCTGTGGCTTTAGCCTGCATGAAAGCACCTTCGATCAGTGAAATAAGGATGACTGCTATTTCGGCCGGATTGGTATCTGCTTTGATCTCGCCTCTTTCAATACCCCGCCTGACCTGGTTTTCTACTGCATTTTTCCAAAAAGCAAGCGCGTTGGCTGCTTTTTCTCTTAAAAGAGGGTGTGTATCGTCTGCTTCTGTTGCCGTGTTCAGTATAGGGCAACCCTTATGTAAAAAAGGGATTTTTAAATAGTTCCGGTATACGGCCGGGTAAACCAACAACCGTTCAATGGCATTCTCGGTTGCGAGTAGCCGGGCCCTAATGTATTCTGTGACCTTATTCAGGTTGTAATCAAAAACTGCCAATGCTACCTCATCTTTGTTTTCAAAGTTTCCATAGATGCTTCCCTTTGTTAAGCCTGTAGCTTTGGTAAGGTCGTTGAGTGATGTACCCTCATAACCTTTTTCATTGAAAATAGTAGCTGTTTTTTCAATGATGAACTGCCGTGTTCTTTCTGCTTTTGATTGTGTATCACTCATTTCTTATGCAAAGCTAATACAAAATAATACCAATTGGTATATTTTTAAGATTTATTTTTACGGAGGAGGTATCATAATAAGAAATTTAAACGCAGTACTAAGTAAAAACTCTTATGCTATTTCATTAAGCTGTTTCCGTAAATACAATATCGTGTATTGCTTCTCCTAAAAATATTACCATGCTTAGAGAAAATTCTACTGTCTTAAAAAGACCGGTTTATTGGCAATATAAAAATCGGGAAAGTTAAACACCTGCCCATTGTTTAAACTCAGCTACCCGTTCACGGCTTATGATTATCTCTTTTTCCTGTGCAACGCCTTTTAATTGCAACCGTAACCGTTTATTGAAATAGGATTTGATGTGTTCTATGGCGTCGATGTGCACAATGATGCTGCGATTAATACGGAAAAATTCTTTGGGGTCCAGTTGTTCTTCCAGTTTTTCCATGGTACGGTCGACAAGGTAGCTATGGCCTTCCCTGTCGTAAACATGAACAATTTTATTATGGGCTTCAAAAAGTGCGATAGTATTTGTACAAACAAAAAAAAGCCGCTGGCCAATTTTACCGAGAAAGCGCTTTTTATAGGCCGGTATCTGCCCGCTCCATTCCGGCAACAGGTGATTATAATCAATTCCCTGTATGGATACTGTAAATGATTTTAACTTATTTAATGCTGTTGCGAGCGTTTCGAGGGTAACCGGCTTTAAAATATAGTCCACACTAAAAAGTTTGAACGCTTCCAGCGCATATTCATCAAAGGCTGTTGTAAAAATAACAGGCCGGGTATAGTTGACTTGTTGAAATACTTCAAAGCTATGGCCGTCTGACAAGTGTATATCCATAAGTAAAACATCCGGGGCCGTTTTTGTTTTCAGGTATTGCACAGTGGCTTTAACGCTATCCAGCCTGGCCAATATTTCTATACCCGGATCATATTGTTTCAGCAATATTTCAATACGTTCGGCCGCTAATTGTTCATCTTCTACAATTGCTACTTTCATGATGTTGTATTTATATGGAGCAGTGGCAATACTACTTCAAAACTGTTGTTATTTTCATGAAACTCCACTCTCCTGCTGCTGATGAGTTCGTACCGTTGCTGAATATTTTGCAGCCCTATTTTAAGTGATTCTTCCGGGGTGAGACGGGGCTGCATATTATTACGTATCACCAGTGTTTCATTCCCATTGGCATGAATTTCCAGGTACAGGGGGCTACTTACGGAAGCAACATTATGTTTAATGGCATTCTCGATAAGCATTTGCAATGCTGCAGGTATAACATAATATTTAAAGTAATTTTCAGGGATATGAATGCTTACCTGCAATCCCTCTCCAAACCTTTTTTTAAGCAGAAATAAATATGGGTGAACAAACTCCAGTTCCTGTTTCAATTGCACTACTTCTTTGTCGTGGTTTTTCAGAATATACCGGTAAACTTTGGTAAACTCTTCAATGAACTTGTTTGCTTCGGAGTTTTCCTTGATGAGCATTGAGGAGAGCACGTTGAGATTATTGAAAAGAAAGTGCGGCTTTATCTGGTTTCTCATCAACTGCATCTGCGCCTGTGCTGTTATCCTTTTTAATTCTTCTGCTTCCTGCCACTTCTTTTTATATTCATCAAAATAAATAAAAATAGTATTGAGAAGATGAAACCCCAGGCTGAGCAGAGAGGCAAAAATTATATTCAGCTTAATGGGATTATACAATTCTGAAAGCGAATAATTATAATAATACCGGCCAATACAGAAAACTATAATACTGGCTGAGATATTTGCCAGAACACCTGTTATAAGAAGAAAGCTGACCAGAAACCTGATTTTATGTTTTTGAAAAAAAGGCATTTTAATCAAGACTCGTTGCAGCCACCCTGACAGTTCCCAGGCTGACAAAGTAATCAACAACATAGTAGAAAAAGCTACCCAGCTATCTACGCGTATATTAAAGTAGTAGTATAATTTGCATACGACTGTAATGAGATAGCATAATGCAGCAAGTGCTACGATATAAAAGTAGCGATACTTATTTTGAAACATGGCTGGTAATATTTAAACCGGCTTTCTTCCCGAAAGCCGGTTTTTATTCCAAGATATTACATTTCGTGCTAATTTTTCTATGGCAGCAGTACACGGTCGATCACATGTACAACACCATTACGGCATATTATATTTGTTACTGCAATATTTGATTTATTGCCACTGTTTCCATTACCGGTTATAGTGGGGCCGCCACCGGTTCCATTAGTAAGGTTGATGGTTGTACTGCCACCTGCAAGCATGGTCAGTGTACCATTCTGCAAGTCGGATGAAAAGGCTCTTCCACCAACAACATGGTATCGTAATACGGCTAGCAAAGTTGCCACCGGAATATTATTAATATCACTGGTTCCTAAGGCAGCAAGCAATTGAGTAAAGGCAGCATTGCTGGGTGCAAATACAGTAATTGTTGCGGTGCTTAATGTGTTCAATAAATTAGGGTCGCCACCGGGAGCATTATTGGCTCTCACCAGTGCTTTAACCAGAGAATCCAGCCCACTGCCTGTTGCCTGGGCTGTTTGTACTATATTACCAGCGGGGGGAAGCAATACACGACCTATCCTGTGGATTACACCATTATCTGCTGCTATATCTGCCTGGGTAACTTTTATCCCATTAACAAAGACACCGGCGCTGTTGCGGGTAACGAAAACGGAATCGCCGCCGGCTGTGATTACTTTTGCATTGGGTCCTGCCGGTACACTGGCGGCTAAGACCTTTGATGATAATGTATGATACAACAAAATATTTTTTACCTGGTCTGCTGTCAGTGTATTAAGCGTTGTGGATGTAATGCCTGATGCTGCAAAAGCTGCGTTATCGGGAGCAAAAACCGTGAAAGGGCCTGTACCGCTTAGTGTAGTTTGTAAATTGGCTTTAATGACTGCGGATTCGAGAGTGCTGAAGTCATCGGATTTGACTACGATATCAGTTATGGTATTGGTGGCCGTTACACCATTGTCATCATCTTTATCGCAAGATGAAAAAATCAGCAAAGCAGAGAGGGCAGACATGAAATATGTCTTAAAAAGAAATTTATTTTTCATAATAAAATGTTTACAGGTAATAACAGGATTTTGAGATCTTTTCATTCCGGGCAGCGTGAACTGTTGCTTTTTTTTCGTGAAATGTACTTTTAACGGCGGGAATTTCCGGGTAAGGGTGTATGGGATGCCTACACTGGCTGGCAATTGTATCTTAATAATATTAAAGATTCAAGCTGTTTACGGCCACATAAAGTGAAGTGAGGCTTTTCAACCAATTGGGCTTTGGCTAACTGAAAAAGATCCAAAATGAAAAACCCCTGAAATTGGGGAGCTTTTTTAAGCTTGCGAACGGGATGGGATGACAGGGCGGCATGCTAACCATATATATAGTATTAGTCAGCAGGATAGTCTTTGCTGATGTTCTGTGAAGATTGAATCAGTTTATCATGACTTCGCCTGTTCCACTTTTTAATCTTCTTCTCAAAAACAAGGGCTTCTTTTTTTGTAGTAAAATTGAAGGGACTGGCAATTGTCCAGTCGTTTTTGGTAGCGGTAAATTGTGCTGCTCCCTTGTTGTGCTGATGTGGGTGCCCGAAAGGTTGTTCGGAAAAGCCTTTATAAGGCCCATCACCAATGCCATTACTGAGGATGCAGATATAGTAGCTCGTAAAATACAAAACCCCACTGAAGTGGGGCTTGCGGACCGGACGGGACTCGAACCCGCGACCTCCGCCGTGACAGGGCGGCATTCTAACCAACTGAACTACCGATCCTTAAACGAAAAGTATATTTTACTTTTCGTTTTCAGGACGGCAAAGATAGCGTTTTTTAGTTTTTACCACCAAAACTTTTATAAAAAAATGTTTCCCCTTAATTTTACACCTTACAGCGGGTTATACTGTTACTGTATATAAATTATCACTATGCCAGAATTAAAAAATCGCCAGTTCCTTGACTTTGAACAACCTGTTAAAAGTCTTTACGAGGAAATAGAGAAGTTGAGAGCCACTGCTGAAAAGAGCAAAGTGGATATGAGTGATAAAATACTGGAGTTTGAACAAAAGATAGCTGATACTAAAAGGCAGATCACGGAAAACCTTACTCCCTGGCAAAAAGTACAACTGAGCCGCCACCCTGACCGCCCCTACACGCTCAAGTACATTGAGAAAATGTGCACGAATTTTATGGAACTGCACGGCGACCGTAACGTGGGTGATGATAAGGCAATGGTAGGCGGATTTGCCCAGCTTGATGGCGAAACGGTTATGATTATCGGGCAGCAAAAGGGTATTAATACCAAGATGCGCCAGATACGCAATTTTGGTATGGCCAACCCGGAAGGCTACCGCAAAGCGCTACGCCTGATGCGGCTGGCGGAAAAATTCAACAAACCTGTTATCACTTTAATTGACACTCCGGGTGCCTATCCTGGTCTTGTAGCTGAGGAACGCGGACAGGGGGAAGCTATTGCCCGCAATATTTATGAAATGATACGCCTGAGAGTACCGGTGATCTGTGTGATCATCGGCGAAGGGGCCAGCGGCGGCGCCCTCGGTATAGGCGCAGGCGATAAAGTGTTTATGATGGAGAATACCTGGTACACGGTAATCTCTCCCGAAAGCTGCAGCAGTATTCTCTGGCGCAGTTGGGACAAAAAAGAAGTAGCAGCAGAACAGCTCCGCCTCACGGCCAACGATATGCTTGAGTTTGGCCTTGTGGATGGCATTATCCCGGAACCCATGGGCGGCGCTCACTGGGATTATACTGAGGCGGGTAACATACTTAAAAAATATCTTCTGCCTGTTATTCAATCGCTCAAGAATATACCTCCTGAAGAACGGGTTAACCAGCGCATCGAAAAATTTGGCAAAATGGGCTTCTGGCAGGAGTAACAACTGCCACGGCGGCGATCGCTATTATAATTTCCCAACCCTTACGTAAACATAAAGCACGGGATGGAGCAACACTTCATTACCACCCGTTACCTAATTCACCTATCTTTGATAAAAGAAACTAAGTATGCTTAAGGTTGGCGTTTTTGGTGCAGGTCATCTCGGGAAATTTCATCTCAACAACTGGAAGGAAATTGAAGGTGTTGTACTGGCGGGCTTCTTTGACCCGGACGATGCCATTGCTTTACCGGTAGCACAGAAGTATGATATACAACGCTATACCGACCGGGAGGAACTGATGATGGTCTGCGATGCAATAGACATCGTTGCCCCTACTACCTACCATTTTGAGCTTTGCCAGGCGGCTATCCGTATGGGTAAGCACGTGTTTGTAGAAAAACCCCTGGCTAATACGATGGACGAAGCGCGTGAGCTGGTTAAACTGGCCCGCGAAGCGAATATTAAGTTCCAGGTAGGGCATGTGGAGCGTTTCAACCCTGCCTTCCTCGCGCTTAAGGATCATTCTCTTAACCCCATGTTTATTGAAGTGCACCGCCTTGCACAGTTTAACCCGAGGGGTACGGATGTGAGCGTTATTCTCGATCTGATGATCCATGACATTGATATCATTCTCAGTCTTGTTAAAAGCAATGTTAATTATATCTCGGCCAATGGTGTTGCTGTAATGAGCGACACGCCTGATATTGCCAACGTACGCATTGAGTTTGACAATGGCTGCGTGGCTAACCTTACGAGCAGCCGCATTTCTATGAAGAAAATGCGTAAGATGCGCCTCTTCCAGAAGGATGCTTATATTGGCATCGACTTTCTTGATAAAAAGGCAGAGATCATCAAGCTTAATGCTCCGGGTGATAAGAACGTTTTCACTTTCGATATTGAAACCAACAATGGTAAGAAGACCATAGCGGTAGCCAGCCCGGCTGTACAGGAAGGCAACGCCATCAAAATGGAATTACAGGAATTCGTAAATGCTATACAAAATAATACAGAGACTCCTGTAACTGTGGTAGATGGCTACCGGGCTATGGATGTGGCTCACCAGATACTGGATAAGATCGGTAACCGTATCATCGCCTAAGGGGTGGGTGATCAACCATTTGTATGAACCAACCCAGGATACATATCGGCTGGTATGCAGTTGCAGACTTTTTTGCCAGCATGATGGCCTGGGCAATTTTTTTCTTCCTACGCAAATATTATCTGAACCAGCCGCCTACGGTGGATTATAGGTTCTTTGCCGGCCTCGTAGTTGTTCCTTTAGGATGGCTTGCTTTATTTCTTTTAACGGGGGCTTATAAAAATCTTTATCACAAGTCGCGCCTCGCGGAATTTATCCGTACGGCAATAGCCAGTTTTACAGGCAGCCTGCTGTTGTTCTTTGCTGTTCTGCTGGATGATGTGCAGGGTAATTATAACCTGTACTACAGTGAGTTTTTTACTGTTTTCCTGCTGGAATGGCTGCTGGTTGCTTTTGTAAGGCTTACCATCCTCTCTATGGCCAAAAAGCAACTGGTAAAGGGTACGGTGTATTTTCCTTCGCTGGTAACGGGCAGCGGGAGCCTTGCCGGTCTGCTGAACAACAACATCAGGGGGAACAGGGAAAGAACGGGTTATTTACCAGTTGGCTTTCTCAGTCTTGAAGACACTGCTCCACACCAGGCTCCTGACGGGCTGCCCTGGCTGGGCGGTGTAAATACCATCGCATCGGCCATTGCTACTCACCATGCCGAGGAAGTGCTCATTGCCCTTGATAAAAACGACAGGCATCATCTTACCCGGATTCTTCAATTGCTCAGCGATCAGAATGTCAATACGCGCATCATGCCGGATGCTACTGATATCCTGAGCGGTGTGGTGCATACGGCTAATATCCTCGGGGTTCCCCTTATTGACATACATGCGGGCCGTATGCCGCACTGGCAGCAGAACATTAAACGGCTGACTGATATCCTCGTTTCCATAATGGGTATACTATTGCTCAGCCCTCTCCTGCTGTTTACGGCGATACGTGTACGTGCTTCTTCACCGGGGGCTATTATTTACCGGCAGCCACGGATCGGTTACCGCGGCAAATCGTTCCTGATACTGAAGTTCAGGAGTATGTACACTGATGCTGAAAAGGATGGGCCCATGCTGAGCAGTGATCATGACCCCCGCATCACCTCCTGGGGGCGGATCATGCGCAAGTGGCGCCTTGATGAACTGCCGCAGCTCTGGAATATTCTTAAAGGTGAAATGAGCCTTGTGGGTCCAAGACCGGAACGTAAATATTATATTGATCAACTGGTGGTCCAATACCCGGAGTACAAATATCTTTTTAAGGTAAAGCCTGGTCTTACCAGTTGGGGTATGGTTAAGTATGGTTATGCATCGTCTGTTGAAGAGATGGCTCTGCGTATGCCCTACGACCTCATGTATATCGAAAATGCTTCTCTTGCCCTTGATATGAAGATCATGCTGCATACGCTCCGCATCATTATGGCTGGCAAGGGCAAATAGCCTGTATATGCTTTACCCGGGGTTCTGTTAATATTTACTATTTTTGAATAAAGCCGACTGCATTGAAGCAATTAATCGCACTATCCCTGTTCTGTATAATATGGCCGGTAACGTATGCACAACAGCAATACTGGCAACAGCAGGTTAACTATACCATTGATGTTACTCTTAATGATACTGAACATACTCTTGATGGCTATGTAAAAATGGACTATATGAACCGGTCGCCGGATTCCCTGCGCTTTATATGGATCCATCTCTGGCCTAATGCGTATAAGAATGACCGTACGGCGTTCAGCGATCAACTGCTGGAAAATGGCAATACTAAATTTTACTTTTCGGATAATGCGCAGCGGGGTTATATTAACCGGCTGGATTTTAAAGTGAACGGTATTACTGCCCTTACTGCTGACCACCCGCTGCACCAGGATATTGTACAGTTGCAATTGCCGCAGCCTCTGCCTCCTGGCGGCAGTATCCGTATTGAAACCCCATTTCATGTTAAACTGCCGGAGAATTTCTCGCGGGGTGGGCATAAGGGCCAGGCGTATATGATCACGCAGTGGTACCCTAAGCCTGCGGTGTATGACAGCAAGGGCTGGCATCCTATGCCCTACCTTGACCAGGGAGAGTTTTACAGTGAGTTTGGCAACTACAATGTACAGGTGACTTTACCCAAAAATTATAAGGTGTGTGCAACGGGCCAACTGGTAAACCAAACCCTGAATCCTTTTACAGGGCGTGTGACGGCTCCTGTTGAGGAACCGGCAAAAAAGAAAAAGATGGGTGCTCCACTTCCTAAAAAGAAAGTACCTGAATTTCCCCCTTCCGACCCCCAGACCAAGGTCTTAACTTATCATGCAGAAAATGTGCATGACTTTGCCTGGTTTGCGGATAAACGTTTTATTTCCAAACAGGACTCTATGTTGCTTCCTTCGGGTAAAAAGGTGGATCTTTATGTATACTACCTGCCAACGGATAATGATTACTGGACCAATGTCCTGGGTTATATCAAAAAGACCATCCTGACGCGCAGCCAATGGCTGGGCGAATACCCGTACGGGGTGTGCACGGTGGTGGAAGCGCCAATGGGATTTAACGGCGGGATGGAATACCCCACTATTACCAGCATCACGGCCCCAGGATCGGCGGAAGAGCTGGAAAGGATCATTGAACATGAAGTGGGGCATAACTGGAACTATGGCATACTGGCTAACAATGAAAGGGACCATCCCTGGATGGATGAGGGCATCAATAGATTTTATGACAACCGTTATGATAAGGAGAGCCGGTTGAATATGGTTAAGCTTAAAACTAAGTTTCCGGGTAACCGCATGCCTGATAATCTCCGGACTCTCATACTTAATACACTGATTGGTTTAAAAAAGGATCAGCCTATTTCGACATCGTCTGAGCGGTTTAACAAAGTTAACATGAACATTACTGTTTATGATAAAACGGCGCAGTGGTTAGCATTGGTGGAAGACAGTCTCGGGCAACCGCTCTTTGACAGTTGTATGCATGTCTTTTATCAACGCTGGCAGTTTAAGCATCCCTACCCGGAAGTTTTGAAGCAAACCATGGAAGAAGTAAGCGGGCGTGATCTTAGTGGCCTGTTCCAGTTGCTGGATGAGCGGGGAGCTCTGCCACACGCGCAGCAACATAAAAGGCTACGCTTTACTGCGTTTTTTAACCTGAAGGAAACGGACAAGTATAATTACATCAGTATTGCCCCTGCTGTTGGCTACAACTTTTATGATAAGGTATTTGTTGGTGCGCTGGTACATAACTACACCCTGCCACTGCCGAGGTTCAGGTTTGTTGCCATTCCTCTTTTTGGTACGAGCAGCAAAGCATGGGGAGGATTGGGGCACCTGTCGTATACCTGGTTTGCGGGTAAGCTGAATCACAGAATAGAGGCTGGGTTAGGCGGTGCTAAATATATGATCGATACCTTCCAGGATTCGACGGGGCGTGTGAACTATCTTGATATGACCAAACTGGCATCATCGCTGCGCATCAATTTTGCAAACCGGGATGCGAGGAGTACTATTGGCCGTTATATTGAATGGAAGACTTTTTTCATTACTGAAACGGGGCTACAGTTTACGCGCGACACTATACAGCAAATTGATATCATCACCTACCCCAAGACCCCCAGGTATATTAACCGGCTGCGTTTTGGTATTGAGAACCACAGGGTACTCTATCCCTGGAGCGCCGTTCTGGAAACTGACCAGGGGGATGGCTTTGTACGCAGCAGTTTTACGGGAAATTATTTCTTTAACTATCCCAAAGGGGGTGGTCTTAGCGTAAGATTATTTGCGGGTAAGTTCTTTTACACCGCAGAAAAAACTATCTCCCGCCGCTTCCAGACGGACCGGTATTTCCTGAACATGACAGGCCCCAAGGGGGATGAAGATTATACTTACAGCAATTATTTTGTGGGCCGTTCGGAGTTTGACAAATTTTCCTCCCAGCAGATCATGATCAGGGATGGTGGATTTAAGGTAAGGACGGATCTTTTGAGTGATAAGATCGGCAAGACGGATGACTGGCTGGCTGCGGTTAATTTTACGACTACTATTCCCCCATCGATAAATCCGCTTGAGATACTACCGGTAAAGATTCCCCTGCGCGTTTTTGTTGATATAGGTAGTTATGCGGGCGCCTGGAAGAAGAACGCTGCTACCGGCAGGATGGTTTATGATGCGGGCTTGCAGTTGTCGCTGTTCAATAATTTGCTTAACGTTTATATACCTTTGCTGTACAGCAAAGTGTATAAGGATTACTTTATAAGTACTATTCCCGAGAAACGTTTTGTAAAAAACATTTCATTTAGTATTGATCTTCAACACGCCGGGAAGCAGAAACTTTTCTCTCAACTCTTTTTCTGATGCCGGGCATACGTTATCTGACATATCCTGAAATTGACAAGGCCAAATGGAATGATTGTATTGAACGGGCAAGCAATGGTAAAGTGTATGCGTATGCTTCGTATCTTGATGCTATGGCCAGGCATTGGGATGCTTTGGTATATAACGATTACGAGGCTGTTATGCCGCTTACCTGGAATAAAAAATATGGGATTACTTATCTTTACCAGCCGCCTTTTACGGCATCGCTGGGTATTTTCGGGAAAGCGTTAAGCGGAGCAGATGTGGAAGCTTTTCTTACTGCTATTCCTAAAAAATTCCGTTACTGCGATATCTTCCTGAACCACGATAATCTTTTTGCTTTGGCTTCTCACTTTATGTATGAGCGGGTAAACTATATACTACCCCTGCAGGAGGCTTACCCTGTGCTGTACAGGAATTTCAGGGAGAGTTCCCGGCGTCATATCCGTAAGTGCCTGCAACTTGGGTGTACTGTAATAAAAGATTTTGACGTAAAGCAGGTAATTGAGATTGCTATGGCCCGGCAGTTTGCGGGTGGTAACCCACCGGCGGATGCTTATACGCGGTTTGAGGGGCTGTACCAAACCTTATATGAAAAGCGTGCTGCTATGACTTATGGCATAGCCGATACGCGAAACCGGTTGCTGGCTTCGTGTGTTTTCTTTTTTGATAACCGCCGGGCTTATTATATACTGGTGGGTAATCTTCCTGATGGCAGGACAGCAGGCGCTTCGCATGCACTCATTAATGCGTTTATTGAGGATCATGCGGGGCAGGATCTTATACTTGATTTTGAGGGAAGTGATATCGGGAATCTTGCATTTTTTTACAGCAGCTTTGGTGCGGTAAGGGAGCTATACCCGGGTTACCGTTTTAACCGGTTACCGTTCTGGGCAAAGTGGTTCAAGTCTTAAAGTGTCTATTGAAATAAGATGGTTACATGCCGGTTTTACCATCACGGATCACTTTTTTCTTACCCTTATTTTTCTTTTCCCATTCGAGCATTTCGGCTGTTTTGGCAGGTTTCTTTGGTTTATCATCGCCTGCTGTGGCTACTGGTGCTGCTGATGCTGACTGCGGGAGTACGAGGCGGTTACGGTCGTACTGTTCTGCTCTTATGAGGCGGCCCGACCCTGGTTCATAATATTTCCACTCTCCGTGCTTCACGCTGTACTGCTCGGCTTTTACGATCTTATAGTCTATGATTTCATTGCTGCCTGTACCGTATACGGGTATAGTATCGTAGGGTTGATCGGGGTTATAAGCGCGCCACATTTCTTCCCTGATCAGGTCGCCAAGGTAGGTATAGTATTGCTGTAAGCCGTTCTTACCACCGAGGAGGTATTGTTCTACGGCAATAAGGTCGCCATTGAGGTTATACCTGCGCCATATCCCTTCTTTTTTACCTTTTTTAAAGACTCCTTCTTCTTCATACCCCGGCTCTCCCCGTATCTCGTCTGTATGGATTACCCACCGGCCTTCTTTTTCGCCGCTTTTATTCAACCCATTAATGGTATCGCCCTTTTCTGTAAGTGTGTACTCTTTTAGCTGGGCGCCGGCATTGGTTAAAAAACCAAGGAGTAATACCTGTAATAGGATGATTTGCCTTAATTTTAATATTTTCATAACCTCTTTATTTATGCGCGGACTCTACAAAAATACAGCATTCTTTATACTGCTGTTTGTTAATTTTAATACAGCAACTGCACAGATCAAGCCAACCCCGGCGGCAGAACGCCTTGGCTCTTTTGCCAAACGGAAACAGCTTGAAGAGCAGTCTGTGGTTAAGGATATCCGTTTCCGCAATATCGGCCCTACTGCTATGTGCGGCCGCGTGGTTGACCTTGAAGTAAACCCTGCCGACCCAACTGAGTTCTACCTTGCTTTTGCCAGTGGTGGTCTCTGGCATACCCGTAATAACGGCCAGAGTTTTACCCCTATTTTTGACCAGGAGGATGCAATGTCGATCGGTGACATTGCTGTTAACTGGAGCGACCGTATTATTTGGGTAGGTACGGGGGAATCTAACAGCAGCCGCAGCAGCTACAGTGGTATAGGGATATTTAAGAGTACGAACAATGGCAAGGACTGGTCTTATCTCGGGCTGCCGGAGAGTCATCACATTGGTGAGATCGTATTACACCCCACCAATAAGGATATTGCGTGGGTAGCGGCGATGGGGCATCTTTATTCTGCAAATAAAGAGAGGGGTGTATATAAAACTACGGATGGGGGTAAGGCCTGGAAGCAAGTTCTTTACATTGATGATAATACGGGTGCAATTGAGATGGATATCAATCCTATGAACCCCAATGAACTTTATGCAAGTATGTGGTACCGGACGCGCCGTGCGTGGGATTTTAAGGAATCGGGTAAATCGGGTGGTATTTATAAAAGTACGGATGGGGGTGATCACTGGAGCCTTGTAAGCACACCGGGCAGTGGCCTGCCTGCGGGAGAGGGTTTTGGCCGCAGTGGTGTTGCCATCTTCCCGGGAAACCCATCTATTGTATATGCTGTTGTAGATAACAATGCCATCAAACCTGATACGGCGGCTAAGCCTAAAAGGGATACCACGAAATATATTACGGCTGATTTTAAGACTATTTCCAAAGAAGAGTTTGCTGTTCTCAATACCAAAAAGCTGGACAGTTTTCTTATCAACAACCGTTTCCCGGCAAAGTACAGAGCGAAGGACATTATGGAAATGGTAAAGAATGATAAGCTGAAGCCAACTGTACTGTACGACTGGCTGATTGCTGATGATGGGTTCCAGAATGCGGGTATCTATGGCTGCGAGGTCTACCGCAGTGATGATGCGGGGTTGCACTGGCGGAAGGTAAATACAAAGGACATTGACGTTTTCAGTACTTATGGTTATTATTTTGGTAAGATCGCGGTGTCGCCAAAGGATGAGAACAAGGTGATTACTTATGGTATCAATATGGTGGTGAGCACTGACGGGGGTAAGACTTTTACCCCGGCAGATAAGAACAATACCCATGCTGACTGGCATGGCTGCTGGATCAACCCGGCACGCGACAGCCACTGGATAGGGGTAAATGATGGCGGTTGTAATATTACCTACGATAATGGAAAGAACTGGTTTAAGGTAACGAGTGTACCGGCGGGACAGTTTTATGGCATTACTACGGATGATGCGCGGCCTTATAATGTGTATGGCGGATTGCAGGATAATGGTATATGGTACGGGCCTTCGCGTGTTGATGATAACAGCAGCCTGTTTTCTTTTCCTGATGCTACGGAGCCGGATCCTGCGGACTACGAATGGAAGGTTCTCGGTGGCGGGGATGGTATGCAGGTGCAGGTTGATCTGCGTGATAATAAAACGGCCTATTACGGCTCGCAGTTTGGTTTTTACCAGCGCCGCAGTACTGATGGTGGCAGAAGGGTATCGATACATCCCATGCACGATCTTGGTGAACCGAAGCTTCGTTATAACTGGGAGACGCCTATTCTTCTGAGCAAGCACAATGCTGACATTTTTTATTTTGGCAGCAACAGGCTGCACCGCAGTCTTAATAAGGGTGAAAATCTCGAAGCCCTCAGCGGCGATCTTACGGGTGGTAAGAAGCCGGGGAAGATCCCCTATGGTACACTCACTACGCTCAGTGAATCGCCCCTGCGGTTTGGCATGCTCTATACCGGCAGCGATGATGGCAATATACATATCAGCAAGGACGCTGGTTATAGCTGGACATCGATCAACAAAGGGTTACCCGCCGACCTCTGGGTAAGCCATGTACAGGCTTCTGCTTACAGGGAGGGAAGGGTGTACGTTACCCTTACGGGCTACCGATATGATAATTTTTCGGCATGGCTTTTTGTAAGTGAGGATTACGGTGCTACCTGGACGGCCCTGGGCTCCAACCTGCCGGCAGAGCCGTTGAATGTGGTGATTGAAGATACCAAGAACGAGAACATTCTTTATGTGGGCAGTGATAATGGTCTATACTATTCTTTTGACAGGGGTAAGTCTTTTATGAGCTTTGGCAAGAATCTGCCCCGGGTGGCTGTTCATGATCTTACGATCCAGAAAAGAGAGAATGAGCTGGTGATTGGTACGCATGGCCGCAGCATTTTTATTACGAAGCTGGAGCCGCTGCAGAAAGCATACGATTCGTTACAAAAGGGCAGCCCCGCGGGGGTAAAATAATGGTATAATTTTTTTTGTGCAAAGGGTTTACTGTGCCGGGATAAGCAGCACAAAGGGCCACATCTTTCGATGCAGCCCTTTTTATCAACCGTAAGACTATTGCCTAATTGATGTCTTTGCCTTCGCTGAGCATTTTTATAAACCGTTCTACTGCGTCTTTGTTTGGTTTATCGGCTGCCATTGGCAGAGCGATCTTCGCCTGTTTTAAGGCATTGGCGTAATCGCCATTGGCGGAGTAACCGCGTACGAGCCCCATTGTAGTTGTAAACACATTGGGGTTTTTTTTAGCGTTCATCCGGAATACTTCCATCGCTTCCTTATTCTTTTTCATCGCTACCAGGTTGCGGCCATAACTGTGCAGTTCCTGCATGGTGGCCAATGGCAGTGCTTCTTTCATCACGGAATCGTGCTCTGCGGTACGGCCCAGTGCTTCCAGGACATTGGCTTTAGCGCCGAGGGTGGTAAAGTTCTTCTGCCCTACAAATACGCCGTTGATGGCGTAGTCGCTCCAACGCAGCGCTTCTTCGAGGTTTACCTTACGTTGCAGGCAGAAATTGATACCTTCTACCCATGCTTCCCAGCGAAAGCCTTTATCTGTTTGTAATTCTTTGCGGTATGTATCCAACTGGGTAGTGACATAGTCTACTTCTACTTTAAAGGGTACTTTTAATCTTTCCCAGAGCAGGGCGATAGTGGCACCGGCTTCCTGCTGATCGAAGAATTCGTATTTCAGTCTTTCTACGTTTTCGGCCAGGTTTTGGGTGTTGATTTCTACGCGCAGTGCGTCTTGGGCAGGGTTATAAAAATAAGAGCCCCATGCATTGCTGTTTTTACTGAATATGGCAGTGGCTTTATTGTTGCCCATAGCAAGAAAGAAGCCATAGGTACCTGCGGGCAGGTCTTTGCCTTCTATCTTAACGGGTGTGCTGAAACTGATGGTGGTGTTTTCATTTGCGCCTGCCCTCCAGGGGGCAGCTTTGCTTGTACCGAAGCCAAGATCTATAAATCCTTCATGTACGAGCTGGCCCCATATCTTTCCTTCGCGTCCTTTTACACCCGGGCGGCTGTATTGAATGGTGATGTCGGTAATACCTACGCGTTCACTCACGGAGGCTTTAGAGTTGCCGCCGCTGGGCAGTGTGGTGATGATCTGTGCTTTTACCAGCAGCGCAGCAGAAAGGCAGAGGATAAACAGGCAGAGTTTATGTTTCATAATGCAATTGTTTTTGAGGGACTAAAAATAAGTAATCGGCAGGGGGGATAACGGAGATATGGATAAACGGCAAGCAAAAACCGGCGAAGAGCAGCTACGCGTCTACCAAATGCTCAGGGGCAGAGACATATAAAAAAACCCTGACTATTAAATAGCCGGGGTAGTGTGGGTACGGATGATTATTGATCCACCTAGACAATGGTTATACCGCAATGGTTGAGGCGGCAGTTTCTTTATGCCCTGGCCGGAAACAACGACGCGATAACTATCCGGTTGGTTGGTTTGTTTATGCAGGCGGCGTTGTTCCGGCGATGGCAATCCCTCAAAGGAACGACCAAAAGTAATACGGGGGATATTGCTTTGTGCCTGCTGATTCATATCTGGCAGGGATGGGTTTATATTCTGTATGAAAAGGGGAAAAAATGGTCAGCCATTGAGCAGTTGTATCACCATATCTTTTTTGGCCCGGCTTACTGCTACTTCATTGCCATTGCTCATGACGAGGAATATGCCGTCGATGCGCCTGAGCTGGCTTACTTCTGCCGGGTTAACGAGGTGTGACTGGTGACAACGGATAAAGCCCAGCGGGGTTAGTTGTTCGTCGAAGGTTTTGATGTTTTTGCTTACTATTTTCTTTTCGCCGTTTCTGAGGTGGATGGTTACATAGCTGCCATCGCCTTCGATATGTATGATATCCTGCGGCTGTATATAATAATACCCATTCTTGTCGGGCAGTGCAATGCGTTGTGTGGTAGCGGTTGTTTTAACCTGTTCGGCCTGTAGTTTTTCCAATGCCTGTTTCAGTTCGAGCGGGTTAACGGGTTTGAGCAGGTAATCGTCGGCCCTGGCCCGCAGCGCTTTAATGGCAAATTCGCTGCTGGCGGTTATAAAGATGACTTTAAATGAACGTTGTCCAAAAGCTGCCAGCAGGTCGAGACCAGAAGTACCGGGCATATCAACATCGAGCAGCACGACGTCGGGCTTCTCCAGGCGGATTACTGCTGCTCCTTCTGTGGCTGTACCGGCAGTACCGACTATGGTTACATCATCGCAAAACATTTCCACGAGACCCCGGATGACGGCGATTGCGTCGGGTTCATCGTCTATAATTACAATTTTCTGAGGCATATGCATCGTTTAATTTTCGGGGTACTGTGCCTGCGTACTCCTGATGTATGGCATATAGAACTGTACGAGGGTTCCACTGGTATTACCCTCCTGATCTGTCTTGTCGGTAATAGAAAAGGCCCATTCGATACCTGTTTCTTTACACAGTAGTTTCAAACGTTCTTCTGTGATCTGCATACCTGCACTCTGGTGGGTGGTACCTGTATCACGCAGTGTGCGTGCCTGCATTCTGCCTACCCCATTATCTTCGATGCGCGTTACGAGGTGTGCTCCTTCTATGTGCAGCGATACTGTGATCATACCACTATTGCCGGGCAGGTTGTTGACGCCATGCCGTACTGCATTTTCTACATAAGGTTGTATGAGCATTGCCGGTATGAGCAGGTTGCCGGACAGCAGTTCCGCGTCGGCGTGCACATGGTACACAAATTTATCCCTGAACCGCAGACTTTCCAATTCAAGATACAGTTTCAGTAATTCGATCTCACTGTTTACGGGCACCCATTTTTTTCTTGTGTTATCCAGGCTAAGACGCATCAGCCTGCTGAACTGCGCCATGTGGAGTACAGCGCTTTTTTTATCTTCCTGTATAATGAGGTGCTGTATACTGTTGAGCGAATTAAATACAAAGTGCGGATTGATCTGGGCAGACAGGGCTACCTGTTCTTTTGTAAGCAGCAGTTCTTTTTCGCGGTTGCGTTCCTGTATCCTTTTTAATCTTGCTCTTGTGATAAGCCAGGCCAGTGCCGCCAGCAGCCCTGCAAGGAGTATCATAAACCAGCCATGTTTCCAGAAAGGTGCAGGTATGGTAAAGGTATAGGTTGCGGGTTGTGCTGACACGACGCCATTTTCGTTTACTGCGGCCACTTCAAATGTATAGCTGCCGGGTTGAAGGGAGGGGTACTCTACATAGGGCTGTGCTGTGGTGTACCAGTCTGTATGCAGGCCGCTTAACCGGTAGCGGTAGCGGATGAGGTTACCGGCCCTGAAGCTAATGCCGTTAAATACAAAACGTATGCGGTTATCGGTGTAGCGGAATGGATAGGTTTGGCCGGATTTGAGCTCAACTGAATCGCCGACGAGTATTTTTTCGAGGAATACCGGTGGTTGGGGGTTGGGGTTTACGGGTGTATCCCGGAAGGCGATCAGCCTGTTTTGTGCCAGTACATACACATAGCCGTCTATACAGGCTATTTTTCGTGTATTATTCTGGGGAAAGCGGTCGTCGGCCGCCATCAGGCGGATGGCCGGTACTGCAGCGGAGATATCTACGCGTACCACGCCGGCTTCTGTAGCTGCCCAGATCGCATTGCCTGCTATGGCAATCTCGTTTACCATATTAATGGCGTTGGAGGCGCCCAGGCTAAGGAGGCTGATGTTTTTATCCCTGATAAAGGCCAGGCCCTGGCCCAGCGTAGCCGCAACGACTGTTCCGTTGGACAGCCTTTTGACGGAGGTTACTCTTTGCCGTATTGAGTCTTTACCGAAGGGCGTTGCTGTGGTACCGCTGAGGTGGATGAGCCCTTTATCTGTACCTATTAACAGACTTCCATCTGTATTCAGCAATCCTGAGAAATTACCCAGCGTGTTGACGATCTTTTGGCCGCGCATAGTAATTGCATCGTACACAATACTGGATTGCGAGAGCACATAAAAGGTTTTACCTACAGGCAGTATGGTTCTTGAGGCAGCCGGGTGGGTTTGAGATGCCCCTGTGGCGGTATTGATTATGTACACTTTTTCTGAAAAGGATGCGTACAGGTTATGTGTAAGGGTATCATATACAATGTCGTTACACAGTGTATTGAGGTTGGTTGTATAGGCGCGGTTATAGAAGGCCAGCGGTTCGCCATTGACTGAACGGAAGATACGGCCTTTTGATGTGATGGCATAGAGGGTATGTGGTTCGCCGGTACCTATTTCCTGGAAGTATTCATTGTCTGCCAGAACGGTATTATCCAGCGTTCGTGTATTGAGCGAGGGGATATAGAGTACTCCTTTGTCGTTTGAGCTGAACCAATAGCCTCCTTCCCTGTCCTGCGCTACGGCGCTGATGCGCGTATCTGAAAAATATATTGCGGGTTCTGCCTCACCGGGGTGTTTATCCTGCGGGTACATTTTTACGCCATTGCCATAGGTTGATACCCAGAGGCGTTGTTCGGTATCTTCATAGAGATTGATGATCCTGTTGTCGTATTCTTCCACGTGCTGCAATGCATCGCCTTTAAGCACCAGCAGGTGGCTGCCATGGCTGATGAGTGTTTGTCCATTACGGCGGCGGAGACAGTTGCTTGTTCGGGGCCTGACTGTTTTGTACTGGTTTCCTTTAAAAGAAAAGAAGAGTAATCCTGATGGGGTTGCACCGGAACCGTGCAGATGGCTGGTGTCTGAATAGTATGCTATATTATACTGTGCGTTGTAGCGCAGTTCCTGCCCGTCTGCGGGAGGATCAAGAAATATTGTTCTTCCATCCTGCGTGATGCGGATGAGGCCTACTCCCCTGATCTCAAAGACAGCGGGTTGTTCCCCGTCGAACCCGACCTGTGAGAGCCATGCCATTGAGTGCCGCCCTATGAGGTCGTCGAGCCTGTTGTTAAAGGGATAGGGGGTAAACCGGGTACCTGTATAGCGATAGAGGTCTCTTCCGTTGGTGATGATCCATACGGTACCACCCGGCGAGATGAGTATCCTGTCTACAAAATTGTCGCTGACTCCTTCATTAACGGAATAAGTAACAAAATGATCACCGTCGAAGCGTGCGGGTCCGCGGTCGGTAGCAAACCACATATACCCCTGCCGGTCGGACAACATATTATACACTTCGTTGCTTGGCAGGCCGCTACCGGGTTTATAATTGTAGAAAACGGGTAACTGGGCGTTGGTGCCCAGCATAGTACAGAGCCCTATGATACAAAGGAAGAGTTTCACTTTTGAAAAATACCCATTCTTTTGATATGGATGGATATTATCGCCTGGTTAACTTCTCCAGCAGCTCAGTGGACACGGAATCTGAGGACATGCCATACCCTGTGACCAGGACCCCACGCACACCGCTCTTTGAAGCGATGCCATATACAGTGGCTTCATCTGCGGGGTCGGTGTTGCCTTCGTAGCGGTAGACATCGACGATCTCAAAATCATCTGCGCTGTACTTATCCGTATCGTGTATCAAACAATTCTCTTCGAGATTAAAATCTACTGTAAACCCTTGCTTTCTTAATGCTTCAATCGCTTCTGTAACTGTGGCGTAATGCAGTTTGTGCGTCATAGTTTTTCTTTTATGTAAGTAATTCCTGTTGTGCAGGTGAAGGTACGCCTGCCAGGTGGTATTTTGTTATATACAAACAATATGCCGTGTGCTTAACGGGGTGGCAGGCTGTCATTTGAACCAATCAACTTATCTTCACGCCATGAAAAAAATCGGCATTTTAGGGGGTGGGCAACTGGGGAGAATGCTCTTACAGGCTGCGGCTAATTACCCCGTAGAAACATTCCTGATGGAGAACGATCCTCAATGTCCTGCTGCGCACCTGTGTCATCATTTTACGAAGGGTGATATCGGGCAGTACGATGACGTGTATAACTTTGGTAAAGGTCTTGACGGGCTTACGATAGAAATAGAATCGGTTAACGAGGAAGCTCTTGAAAGGCTGGAAGCTGAGGGGGTAAGGATCTATCCAAAACCGTCGGCGCTGCGCATTATTAAGAGCAAGATTGAACAAAAATCATTTTACCTGCGGAACGGCATTCCTACTTCGCCGTTTGTGCTTACCGGCCATATTGGGGAATTACAGGCGCATACTGCTTTTTTACCTGCGGTGCATAAGATTGACAAGGGTGGCTATGATGGCCGGGGTGTACAGGTGATGCGTACGGCTGATGACCTGGCTAAGGGGTTTGATGCGCCGGCTGTGCTGGAGAAGATGGTAGATATACAGCAGGAGATAGCGGTGATTGTGGCGGTGAACGACCTGCTGGAGACGACCATGTATCCTGCGGTGGATATGGTTTTTGATCCGTACCTGAACCTGCTTGATTACCAGATCAGCCCGGCGGGCCTGCCTGAGAAAACGCTCTGGCGGGTGGAAGCTATTGCACAGAAGGTGGTAAAGGACCTGCAAAGCCCGGGTATTTTTGCTGTGGAGCTGTTTGTTGACAAGGGTGGGGATGTTTTTGTGAATGAAACGGCGCCGCGTGTACATAACAGCGGGCACCATACCATTGAGGGCAATTACAGCAGCCAGTTTGATATGCTCTGGCGTATCATGCTGGGCTATCCGCTTGGTAATACGGATGCTATTCTCCCGGCTGCCATTGTGAACCTGCTGGGTGCTGAGGGCCACAATGGCCCTGCACATTATGAGGGGTTGCCGGCGATCCTGAAGATAGAGAACTGTTTCGTGCATATTTATGGTAAAAGGGACACCAAACCGGGGCGTAAGATGGGCCATGTAACGGTACTCAGCCGTGAGCGGCAGGAACTCATCCACCAGGCCAACCGGATCAGGCAAACGCTGAAAGTGACCTCTGTAACGGAATAAGTGCATTCGTCACGGTTACCGGACGTTGATAATTTTTTTTATCCTGTTAGCTCATTATTGATGAACTTAGCGGGAATATGGCATTGGTACCACTTCAACTCAATCAGAATCAACAGCCGATGATCAAGCAAATAAAAGGTACTCTCCCCCTTATCTGTTTAGTTTTTTTTGTATTCGCCGCCTGTAAGTCTAAAGACAAAGATGCAGCGCCCGCAAAGCCTGCGCCCCCTGCCGCCAAGGCGGAGGGATTTATTGTAAGTGCCCAGGCTTCGGCACAGCGCATAGAAATTCCCGGCAGCCTTACTCCTTTTGAGGAAACGGAAATCCATCCCGAGGTATCGGGCAAGGTGATGGGCATCTACTTTACGGAGGGCAGCAGCGTTGCCAAGGGTGCTATGCTGGTTAAGCTGGATGATGATGACCTGACAGCACAGGTAAAAAAACTACAGGTGCAACTTGCCATTGCACAGAAAACGGAAGAGCGCCAGGGCGAGCTTCTGAAGATCAATGGTGTAAGCCAGCAGGACTATGACCTAAGCCTGCTTGCTGTTAACAATATCAAAGCGGATATCGGCATTCTGAAAACGAGTATTGCCAAGACCTCGGTTCGCGCACCTTACAGTGGTAAGCTGGGGTTGCGTAATATCAGTGCCGGCGCCTATGTCACTCCGCAAACCAATATTACTACGCTGCGGCAGCTCAGCCCGCTCAAGCTGGTTTTTGATGTACCGGAACGCTATGGTACCAAGATGCAGCCGGGGGGCCTGGTTAATTTTGTGATTGACGGTAGCGGTAAGACTTATGCGGCTAATATTATTGCCAATGAAAGTAAGATCAGTGCAGACACGCGTACGCTGAGGGTGAAGGCTGTGGTGAAGCAGGGTGATGCGGCACTGGTTGCGGGTGCTTTTGCCCGTGTTCAGATTACTCTTGACCGTAACAATGCGGCCCTGATGATTCCCACACAGGCTGTCATACCGCAGGCAAGGGATAAAAAAGTGCTTGCCGTAAGGAATGGCCTGGCCTCTCTCGAAACGGTTACGACGGGCGTAAGGGATTCGAGCAGGGTGGAAGTGGTTACGGGCCTTAAAGTGGGTGATACTATCCTTACCACGGGCCTGCTCTCGATAAAACCCGGCAGCAAGGTACAGATCGGGAAAATCAATAAAAACTAAATCATACGCATACGTGAATATATCTGAATTGAGTTTACGCCGGCCTGTGCTTGCTATCGTACTCAGTATCGTTATCATACTGTTTGGCGGTATTGGATTCAAGTTTTTGGGTGTGCGTGATTATCCCGCCATTGATCCTCCCAACATCACCGTGCGTACCTCCTACCCCGGCGCTAATGCGGATATCATTGAATCGC
>CAZPXP010000005.1:158524-175979 GCA_964590975.1 uncultured Ferruginibacter sp. | reverse complement strand
AACGGGCAGGCAGTTCCGGCAAAGACACACTATCGGCACGTACCTGGGCATAACTGCCGGCCATTACCGGTATAAAAAAAAGAGTTAGAAACAAATGTCTTGTCACAGTATTATTGTCTGCTGATTAGGTATAATGGTAGTGTAATAACAATTATCATACAGATGAAAAAAATATGCATTTTCACAACTTAGTTCAGCAAATGCAAAATAAAGGTACTATTCGCATCTGATTAATGTAATGGTGGTTTTCCCTTTTTTTACGGAGAGCGCTATCGGGCAAAGCGATGCAGAATGAATAAGAAAACAATTTTCTACCGCTTAAACTGCTTCATCAAATTATAATAGAATCTTTCTAACAACCGCATCTGCTCGGTAATGATATCTGCCTGTGCCAGCAAGCCATTGCGGTAATACAGTGTTTTTTTGTAGTTGGTGGTTAACCCGTCGGGCAGGCTTACCTTGGCCATATAACCGCTGTCGGTAGGGGTACTGCTGATGTATTCGATCCTGCCGGGTACAGAACCATACTGCTCAAAAGGGTAGGCCTGGAATTTCAGCAGTACCTGCTGCCCCGGCTTTACCTTACCAAAATTATACTGGGGTATAAATATCTCTACAAAATAGGCGGCGTTGTCGGGTTGAACAAAAAACAGCGACTGCCCCGTTTTCATCTCCTGGTTTTCCTGGAAGAAACCGGTAAAGGCCACTGTGCCGGATACCGGCGCCCTGAGCAGGTACTTATATTCCCATTCCTGTACCTGTGCCTTCATCGTTTGCAGGGCCTGTATAAAAGTGCTCTTCTGTACCACGATCTGGTTTTCGAGCTCGGCGATCTCTTTGCGCTTTTCATTCTGCTGACTCTCGTTGGCGATGATAGAGGCATTGATCTGCGGCAGCGACAATTGTTTGGCCAGCAGCTTGCTCTTTTCGTTGCGGTAGTCGAGTGCCGAGATCACTTTTTCCTGCGCCAGTGATTCACTGGCGCTAAAGGTCTGGTTGCTCAGCGACAGATCCTGCTCCATCAATACTTTCTGGTTACCCAGTATATCGTGCAGCTTCTGTATGTTCTGCATATCAGTAGCGAGCATATTCTTTTTGCGCAGGAAGAAGCCCGTGCTCAGAAAATCGCGGAAAGTGATAAAGGATTGTATAAAGGTCTGGTAAGGTGTTTGCAGCTCGCCGAGGTTGCTCAGGAACTGCTGGTTGGTATAGTCGGGAAAGAAACGGGTAATCTCGTCGGTTCTTTTCTGGTTGATGAGACTGTTGATCGTATCAAGCTGCTGGCGCACTTCGGCTACTGCTTGCGGATTGGCGATGCTTTCCATATAAGCCATGATTTGCCCGGCCACCACCTTATCATTTTCTTTTACATTGATCTTTATCAGTTTGCCGTCGCTCCTGGTTACTACCTGCCTGGGTGCGTTTACGCTGTTGAGCCTTGCGCTGGCCGGAACAATATCGGGATACTGTATATACCAGCAGATAAGGGCAAGGCAAAGGAGTAGCAGGAAGAATAAAACTGTTCCCCACCGTACAACGAAGGGTAATTTTTTGGATACGATCTCTTCGATCTCGCTGCCGTGCCCGGAGAATGTATTTTTTTCTTTGCCTTCGCCGGATGCAGGAGCACCTGCACCGGGAGGCGCCATTGCATCGGGGGGGTCAGCCATGCCGGGAGGAGCACCCCATTGAGGCTCAGCTCCGCCGGGCGGGGCTCCCCACTGCGGTTCGGGATTCTCCGATGGTGTAAGATTATCTTCTGTGCTCAATTTTCTGTTTATTATACCGTACTGCGTACAGCCCGGTGGTTAATCAATCAATTGCCCAGCTCAAGCTGGTTCTTAACCAGTTCGTAATATTTTCCCTTTTTAAGGGTAAGCTCGTCGTGTGTACCTTCTTCGGCGATCTCACCGTTGTCAAGCACCACGATCTTATCTGCATTCTTTACCGTACTGAGGCGGTGAGCTACCACGATCACCGTTTTGCCCTGGAAGAACTGCTGCAGGTTTTCCAATATCACTTTCTCGTTATTGGCATCCAGCGAGTTGGTAGCTTCGTCAAAAAAGATAAACTGCGGATTCTTATATACTGCCCTTGCAATGGCGATGCGTTGTTTCTGCCCGCCACTGATGCCACTGCCTTCTGCGCCGAGCCTGGTATAAAAGCCTAAGGGGAGCGACTCTACAAATGAAAGTATATTGGCCGTTTTACAGGCATGGATAAGGTTGTTCTCATCTACCTTTTCGTCGGTTACCGTTATATTCTTACGAATATTATCGTTGAATATAAAACTGTCCTGCATCACCGCTCCGCTGATGCTCCTCCAGTATTTAGGACTTACTGTTTTAAAACTGGAATTGCCGAGGTATATCTCTCCCTTGTACGACTCATAAAAGCGCAGCAGCAGTTTAACAAGGGTAGATTTACCACTGCCACTCATGCCTACCACCGCAGTTACCTTGCCCTGTGGCAGGGTGAGATTAATATTTTTCAGTACGGGTTCGTTGCCTGCGCCGGGATAGGTAAAAGAAAGATTCTTTACGTGAATACTGTGCTCCGCAGGCAGGCTGTGATTAAAGTGTTTGTGAACGGGTTCCTCATCATCGAGTGTATGGATGTCATTCAGCCTTTCGAGCGATATCTTTGCGTCCTGCGCCTGTTGTGCAAAGCCGATCAACTGCTCAATAGGGCTGTTGAGCTGCCCGATGATGTATTGAATGGCCAGCATCATACCTAAAGTAAGGCTGCCTTCTATCACCAGCTTGGCCACGATAAATGTGATGAGGATATTCTTGCCCTGGTTGATAAAGAATGCACCAATCTGCTGGTACTGGCTCAGTGACAGTGTTTTAAAATTGAGCTTGAACAAACCGGCCTGTAACCCTTCCCAGTTCCAGCGGTAGGTATTTTCAGCATTGTTGAGCTTGATCTCCTGCATACCGAATACCAGTTGCATAGTAGCATTGTTCTCTTTCGATGCGATAGCAAAGCGCTGGTAGTCTATCTTGCGGCGGTACTTTAAGAAGAAACGTATCCACAGCAGGTAAAGCGCACTACCTACCACGAAAATTACAAAAATGGTAACATTGTACGAGAGCAGCACAATGGAAAAGATGATCAGGTTAATGATCGAGAAAAGCGTGTTGAGGGCTGTTCCTGTAAGAAAGCTCTCTATACGGTGATGATCGTTTACCCGTTGCAGGATATCGCCGGGGTGTTTACTGTCGAAGAACTGCATCGGCAGTTTTAACAGTTTGGCCCAGAAGCCCGATAATAAAGAGATATTGATACGGGTGCTGATGTGCAGCAGTATGCGGCTGCGGATAAACTCAACTACTGTTTGTGAAAAAAGCAGCATGAGCTGAGCAGCCAGTATGATCTGTATAAAGTTGATGTCGCGGCTGTTGATGCCGGTATCCACAATGCTCTGGGTAAGGTAGGGGAAGATAAGTTGCAGGATGCTGCCGATGAGCAGCCCCAGCAATATCTGGAAAAAATAAACCTTGTGCTGTTTGATATAGCTGAACAGGTAAGCCCGCCCGATCTTTGATTTCTGAGTCTGGTCGGGGTCTGCAAAATCCAGTTCTTTAAACAGGGGGGTAGGTTCGAGCAGGAGTGTAGTGCCTTTACCCACGTCGTTTTCGGTAGTAGAAATCCAGCGTTTGAGAAAATCTTCCTGGCTCAGCTTGATCATGCCGTTTGCCGGGTCGGCAATCACCAGTTTATTTTTGGTCGACTCTGGCGTTAATACCACAAAATGATATTGATCCCAGTGAATGATAGCCGGCAGCGGGGCGTCTTCGAGCAATTGCTTAAAAGTGAGTTTGGCCCCTACAGATTTGAAGCCGATGCTTTCTGCGGCATCAGACAACCCCAGCATTGATACGCCCTGCTTATTGTATTGAGATTTATTGCGGAGAAAATCGAGAGAGATCGAACGGCCATGATATTTTGCCACCATACGGAGACAGGCCGGACCGCAATCCATGGCATCAAGCTGCTTATAAAGAGGGAATTTCACTATGGTTTTTTTGCAAGAATTTTATTGTCAGTAATATAAAAAACCTCAGGCACAGGGTTCAGTATTTTTCTTTGCCTGCATTCGGTTTTAAATGTGATCAGGTGATAGAACATAGCCTCGTACTGGTTTTTGTAAATGATCTTACCCTTATCCCACATCAGGTGGCCGGGGGTACCCTCTACAATAAGGAAATCGAAAAATGCTTTTAGCTTCTTCTTTTTCTCCGCTGCCTTCACTACCCAGGTCATGCTCTGGATATTGTCGGGATAGTCCAGCACGTTCCCCCCGTTCTGCAGCTCCTTGAACAGGAAGTTGCATTCATCAAAACAATAGTGATCGGGGCTGCTGAATACCTCTTCATAATCACGGCTCTGCATAAACAGTGTATTCATCTGCTCATTGTTCCTGAACAGGCAGAACGTACCTGTTATGTAATCGTGCCGGCTGCTTATCACATCATGCTTGTCGAGGATATCGGCAGTCATAAAATTACGGATATTCCCATATATCACGTCAAGGTCACCATGCCCCCAGAAATCATACTTTTTTATGATCTCCGGGAAAAAGAACCCGTATGCAGGTTTGAAATCACACAGTTTGTAAGGATAGTCAATGTTTACGGTAAAGCCTAATTTTTTAGAGGCTCTTTTTTTTAACTGCTCAAGCGTTTTCTGTACCACCTTTACATTCCGGGGTTTATTGGGTATAGGTTCCGTGTTATCGGTTATGATAATAAAGTCGATGGTGGGGTTATACGAGCAGGAATGAATAAAATAGGGCAGGTACCAGGGGTAATTCCCATACCAGCAGGTAAGTATAGCGATACGCCGGAGTGCAGTGTTGTTTTTTTTCATTGTAATAAAGTAGTGTGCGGAATGTGTTTTATTCTGATGCTTCTTTTTTCAGTATGTCTTTCATCTCCCCGTAGCTGTCTACCTCTTTAACGATATTGCCCTTTTTGTCAACCACAATATGGGTGGGGTACCGCGTAATGTTGAGTGTCTTGCCCAGGTAGTCTTCCTGGTTACCCACAACGGCATAATCGAAGGTTGTTTTGGTAAGAAATTCCCGCAGGGCATCCAGTTTGTCGGGCGCAAGGCTTACGAACAGGATGTCTTTACGGTCTTTATACGAAGCCACCAGCTTATTCAGATCTGGCATTTCTTCCACACAAAGCTGGCATTTTATAAACCAGCATTTCAATACCAGTATCTTTCCTTTGGTTGTTTCCGGGGTATAGGTCTGTCCTGCTAAATCAACAAAACTGAATGCGGGCAGGGGTTTGCCTTCTTTCTGATAATGCTCATACTCATGCTCGCCCATGCTCCTGAGCAGGGTGGGTATATAATCGTCTACCGGCGTATCAATTTTATACAACTGGTACCGCACGGTATCTTTCGATGTCATGCGCAGCGGCAGGAAAGTGCCGAGCGATAGTTGCTGCAAAAAATCACCCTTACTGATCCGTTTTGCCGCCGGGTCCAGCGCAATAAAATCTGCCGAAAGTTTTATATGGTCATTGCTGTACCGGAGAAAGCTGTCCATATTCTTCAGGATATTTGCAGGGGTGTTTACCGGTATGGCCACATGCTCTGCCGCGGCAGGCACCTGCTTGCAGGAGCCGTACAGTACAGTAGTCAGCAAAACAATAATGGCTGAAGCACGTTGCATAAAAAATGGGTTGTATGTAAAAATACGATAACACTTAAAAAACAGTTGACGTATTTTGTGTAATACAAAACACGCCAACTGTTTATGTTACGCTGCCTTATTAGCAAGACGTTAAAGACGCACCGCTTACGCATGTGCAACTGCTTGAGCAGCTTACGCATGCGCTACAGTTTGAAGTGCCTGACCAGCAGCATTTGTATTGACCGCTACCTGCCATAATACTTTTCATTTCGCCCCGGCTTAATTTGCCTTTAATGTTTGCAAGGCTCATCTTTTGTGTTTGCATTGTTTTCTGATTTAAAAAATGATGAAAATTGTTTATGCCTTTTGCTTTCAGCGTCACAGGCTTTGGCCCCCGGCAATGGCTCTGCAGTGCCATTTAGTACCACCGGGTATTTCTTTTGGGGTACTATGCCAAAAGAAAGTTCTTATTCCTGTTCAGCATCGCCTGCAGCAGATGCTTCTGTGAGGAAATATTGTAGATCGCCGATATCGTACGCATCGGGAAGTTCGTATCCGTCAATAAAAATGGTAGGGGTATGGGTGATGCCCATTTCTTTGCACCAGTTGTTCATCGCGCCTACCTTATCTGCCTGTTTAACCAGTTCCCCATTCATAGGATACCGGGCGGCAAAACTGTCGTAGTTCTTATCATTGGGCAGGTACCAGTCGTCCAGCGCCTTCTGCATGCCCGCTTCATTTCCCTTTTCGGCAATCGCGAGCAGGTGCCGCACTGCTTTTACTGCGGGGTCTTCCTCATTGTCAGACACGGAAAAAATGATCTTTACCTTAAGGTCTTCATTCTCGTGCAGGAGCTTCTCAATCTTTGGATGGGCTTCGCTGCATGGCCCGCAGAAAGTGCTGCATACTTTTATAAGTGTATGTTTTGCATTGGGGTTACCGAGGTCGATACCAAGACCGTCTGTTGGTACCATTACGGGTTTTTGTTTTTTGAGCAGGGTATCAAATATTTCGGTATTAAACTTTATACGCAGGTACTGGCGCTGTGTGTCTTTTGATTTCTGCAGGCGCAGGATATGTGGTTTGAGTGCATACCATACCAGGGCAGGAGCCATATACAGTAATGCGGTACCGGCTATAAAAGATATATTGAACTGCGGCAATGGCAGAAGGAGACCGGTGGTTATTACGTTAACCCCGCCCAATACGAGCAGGGCCTGTACTACCAGGCAAAGTACACACCATTGTTTGGCTACCCGCCACTGGTAATAAACGGAAAACAGGGTATAGGGCAGCGCCAGTATATTCAGCCATGCCACAACTGCAATGGCCTGCGGTAAACTGGTTCCTGCAAACAGCAGGGTAAACAGCCCACCGGCAAAATAGAAAAAGCCTACTTCGCTCCAACTGAGCCAGGAAAAGACTTTGGCCTGTTTGCCGGAAAGAATAGCGCCGCAGTCGCCATTGGCAATACCCGTACACACTTTTTTGAGCAGGGGATTATTCTTATCAATCTCGTACCAGAGCAGCATGCCGGATACCACTACGCCGGAGAGCATTACGAGGTATTGCAGGTAAACGCCTATTGCGGGAGCGCTGGTAAAGAAGCCGCCTGCGGATTTATACATCAGCAGCAGGGAGAGCAGTGCTACGCTGGCTATAGCGGCTACGGAAATGAACCCGTCGCGAAAGGCCTTCTTTTTATTGGCCTCGTAATTGGGCTCACCAGAATTTTCATCAGGCTCGGCGATAAGGTAAATGCCACTCCACCTTCTTTTAAAATCGTCTTTGCTTTCGGTGATCGGGGTATTATAGTTTTTATGATAGAGCTCTACCGTGGTATCTGTAACACGGCTTACCACGGCGATGGGGTTGCTCATGTCGTTATTAAGACTGGCGATAAACGGTACTGGCAGTTCATCAATATTACCGGGAATCGTTCTGCCTGCTCCATTGGGGATATGCCATTTTTCAAGCGTGTCGGTAATACAGAGCAGGCTTGGCCATTCAGGATGATTTTGTAAAGTTTCGTTCAGCGTAGTGCCATTCACTTTAAGTTTCAGCAATTTAAGAAAGGTAAGGGTTGCCTTTACGTTGGGGTGAAATTGATTGAACATAGTGCTTGTGTTTTATATGTAGAATACTACCGGCGCAGGGTGGGTACTTTGGCACAATATTATACTGCCTGTGCGGGCAGGATTATAAAGATTTACAGCAGCTTTAATATAGCGTAACCATGCAGGGGTCGCTGCCCGGTGCGCTTAGCATAGCATTTGTTTTTTAGTAGAGATACTTTGTACGCAGTAAGTCATTCAACCTGTTCCATAGTCACAAGAGCAAAAAACGGTTATTTTTCCCAGGGCGTGTCTTACAGGGATGCATACAATTCAAATGTATGTAAAAGTTTCTCAATTTGAACAATAGTTAGGGCAAAAAATTATCCCGCTTTAAAATATTCATTCTGTACAGCAAATTATTATTGTGTTTTCTGTAGGCTGTAGGCCTAACCGTTAAGGAGGTCAGGTGTACAGTTTGGCGGTGAAAAGTGGCTGACAATTTGTCATTTAACAGCGATGCCGGGTAGCATGCAAAAAACTCAGAAATGCTGAAATGCAGTGTGGGCGCGGAAACATTAAAAGTGAACATCAAATCGGTACCGATTTGATGGTCTGCAATGCAGATTGAAAGGCTTACAATGCAAATTGAAAGGTCCGCAATGCATTTTGAATGGTCTGCAATGCAAAATGAAAGGTCTGCAATGCATTTTGAGGGTCAATCATGCAGAAACATATTATTAGCAAACATTATTTGTTGGTCTGCAATGCAAAATGAAAGGCTTTCAATGCATTTTGAATGCCTTACAAACGCCTCTGAACCTGAAACAATGTCAGGTGAGAGTAAATCAGCACAGATTGAAAGCGATGCAACAGCCTTTGATATTGACGTAAAAACCATCAAAAGAGAGGTGCTGATTTCCACGATGGCATAAAATTGCGCGCAGGGTAAAATATTAAGAAAAGGTGTTGTGTACGGTGGGTTTTATGTAGTTTTAAACAAATATTGCTTATGCGTAAAAGCCTGTCTCTTCTTTTCTTCCTGTTCTTCCTGGCCGGCAATACCCGGGCAGACATCGTAGATCCCTCAGTAGCATCCCGGCATTTTATGATCATCAATACAGACCAATACAAGAGTTTCCAGTTTTACAGGGAGTACTATAGCTATTCTTATAACCAGGGCTATCATGCCAAACTGCCGGACACACTGGCTGTAAAGAATAAAATGGATTATCCCGCTGGTTCCAGGGATAGTGAGCTGGCGCTGTTCCTTGCCAAAGATGCAAAGGGTAAATGGTATGCTTCCAGCATCAGGCTCGGAGGAGTTGCCAGGGTGGGTACCGGCGTGTCGAAGATCATTGATGTGTATAAGATAACCAGTATTAAGAATGGAGTGATACAATTAAAAAAGATAAGGGAAGACAGGGTATATAATAATGGCAAAATAAAAACTACCCAAATGGGTAGCTGGCTGTCTGGTCTGGGCGGTTGGGGTAATACGCTTTCGCTTACTGCCCTGCTGGCACTTGGCGGACTGGTTGTATTATTTATGGTAAAAAGAAAACAACCAAGCCTGCAACCCGTTGCAAATAGCTGATTATCAAACTCAAAACAAATACATTGAAGAATTTACAGGCCATAGCTTTCGATGCGGATGATACACTATGGATCAATGAACCCTATTTCCAGGAAACTGAAAAATTATTCTGCGCCCTGCTGGAGGATTATGTACCACACCATACTGTATCGCAGGAGCTGTTCAAAACAGAAATGCAAAACCTTGCCCTGTACGGTTATGGGGTTAAAGGATTTATGCTGTCGATGGTGGAAACAGCACTCCGCGTGTCGAACCATACACTGGATGTGACGGTTATCGGCAAAATACTGCAATACGGTAAGGACCTGCTGGAACGCCCCATCGTATTGCTGGATGGTGTTAAGGATGTGCTGGAGGCGTTGAAGGGCAAATATCGCCTCGTGGTAGCTACCAAAGGCGATTTGCTGGACCAGGAAAGAAAGCTCCAGCACTCAGGCCTTGAAAGCTATTTCCATCATATCGAGATCATGTCTGACAAGCAGGAAAAAGATTACCATAAACTCATTAAACATCTTGATATTGATCCCTCGCATTTTATGATGCTGGGCAACTCGCTTAAGTCTGACGTACTGCCTGTGCTGGCGATCGGTGGTTATGGCGTACATGTTCCTTATCATACCACCTGGGTACACGAACAAACCACGCATAATGTAGCGCATCCTAACTTCACACAGTTGCAAACAATTTCAGAGATTTTACCGTACTTGCTGGCATGAAATCGGTTTTAGACATCAGTACGTGGGCCAGGAAGGATCACTTTAATTTCTTCAAACAATTTGAAGAACCTTTCTTTGGCATTTGTGTTAATGTAGATTGTACAAAAGCGTATAACACAGCCAAACAAAATGGCTATTCTTTTTTCCTGTATTACCTGCACGCATCGCTTACGGCTGCTAATGCTGTTGAACCTTTCCGCTACCGTGTAGCCGGTGAGGAGGTATGTGTGTATGATGTAGTACATGCTTCTCCTACCATCAACCGGCCCGATGGTACATTCGGTTTTTCTTATATGGACTATCACGTCTCTTTTGAAGCCTTTGCTGCGGCGGCTAAGGAAGAGATTAACCGGGTGCAGAACAGCAAGGGGCTCGTTCCTGCCATCTCGGGCGAAAACGTTATCCATTACTCCTCTATACCCTGGCTCAGTTTTACCTCTTTATCTCATGCCCGTGCATTCTCATTTAAAGACAGTTGCCCTAAAATTTCCTTCGGTAAAATGACGGAAGTAAATGGCCGCAGGCTGATGCCGGTATCAGTACACGCGCATCACGCGTTGATGGATGGGTACCATGTGGGCCAGTTTGTGGAAGCTTTTGAAAAAATTATGGGTTATGAAGTATGAATTATGCGTGATGGCACAGACAGAATATGAATCGCTTATTCCGCAATAGTAAACTCATAACTTATAATTCTTAAAGGTAATTAACTGCTTCGCTGTATCGTGAATATGCGGTACATAACCACCAGCGAATACATTTACCATACTTTTTGGCGTAAGCACTGTAACTTCTCCTGAAGCGGGAGCATCGGTAATATTGGTGTACCCGCACGGCGACCACTGCAATAATTGCCTGTTATACAGCAGGTAGGGTATATCGGGATCGTTGAGGGTGATAAAAGTGCCATTGGGTAATTTCTGTATTGGCGCGGTACAAGTTTGCTGCCGCCCCCAGGGATCGAGCCGCTCTGTTTGCAGAATGCGGTCGATACTAACGATTTTTTTATCGGGCAGGGTATAGAGGTGGCTGTTTGTTTTTACCCAAAGCTCTCTGAAGCGTTTAAAGTCTGCATAGCGGCACATCCCACAGGGCCGGTGCCCGGCAGCAAAAGAAGTGGCTTCGTCAAGAAAGAAGAGCTCGGTGTAGTAGTTCTCTGTCATCACCTTACGCCGTATAGAGCCATAACTCAGCACACAGGTAATCCAGTACAGTGTTTTGGAATGGGCAATGATGGTTTTGTTCTTGTGCAATACTCCGCGGTTGCCCATCCACGTACCCCGGCAGGGCGTGGTAATGATTTTACCGAATGGTGTTACGCGGTTTTGTAAAGACACTTCTTTGAGATATGAAGGATGAGTTATAAGCCTGTCTGCCGCAGGCAGGTTATGAATCAGGAGATAAGCACCCCTAATTCATAACTCATAATTTATAATTTCTAACCTTTATGCTCCTTTCAACTTTACCAGCATTTTCTTCGCTTCCTCATTGCTGGGATCGTAGAGCAGGTATTGCGTGAGGTATTCGATCGACTTGGGTTTGTCTTTCTTAATGTTTACATAATACACCACCATTTTGTACAGGGCGGATACAAGCTGGTTCTTATATTTCACCGTATCGCGTTGTGCAAAAGCGATCATGCTTTCGTAATGCGGTACGGCCAGTCCCAGCGCCATACTGGTATCCTGTGCTTCATTGCATTTAATACGGTAGGTATACCCGTAAACCTGGTCGGGGTATTTGTCTTTATACATCTGCCATAGACTGTCGGCAAATGGATAGTGTTTGGCCGTCATATGTGCCATGGCACGGTTATAAAGATCTACATTGCTCGGGCGTGGCTTAATGGAATAGATACGATCCCAGGTAGTGGCGATATCTTCTGCACTGTTGAGCTTTTTGTAAAGATCTACCAGTTGTAAAAGATAGGTAAGACGGTTGGCGGTATCGCTTTCCATTGCTTTGTTGCAGTATTCGATGGCTTTTGCTTCGGAACCTGCAAATTTAGCCGTTACCTTGGCGGCGATCTCGTAGTCGCTGCCCAGTATTTTTGATGGGTCTTCGACCTGCATAAAGGCGTCGATCTCTCTTTTGGCAGCCACAGAATCGCCAAGACGGTCGTAACAATAAGCATTCAGCATTTTAAGACGCGAGCCTATTTCGCTGGCGCATTTACCACCTGCCAGTTCGTTCGACCGGCGGATAGCATCGCTGTATTTACCTGCGCGGAACAGGTAGTCGGCGGCAAAAAGGTCGGTATTGCAATCTGCATCGGAATTGGCAATATATTTATCGAGATAGTCTTTTGCAAGGTTTACGTCGCGGAAAGAGTAGTGGTTGTACAGTTCGAGGTAGCCGGGCGCAAAAGCGGGATCGCCCTGAACAGACTTGTTATAATACTCCAGCATAATCTCGTAGTTCTTCTGTGTCTGGTATATCTTACCCAGCCGTATCCACGCAAGGCCGTTCTGCGGCTCTATGTCCAGCGCACTGCGATAGCTTTTATCTGAGTTACCACCGTCGATCAGTTTGCGGTAGGCATTACCCAGCAATATGTAAGCATTTACCTTTTTTGCGTTCTTGATGGCCAGTGCGCGGTTCAGCACATCGATGGCATAATTATAATCGCCGCTTTTAGCGTCGATATTGGCACGGCCAACAGCCATCATCAGTTCTGCGTCTTTGGGCGCCGCCGCGATGGCTGCATCAAATTTAGCCCTGCCTTCTGCCGTGCGGTTTTCGAGCAGGTCGATATGGCCTGCAGCCACATTCAGCAGGTTATTGCCAGGGTTGGCGGAAAGGGCCTGTGTGAAAATCTGTTTGGCCATATTGACATCGGCCTTGGGCTGCATAAGGTAACACTGCCCCAGCCAGTAAGCGGCTTCCGCATCGCGGGGGTTGGCTTTTACGAGTGCGTCGAAAATACCGATGGCACTTTTAAAGCGTTCGTAATAAATCATTTTCTGACCGGCGGCTACGGATTGTGCATTGGCCTGGGTAAATGAAAGGAGTACAAGAGAGAAGAACAAGAAATTTTTTAGTAATGTAGTTCGCATACAATGGTATGTTTAAGCTTCTTAATGCCCGTTTTCAGGATTTAAACAGCCCTCAAGATACTAAAAGAAAGATTATGACAATAAGCACATTAGCCAAAAGATTTACTATATCGTTGTTGCACCATTTAACACCACGAACCAGCACTGAACCGGGAGCAGGATAGTCGCTGATGGCCCCGGCAGGATCGCGGTATTTGGCCTGCAGCAGGCTGCCCAGTAAACTGTCGGTCAGCATACCCGCAAAAGCAGTAAGGCTGAGGGGAAGTACAGTCGGCCAGGGTAAGCCGAACGCCAGCTTCCCCGTTATTACCAGCGCCGCGGCAGCGAGCAGGCCAAAGGCGCTGCCCCAAAAAGAGATACCACCGGAGAGACCGGCCTCTACGGGCTTAAGACTGGTAATGTCGATCGTTCTGCCACCAGTATACTTACCAGCTTCGGCACTTATACTGTCGCTCATACTGATACCGAAAGACAATACTGCAGCTTCCAGCCAAATCGGCTGCTGTGTAAAAGCATAGACACCGTAACAGGTTGCACCGGGCAGGCCATTAGCCAGTACCTGTATGGCCTTGCGCCCGTTTTTCTCCCTTGCCTCGCGGTTGAGCTTAGATAGCAGGCTGCCGCTGATAAGGAAGAGCAGGGGGCAGGCAAAACCGGCCCAGCCAGTGGTGGTATAAAATACGAAGCCCATACACCCGGCAGCGATGGCGCCGCTGGTAGTGAGCCAGCGTTTTTGTACAGCCACATACGACAATGCCGCCAGCGCAATAATGACGTAGAGCGTGGTAACACTAATAATGGCGGGTGGTGCAGATAGAAGCATACCGGGCGGAATACTGTTTATGGTTGTGGGTTGTAATTTACAGCGGTTAGACTTATATATCCGAACCAACTACACCTTTTTTACGTTATTGGAGATATGGTAAAGTTGTTTTGCTTATTGTTTTCCTGTGCGCTCACGGCAAATGCATGTACAGATAAAAACGTATACAGTGTGGCACCCGCACCCGGTACGGGTACCGGCAGTACGGGCGGGGATACGGCTACTAAAAGATTACTCGCGCTTGGCGACTCTTATACCATCGGCCAATCGGTACCTGATACGGACAGGTTTGCTGTACAACTGGTGCAGCTACTTGCAGGGGATACGGTAAAATTCTACACACCGGAGATCATTGCACAAACGGGTTGGACAACGGGCAACCTGCTTTCGAGGCTCAACAGCATGCCACCGCAATACAATACTTACGATATCGTTACGCTTCTTATTGGGGTTAATAACCAATACCAGGGTCGCAGTATGACAGAATATAAATCGGAGTTTACTGCTCTGTTACTTCGCGCCATCCAGTATGCGAATAATGTTAAACGCAGGGTGATCGTATTGTCTATACCCGACTGGGGTGTTACGCCTTATGCCGCCGGGCAGGACCGCCAGCGTATTGCACAGGAGATAGATGCTTTTAACGGCATCAACAGGGATGTATCTATCCAGAACGGGGTGCAGTATCTTGAAATTACACAATCTACCCGTATGGCTGCCACAGACCCCAGCCTGCTGGCGTATGACGGGCTGCATTATTCACGAAAAGAATATGGTAAATGGGCACAATGGCTTGTACCTGCTGTAAAAGACGGGTTACGTTGATAAAGTAAATCTCTATTCGAAGAGTTCGAGATGGGTTTTCGGACGGCGCTTATCCTTCCATTCAAAACCACGGAGTTCTTTCTGATCGGCAGGTATCTGGCGGATGGGGTAGAGCGTACCGTTTACCTCATTGATAAACTTTACCTTGTTGAGCTCTTTCTTTACAAAGAATACATCAATTACATCGCCACTGCTCCTGTTCATACCCACATAGGCGCTGTCTTCATCCTGCGGGTAAAATATACTCTCCGCAGGCGAACCCTTTACCCGCATATATTCAATCTCCCCTTCCTTAAAATACCCATTCAGGGTTCGGCCACCAACCTGGTTATACATCTGTTCATTTGCCTTGTTGATGATCATGCCGTTATTGAAAACAGATACACGGTCAGCTTTCCGGTTTTTTGTAAAGAGATAGATCGTATCGCCGGTGAGCTGTGTTTTATCGTTCCATACCACGGGATCGTCGAACAGGCGGAATACGGAATCTTCCGTTGAATAATAAAGACTATCGGCCACCGATTGCAGCGAGTCGTTAAAAATGCGCACATGATGAAATGCGAGGAAATAACGGATGGCGGTATCAGATACATTTACGGTTGTTACGGTATCGATCTTTTCTTTTTTGGTAACCGTCTTCTTTTGCAGGGTGTCGGCTTTTCTCAGCCCCGAAAACAGGGTATCAGCAGCGATATAAGTGCTGTCGTTGTTTTCGTAAAAGATCATTACAGGTTTGTTGTAGGCGAGAAAAGAATTTTCCTTTTTGTTGAGGAAGATGTTATTAGCCAGGGTCGTTACCTTATTGGCGCTGTCTACCAGTTTGGCCTGGCCTTCCATCTGAAGTATCCCGCTCTTTTCGTCGTAAGCCATTTTGTTGGCGCTGAGGAAGTGAGTACTGTCACGGAAGCTCGTACGGTCGAAGAAAATGGCTTCGCCCGTTTTTAAGTTATAGGTACCGCTTTTTGTATCGATGATGCCGTCTTTACTCACAATATGTGTGGGTGCAATAAAAGTAGCGATTTGGGTTTGGGTATTGTACAGCAGGCTGTCGGTGGTAATGTCGTATTTGGGATCAATGAGGTGTACGTTCTTTTTAAAGTAAACGTCTTTCGTATCGGCATAATACACGCCGTCTGTGCTGCGGAGCACGGTATTGGCGTTAACCACACGCCCCCCGTTCTTATACCGCCCGATGTGAGCGCGCATATCATATTCGAGGTCTTCAGTGTACAACACGCCTTTCCTGTCGGTAAGCTGTACCTTTTTCTTAAGATAGGCCATGCGCTCTTCGCCCACATATTTCAGGTACTGGGCGTAGGTATGTATACTGTCGTTGTCGTTGATATGTACGTTCCCGAAGGCTTCGAGTATGTTCGTACGCCGGTTTACTACGGCGCTGTCGCACGTAAATGTTGTTTTACCTTCTTTTAAGATAACGCTGCCCGCAATCGTTTCGATAAGAGTAACAGAATCTACCTGTTTTTGCCGGAGGCTGCGGCCCTGTACGATCTCAATGACACGCAGTGTATCCGGGGCAGGAGCGCCATTGATTATCTGCTGCGCCATGGTCAGTTCTGCATACAGGCTACCCGCAAGCAGTACAATAATAAAAGCAATGATTTTTTTTGACGTCATGAGGCAAACCTGTTTACCGGGCTGCAAAATGCCATTTTATTCTCTAATGAAATCATAAAACTTCCCGGGGGGCTGGCCGGTTATTGTTTATACGGCGCATTTACCGAGTCGGGCAGGGGAACCATCAATGGTTCTGTTCTGTCCTTTTTGCCGAATATCGATACATTTACGTAGCGTTTCGGATGCAGCCGCAGATCGTCAAGCAGCAGGTTTACTTTATTAGCGGTAGCGGTGAGGTTATTATACAGTCTCGGGTCTTTCATCAACAGTCCGAGCGTGCCCTCGTTGCTGTTAAGCCTGGAAAGCATAGACTTCAGCTCTTCAATGGTGGAGTTGAGGGTATTGAGCGTTTTTTCAGGATCAAGCTTAGAGAACGTAGCCGTTGTTCTTTCCACATTATCGAGTATCCCGTTCATCTTCTGGTTATTCGCTACAAGGTTGCCCGTAAAGGCATTCACGTTATCGAGCGTTTTGGCGAGTGCGCCTGTTTGAGTATTGAGCAGGGTTTGTAAAGAGGCAGACGACACGGTAAGGTTGGCAGTCATCTTGTTGAGGTTTTCGAGCGTGGTGCGGATATTATTCCTTGATGCCGGGTCAATCACGCTGTTTACTGTTGTCAGTACAGAGTCGAGTGCTTTTACTGCATTCTTAACTTCGTAGAGCACAGGGTCAAGCTTTTTAAGCGCATCATCAAGGATACCTGCACCTACCTGTGTGGAAATGGTGTCGCCGTTTTTGAGGTAAGGAGCTCCATTGCCCAGTTTGATCTCTACGCTTATGGTACCCAGCAGGGAAGAACTGATCATTGCCACCGAATTGCGGGGAATAGAATAGTCTCCATTCATACGGATGTCAACCACAATATTGTTCATGTCGCTGGAAAACTTGGTTGCGGATACAGTACCCACCTGTTTGCCGTTAACAGTTACGGGATTACTGTTGGCAAGGCCCTGTATATCGCTGAATACCGCATACAGGGTGTTAGACTTACCTGTAATGGTTTTGCCTTTAAGGAAATTAAAACCCAGCACCAGCAAGGTAATGCAGATCGCTGTAAGCGCGCCTACCTTTGTTTCATTTGAAATTTTCATGTACG
>CAZPXP010000005.1:129316-158514 GCA_964590975.1 uncultured Ferruginibacter sp. | reverse complement strand
CCTCTGAAGAACTCAATTAATCGCCTCTGCAAAATAACAAATCTTGCGTTGCGGCCTCTTAAATGGGGAATAAACTATTTGGGATTACTCATTTGCGTGTACCCGTAGCTTCGGGTGCGGCAACCCTGGGGGTTTCCATTTGTTCTTTATACCTGCGGATGGCAGCGGTAATGGCTTCTGCAAGTTCCTGCTGCCCGCTTTCGCTGTTGAGGTAACGTTCGTCGTCGTAGTTGGTGATAAAGCCTGTTTCTACCAGTATGGCGGGCATGTTGGTTGCCTGCAGTACCCATATACCTACCTGCCGCTGGCTCACGCCAAGAGCTTCCCTGCCTGTTTTATCCACCTCTTCATTTACATAATTGGCAAGGCGGGCACTTTTATCCTGGTATCGTTTGGCATAAATCTGGGCAATGATTCTTTTATCCTGCGTACTGAAGTCGATATTGTTATACAGGGTATCAGAACTGGCTTCAGCATTAAATTCTTCTTCATTCATGATCGCTTTGATCTTATCACTCGTTTTGTGCGGGGCAAATATCCATACGCTGGTGCCCTTGCGCTGTGTACCGATCTTATAATATTCAATAATGGGCTTTTCTACCTGGCGGGGAACTTTGGTTACTTTTTTTACCTTCTTCTTGCCCTTTTTGATCCATTCCACTTTTGAATCATATACGGTTACTGTGCGGTAGCCCGTTATGCGCGAGCCGGTTTTGAGGTTGGCGGCATCGGCGTGTATACATACAAAGAGATTACCACCAGCCGGATTAGCATTATTGTTGGCTATGGCAGCTTTTTCGGGGGGAGACTGGTAAATGTCGGTTGTACGTGTGGGTATCACTTTAACGCCGGGAAATGTTTTTTTCAATTCTGCTACCAGTTTGAGGCTGATGGCAAGGGTTACGTTCTTTTCGTAAGAGTTAAGACCACCCTCATAGCCGCCGTGTGCACCGCCGTCTTTACCGCCATGACCAGCGTCGACTATGATCGTATTAAGTTTTTGCGGGGTTTGTGCTTTTACACAGGAGAAAACGGATGTAAGAGCTATAGTGATTATTGTAAGTTTGGATCTTAACATACCTGAACCTGGTTTTTAGCGGGATTAGTAATTATAAATTCTTTCACACTTTGTTGCAGCATTAATATTTATTTTTGCTCCTAACTGCTATGCGTTACGTCAACAAAGGTAAGACAATTTACATTTTTGCTTCAGTATCTGTACTGTTGTTGTGCGTAATAACGGCATACAGCAGGCATAAATTTTCATTTTCCTCTTATTTTCACATTTCATTAACTACAGATACAGTTCCGCCGGTAAGAAATAAAGTGCCGGCACCCGAGCGCATCAGGCAAATCGCAGAAAAGGAAGCGGCTGTTAAAGCTGAACAGAAGAAGGCAGACAGCAACCGGGTTGATACTTCGGTAAGACCGGTTATTAAAATAGATACCTTCAGCATTAAATATTCCAAAGACTCGCTGGATGCACCGGTTACCTATCATGCCGATGACAGTATGGTGCTGGATGTGCCCGGGAAAAAAATACTGCTTTATGGTAAGGAATCTAAAACGGCATATAAAGACAATGAGCTTACTGCGCCGGGCATTGAATACGATCAAAAGACAAATCTTGTAAGCGCTTATCTTACTAAGGACAGTACGGGCAACGTGGTATCTTATGCCAAGTTTAAACAGGCAGACTTCTCTTCTTTCAGTGATACGATCCGTTTTAATATGAAAACGGGCCGTGGCCAAACGAAGGGTACATACTTTATGCAGAACGAGATGTTTGTTTTTGCAGAGGTATCCAAAAAGGTAGATTCTTCAACCATCTATGCCAGGAGGGCAAGGTTTACCACCTGTAACCTCGATACACCTCACTTTGCTTTTGTAAGTAACCAGGTAAAATTTATTAACCAGAAGATGGCGTTTACGGGGCCGGTTCACCCTGAGTTTGAAGGGGTGCCCATACCCATCGTGCTTCCTTTTGGTATCTATCCACTTAAACAGGGCAGGCACTCGGGTATACTGGCGCCGGCTTTCTCCGCTAATGAACAGTACGGGCTGGCGCTGGAAGGGCTGGGCTATTACAAAGTGCTGAGCGATAACTGGGATGTTACAGCGAGGGGAACAGTTTATTCATACGGGGGCTGGACGGCCAACATTGCCCCGCGATATTATAAGCGTTACCGTTACCAGGGCAATGTTTCGCTCGATATTCAGCACCTGAACCTGGGTATACGCTCAGATAAGGATTTCCGGGCACAACGCAGCTTTAATATACGCTGGTCGCACTCTGCAGACAATAAGGCTCGCCCCGGTGTTACCTTCAGTGCAAGCGTTAACGCGGGCAGCAGTAAGTTTAACCAGCAGGTGCCTAACAGCCCTACCCGCAATTTTCAGAACCAGATGCAGTCGTCTATCACTTACGCCCGCGTGTGGAAGGACAAGCCTTATAATATTACCATCAGTGCCAACCACAACCAGAATACCCAACTGGGGCTGATCAGCGTAAACCTGCCCGATGTTGCTTTTAACGTTAATACGCAGTATCCCTTCCGGCGTAAGGAAGTACTTGGCGAGCTTAAATGGTACGAGAACCTGGGTATAGCACTCAATACCAGCGCCAGGAGCCAGACCTCTTTTTATGATACTGCCCGCCAGGTTGGTAAACAGATCAGCGACAATTTTAAATGGGGGGCCATGCATAATGTGCCCATCACATTATCGCTGCCCCAGATCGGCCCATTACAGTTGAGCCCCAGTGTAACCTATACAGAAACCTGGTACCAGAGCAAACTGTTCCAGCAATGGAACGGTACGGCAAGAAAGCTCGACAGCACGTATAAACGCGGATTTTTTGCGGCAAGGGATATGAGTTTCGGGATCAGCATGACGACCCGGATATTCGGTATGTTCACATTTCGTAAATCGGGCAAGATACAGGCTATCCGCCACGAAATACGGCCTTCGATCGGGTTGAGCTACAAACCGGATTTTACCCGGGGCACTTATTTTACCACACAGAGCGATACGTTTAATAATTTTAAACGTTACAGCGTTTACGAGAACAATATTTACAGCCCTTTCAGCGAGGGTAAGTTTGGCGGTATCAACTTTAGCATTGATAATAATATACAGGCCAAAGTGCGGAATAAAAAGGATACAGGCGAAGCAGCGGTAAAGAAAGTGACTTTTATAGATGGATTGAGCATGAACGGCAGTTATAACCTGATGGCCGATTCGTTTGCCCTTAGTATTCTCAGCTTTTCTGCACGGAGCAACCTGTTCGATAAGATCAATATTACGGCCAGCGCGTCTACAGATCCTTATGACCTGGATGCGGGGGGGCGACGTAGCAGGCAATTGATCTGGAAAAGAAAGCCCTTTAGCCTTGGCCGCCTTGTGGGGGGACTGGTTTCGCTGCAAAGCCAGTTGACGGGAGGTAAGAAGGATAACTCAAATAATAAAAAAGACCTGAGCCGGTACCAGCAGCAATACGATCCACGCAACGGGCAGCCGCTTGACGAATTTCAGCAGGAAGCGGCCTATATCAATAATAACCCCGGTGAGTTTGCTGATTTCAGTATTCCCTGGTCGTTTAACTTTTCCTATTCACTCCGTTTCCAGCGTACGCCGCTGCCGGAGGGTGGTTCTAATACTGATATATTCCAGGACGTTACCTTGCAGGGCGACGTTAACCTTACACCAAGGTGGAAGGTTGGTATGAATGGCACTTATAATATTACTACGAGAGATCTGGGTACGGTAAGTCTATTTCTCAGCCGCGAAATGCATTGCTGGCAGATGTCTATTAACGTATCGCCCGTTGGCCGCTTCCGTTTCTTCAACTTTACCATCAGCCCTAAATCGGGCCTGCTGCGCGATCTCAAGATCAACCGCACAAGATATTTCAACGATTTGTAACAGAACAACCTGTCAGGGAAAATCGTCTCCCCGGTTCACTTCAACCCAGGTATGATCGGCCAGCAGTTTTACAGAAGATACATATTGCCTGAATGGGCCTGAACCACCCCATTCGCCCGGGCTTATCAGCGAAAGCATGTAGGTGTCGTCGTGTTTTTCATACAAGTGGTACACCTGCCCGATGTTGGGTTTAAAACGGAGCGTGGCTTCATAGATCATGAGGCTTAGTTCCTTACGTTTCTGTATGGCGTGAGCCTGCAGGGCCAGCAGTTCTATCTGTTTGCGTATCTGGTCGAGCTGCATGGTAGTTTGCTCCTCCATTGCCATCAATGCCTTGTGCTTGATCACCCCTTCCTCAGTAGGTTTGATCAGCGCACCACTTACTGCCGAAGCATAGGGGAGTACGCTCAGTTGTTTATGGTAGTATTGAATATTGGTATAAGGGTTTCCTTCTTCGTTGAATCCCTGCTGCGTAAGCTTCATATAGCCATTAGGCTGTATCTCTTTAAGTGTATCCCATACCAGCTTGCCTTCTTTCATCGCAACAATATGAAAGGTATGGCTGCCAGAAAAGTCGCCCTTTATAGTTTCCGCTACTTCCGTATGTTCAAAAGCATGTTCTTCCCCGTCGGGTACAAACTGGTAGGCCGTTTTGAAGGACTGGTTATCGTGCGTGAGCCAGCTCATACTGATTACTATGGCCTGCCCGTCTTCCGTCTTCTCCATTTTGTAAATGCTGCTCTTGGGCGGAACACCCATCTGGTAATCACATTTTTCCGGGATCAGTTGCCAGGAATACAGGAAGTTATAAGCTTTAGGAAATGTCATCGTTATCAACGCATTTATGCGGCACAAAACTCGGATTTAATTATCGATTTATCCAATAAAAAAGGGCTGCTTCTTCAAGCAACCCCTTAATTGTTTCTGCTACTATTAATGCTTATTCCTTATCCTTCCGGATATGGATGCTGAAATCTTCATCATCGATATATTTCTTATACTTATCGGTTACCTCCTGGCTCTGTTCTTTTCCATCTATAAACATTTTACCTTTCCTGAATTCGAGTTTAAAGCCTTTCTTCGTATCAATCAGGCCGTCTTTTTCCATTTCGGAAAACATAGTTTTGTATTTCTTCAGTTCTGTCTTGGCCTGTTCAATACCTTTACGGGCTTCTTCCATGGCTTTATCGATATTGATGTCTTTCAGGTCGATCTTAACTTTTTCCAGTTCTTTTTTGGCTTCGTTTAGTTCCTGTTTGATCTCATCCCAGTTAACTTCCTTTACGGATTCCTGTGCTTCTTTAAGTGAGCGGCTAATGTCCAGTTTTAAATCATCCATTTTTACTTCTTTCAATGCCTGGCTTACTTCTGCCATGATCTTGTTCACGTCAACCATTTTGATGGCCTTTTCAGCGTCTGCCATAACCTTGTCCATATCGATCTTTTTCAGCGCGTCCCTTATTTCGGCGCTGGTCTTTTCCCAGTCGATCTTCTTCAGTTGTTCTGCTACTTTGGCAATGCTGTTGTCGATCACACCGGGTAAGGCGTCGAACTCTTTCATGGTAATCTTGCCGGCTTCTTTTTCTTTTTCGGGTACGGTGTCTTTTACTGCGAGGTTCTGCTGTTGCAGTACAGTGAGGGGGGTGTCCTGGAAGGACAATGTGATCACGCCCATCAGGAGACAGGCACCGATGCCTGTGATTGCGGCTTTGTGTTTCTGGATGAATAGTTTCATGACTTTACTTTAGTTTTATAATGAAATACGATTTGTTTCGTAAAGATATAAGTTATGTTGAAAAATTGTCAACCGTTAAGCAATTTTAACATTTCCGCAACGCTGGCCGGAACATCATTTTTCTGCTTGCTCATTTTATACGATTTTTACACAAAGAATGTTACATGGAAACCGAAATTCAGCAAGGATTACAAGCCGTACATATTCAACTGCTGCATGAGATATCAGGAAAAGAGAACGTGTTACTGGATAATGAGAACCGGAGCCGCTATGCACATGACGAGACAGAAAACCTGCATTTTTTGCCCGACGTGGTGGTAAAACCCGCATCGGCAGAAGAGATAAGCAGGATCATGGCAATGTGCAATGAAGCGCGTATACCTGTTACGCCCCGTGGCGCGGGTACGGGCCTGAGTGGTGGAGCCCTGCCGCACCTGGGTGGGTTGGTCATATCTTCAGAAAGACTGAACCGTATTATAGAGATCGACGAGCGTAACCTGCAGGTTACGGTAGAGCCGGGTGTTATTACCGAAGTGCTTCAGAACGCCGTGAAGGAAAAAGGATTGTTTTACCCGCCCGACCCGAGCAGCCGGGGCAGTTGTTTTATCGGTGGCAATATTGCTGAAAACAGTGGCGGCCCCAAAGCGGTGAAATATGGTGTGGTAAAAGACTATGTACTTAACCTGGAAATGGTATTACCTACGGGCGAGATCATCTGGACGGGCGCCAACGTACTCAAAAACTCAACGGGTTATAATCTTACACAACTGGTGGTAGGCAGTGAAGGTACGCTTGGTTTTGTAACCAAGATCGTACTGAAGTTACTGCCGCATCCCAAACACGACCTGCTGATGCTCGTGCCTTTCCGCAATCTTGAAAAAGCAGGCGAAGCGGTGAGCGCCATCTTCAGGGCAGGGTTTACCCCCAGCGCGCTGGAGTTGATGGAGATCGATGCTTTGCAAATAGTGAGCCGGATGGTAGACAGCAGTGCTGTACCGGTAACAGAGGATACCGCTGCACACCTTATCATTGAGGTAGACGGTAACCATCCCGATGCACTTATGGCGGATATGGAAGCTATTGCGGCCCTGCTGACAGAATACGAATGCGGAGAAGTGTTTTTTGCTGATGATGCGCAGCAAAAAGCCGAACTGTGGAAGCTGCGCAGGCGCGTGGCTGAAGCGGTAAAGCTGTCGGGCTATACCATTGAAGAAGATACCGTGGTACCTCGCGCTGAACTTCCGGCGTTGATCAGGGGAGTAAAAGAGCTGGGCCGCCGGTACGATTTTCATGCGGTATGCTACGGGCACGCGGGCGACGGTAACCTGCACATCCGCATCAAAAAAGAAGGCAGCATATATAGCCTGAACAACGAAGCGGTCATACCCGCTCTCCGTGCACTGTTCGACCTGGTTAAACGCCTCGGCGGTACCATCAGCGGTGAGCACGGCATCGGGCTGATACAGAAGGAATATATGGATATCGTTTTTGACGATGCCCAGTTGCAACTGATGCGGGGCATTAAAAGAACATTCGACCCCAACAATATATTAAACGCCGGAAAGATCTTTGATCTTGACGTAATACAATAATTCAACATGGCCATGAAAAAGAAGATATGGATTGCAGTAATGCTGGTAATGTGTACAGGTGTTGTGTGTGCACAAAAGGAAGACGATGGGGAGGAAGAAAAGCCACGCCACGGGTTTAAGAAAGAGAATATGTTTACAGGCGGGGGCATCAACCTGTCTTTCTTTAACGGTGCTACCGTTCTCGGTGCCAGCCCGGTGCTGGGCTACAGCATCAACCGGTTTGTAGATGCAGGAATCGCCATCAACTTTACTTATACGGGTTATACGGAGTACACGGGTGACCGCTACCGCCAGTTTGTATATGGGCCAGGCGTTTTTGCACGTATTTACCCGATCAATTTTTTATTTGCCCAGGCGCAATATGAAAGAAATTTTATCACGCTTAAACTAAAACCTGCCGATGGCTCGGCCACACTCAAACGCGACCTCAGCGTTAACAGCCTGTTGCTTGGTGGTGGTTACTGTTCGGGCAGGGAAGGAGTGGGCAGCCCTTTTTATTACCTGAGCATTATGGTTGATGTAACAAGAGACCCCGAATCGCCTTATACTGAACGGCTCCAGAACGGGGCGTACCGCGCCATTCCTATCATCAGGGCAGGGTTTAATATTCCATTATTCCAGGGAAGGAGAAACAGAACCAGGGATTATTGATCAGCCCCGGTTTGTCGTACATAATGATCCCACATCATCTGGTGTACTGTGTTCTTAAGTGTTTCTGCCTCACTGCCGGCTGTAACTGATACGGGTGGCAGAAAATGAAATTCTATTTTACCCGGCATAAGATAAAACGATTTGTTATTGGGCAGAATATACCGGGTACCGGTAAGAACAGCGGGCATGATGGGCTTTTGTGCGTCTACCGCCAGCTTAAATGCTCCGTCGTGAAAGTCTTTTAAAGGCAGCCCTGTTTTATTCCTCGTTCCTTCGGGGTAGATGCACATGTGCAGACCCGTATCCAGCACTTCTTTCATCAGTATAAAACTCTTTCTCCTGCTGTCTTTATCCTTACGGTCTACCAGTACCGAGCCGATCCTGTAAATGATACCAAATATGGGTATCCTGGCCATCTCGATTTTTGCAATGGTCTTATTGGGACCAGGTATCTGCGGACTTGACACGGGTATATCGATCAGCGAATTGTGGTTGCACAGTACAATATAGTTTTGCCCGGCTGCAAAATGCTCCCTGCCCTTAATTTTTATGCGTACACCGATCAGCGGCAGGTATATAGCCATCCAGAACCTGTAAATGGGGTAGGCGATATGGCTGCGTTTGGGATCCTTCCACAAAAAGCAGCCTGCAAAAAGGGGAAAGAAGAGCAGCATCAGCACTGTAAAGCTCAATATGCCCCATACGGCCCATACACGGGCAAAAATATTTTTAATCATTTCTATTTGGATCAGTTCTGTAATTTCCAGTCGATCGGCTCCAGTCCTTCCTTTACGAGAAAATCATTTGCTTTTGAAAAATGACGGCAGCCAAAGAAGCCTTTGTCTGCGCTGAAAGGGGAAGGATGTGCCGCTTTGAGTATATGGTGTTTGGTGGCATCGATGAGCATTTGCTTTTCCTGTGCAAACTTACCCCACAGCATAAACACAATGCCCTTCTTTTCGGCAGATATCTTACTGATAACGGCGTCTGTAAAATCCATCCACCCGATCTTGGCATGACTTGCCGGTTCGGAAGCCCTTACTGTTAATACGGCATTCAGCAGTAGTACGCCCTGCTGCGCCCATTGGGTAAGGTTACCAAAGCGCATAGGCATGCTCACACCAATATCCGTTTCTATCTCTTTGAAAATATTAACGAGGGATGGGGGTGGTTGTACGTTGGCGGGTACAGAAAAACTAAGTCCGTGTGCCTGGCCTGCGCCATGGTAAGGATCCTGCCCGAGTATAACAACTTTAAGACCTGAAAAAGGTGTTTGTTCAAATGCATTGAAGATAAGTGATCCGGGTGGGTAGATGGTTTTACCCGCTGCCTTTTCTGCTTTTAAGAAAGTAGCAATCTGCTGAAAATAAGCTTTTGTAAACTCGTTTTTTAAAACCTCATGCCAGGATGCTTCGATTTTTACATTCATGGTTGGTGCTCCAAATTTGTTCAAAATGTAAAATACAGTATTTTTGCAGCCTGCAACGCAAAAATCACAGGGTCCCGTAGCTCAGTTGGATAGAGCAACAGCCTTCTAAGCTGTGGGTCACACGTTCGAATCGTGTCGGGATCACCTCTTTTAGTTATAAATTATGAACTTACCTGCCGCAAGCAGGTAAGTAATTGTTGAATTACTGTTTGATACCTTATCCTCATCCTTCATAACTCATACCTCATACATAACTTTATAACCCATTACCGGAAGTAATACCCTAAATTAATTCCAAAAGTTCTGTTCTGTATATTGATCCCATCATCTTCTGCACGGTTATTGATGTTTGACAGGCCGTGATAGTATGCGGCTTCAACGAATATTCTCTTAAACTCGATGCCAATACTGCCGGTGAGACCCAGATCAAACCAGCCATAGTCGCCATAACCGAATGTCATTTTCCTGCTCGTGGTACTTCCGTTGAACGTGATCTTTTCCCTGCCGAAATTGGTAATGCCCAGCACAGGCCCAAAGCCTATTACGAAATGACGGTCTGTACCTGCGGGGAAGTTGAGGCTGAGGTTAGGCGCCAGGGTAAGATAATGAATGGTATTCTCTACCGTTCTTCCATTGGTATATGCCGTTTTGAACGACCGCATATTATAGCCCACAGAGGGCGAGAAATGCAGGGGACCATCAAATGGTACCTTAGCCTGTACGGCGATACCCATGCCGGGCTTGTACGAAGTATTCTGCTTAACCGTATTGAGGGTAACCCTGGCTGTACCGAAATTAGGCCCCGCTTTAACGGCGATACGGGTTTGGGCATGCGCATGCATCATTACAAAAACGAATGCCACCGCAATAATAATTTTCTTCATCTGAGTCTTTTTAAATGAACATCAAGGCCAGATGAATCTGCTACACCGTTTTGCCCGCCGTAGATACGTCCGGGAGAGTGGTATGGCCTGCTTCATTCGCCAGTTGTGCTTTAATCGTGAATACCTGCATTATCCGTAGCGGATACCCGCTACTGTTCCTGTAGGCCCGGCAAAAATAGGGGATTTAATAAAATACGGCACTTTGCGGTATGCCTTATGCTTATTTAGACCGCATTTCGCTATTAAATGTTTCCGATTGACCACGGGGAATGGAAAGGCTTTTCCACTGTGCGTCTTTCAGAATCTTACCGATATAAACGATCTGCCCTACATGGTAAGGATAGTGTGCCAGTTGCCGGTTGATCGCGTCTATTACGATGAGGCCTTCACTCCTGATCGTAATGGTTTTAAGCACATCATCTTCCGTAAGGGCGCTTATCGCACCGAGGCAGCAATCCCAGCCTTTATTCCACAGGGCAATCAGTTCTGCTTTGGACGCACTGCCGACGGCAAACTCAGCATCGCGGTAGCGCCATTCTTTTTCTCCGTCCGTGGTAAGGAAGTCCGTCCACCTGCTGAGCATATTACCCGCTATGTGCTGGATGATTACGGCAATGCTGTTACTCTCGTCATTGGGCTGGTAATGAAAATCTGCATCCTCAAGCTGGGCAAATGTTTTGTCGCCCAGGTCCCTGTAAGTAGTGAGGCGCTTGATTGCCGATTGAAGAAAAACCTGTTCTGTAGTCATATATTTATTAAAATATTAGTATCAAATATTATAACGGATTCATAACCCGCCTGCGGCAGTAAACCTCCCTGCGGCAGGTAAACCTCATAACCCATCCTTCATAAATCATAATTCAAATTAATACCCCGCTGCCGCATCATCACCCCGCTTGTCACCCACTGCTTCTATAAGGCGTTTTCCCTTATTCGTTATTTTAATGATCTCTGTTCTGCCGATACCGCCACGCCGCGTCAGGGTATATCCCATCTTTTCAAGTGCAGCAGCCGTAGCCGCATCAAAATCTTTTTCGATAAACACTTCGTCCGGTAACCACTGGTGGTGAAATTTGGGTTTGTTGATCGCATCTTCTGCGCTCATGTTAAATTCGATGATATTCACCAGCGCCTGGTACACACTGGTAGGAATAGTGGTACCGCCTGGTGTGCCTACTACGAGAAAAGGCTTTCTGTTTTTCAGTACGATGGTAGGCGTCATGCTGCTGAGCATACGTTTGCCCGGGGCGATAGCATTCTTCTCGTTGCCTACAGCGCCATACATATTGGGTACGCCCGGCTTAACGCTAAAATCATCCATTTCGTTATTGAGCAGGAATCCTGCGCCGCCAACCACTGTGCTGCTACCATAACCACCGTTGAGGGTAGTGGTTACACTAACGGCGTTACCCTCTTTGTCTACCACACTCAGGTGGGTGGTCTCTTCGCTTTCTCTGATGAGACCTTCCTTCGTTACTTTGCTGCTGCCTGCTTTACCCGGTGTATAGTCTGCCATCCTGCCCGAGAGATAACCTGCCGCAACGAGGCGCTTTACCGGCACTTTTACAAAGTCGGGGTCGCCAAGAAAAAAAGCGCGGTCTGCATAAGCCCTGCGCTCAACCTCTATCATCAGTTGTACGCTTTCGGGGGTCTGGAATTTCATCGCAGCCACTTTTCGGCGTTCGATCATTTTCAACATCTGCTCCAGTATGATGCCGCCGCTGCTGGGCAGGGGCATGGTGATGATGGTATGACCCTTGTATTGAAATTGTACTGGCCGTCTTTCCTTAGCCCTGTAGTTCTTCAGGTCGTCGTATCCAACAATGCCCTTACCACGCTGCATCTCTTCTACGATAAGCTTTGCAGTTTCGCCCTCATAAAACCCGGCAGCGCCATTATCGCGTATGCGCTTGAGTGTACCCGCCAGTTCGGTTTGTATAAGTGTATCGCCTTTTTTCCAGCTTACGCTTTTTACAAAAGCCACAGGTCTTGTATTCATGGCGATAAATGTTTTCTGATGACTGTTGAGCGCTGCCGCTTCGTTGCCGGTAATGACAAATCCTTTCTCTGCCAGATCGATGGCTGGTTGTATCAATTTTTCAAATGGCAGCCTGGCATATTTCATACTGGCAAAAAGACCTGCTATGGTACCTGGCACACCTGCAGCAAGGTGACCATTCTGCGACAACTCCATCTGCGGATTGCCCGCTGCATCGAGGTACATATCCCTGCTTGCGCCGGCAGGTGCAGTTTCGCGGTAATCAAGTGCAATGGTTTTGCCGTTTTTAAGGCTGGCGATCATAAACCCACCACCACCAATATTACCCGCACCGGGGTATACTACTGCAAGCGCCAACTGTGTGGCAATGGCAGCATCTACAGCATTGCCACCATTTTGCAGGATGCTGTTGCCGACCATACTGGCCAGCGGATGTGCAGACACAACAGCACCATTTGTACAGGTGATTTTCTTTTGTATACCATACTGGTAGGGAGTACCAGCCAGCCATTGAGCAAAAGAATTAAGCGTGAGCAAGCCAAACATAAGCACCAGCAAGGTCTTCGGGCAATAGCGCATATCTCGAAAATTTAATTTATATAATATTATATATACATTCTTTCCTAACTTTAGTGAACCAACACTTATTTAAAAAACAAGTTATGAGAAAAAATGATCGCATCAGGGGAGCGTTGGCATCGCTCTTTATGCTGTTCTTTATTACTGCATTTGCGCAGGCACAAACCGGAACCCTTAAAGGTACGGTGAAAGACGGTTATGGCAATCCTTTAAATGGAGCCACTGTAAGTGTAGAAGGGCGATTCCGGGGTACCACAACCGACCCCAATGGTGGATACAGCCTTAGATTGCCAGCCGGAAATTATACACTTCTGATTACTTATGTAGGCCAGGCGCCGCAAAAGATCAGCGTTAGTGTGACCGCGGGTGGTGTGACCGAACAGGATGCCACCCTTGTTCCGCAGGCCGACCTTGGGGCCATACAGGTAGTGGGCTCAAGAAGCCGGTTGCCGCGTACCGTTATCTCAACCCCGGTACCGGTAGACGTGATCAGCGTAAAGGAAGCAAAAACCTTTGCCCAGGCCGACGTTACACAAATGCTGACCTATGCCGCGCCATCTTTCCAGTCTGCACGTCAATCCATCAGTGATGGTACCGATCATATCGATCCCGCAGGCCTTCGTGGCCTCGGTCCCGATCAAACACTTATTTTACTAAATGGTAAGCGCCGTCATAATACTGCTCTGGTAAATATCAACGGTACTGTAGGGCGTGGCTCTGTCGGCACCGATTTGAATGCCATCCCGGCCGCAGCCATCGACCGCATTGAAGTACTGCGCGATGGGGCAGCAGCACAGTATGGTTCCGATGCGATTGCCGGTGTAATCAACGTTGTACTGAAAAGAAGATATAAAGGAGTAAGCCTTTCTGCAATGGCAGGAGAGAATGTAACTACCATGCCTTATGCAGGCGGTGTTAAGATCAACGATGGCCGTAATACGCAGCTCGATTTTTCTGCCGGCGCATCGGGTAAACTGGGTTTTATCAATGTGGGAGGTCAATGGTTGGTGCGTGAGCGCAGCAACAGGAGTGGTAATGATAATATACCCCTGCTTTATTATGGCAATGCGGGTGCTTTCCCGAACACACAATCGGGTGTAGACCAGACGGATTACCGCCGCTGGCTGATAGATGCCGATAAGGAGTTTGCACAAAGCCGCGGATACAACCGTCATAACATCTTTGCGGGTAACTCTTATTCTAATAACCTGGGTATGTTCATCAACAGTGGTATCACACTTTCTTCAACCACTGAATTATATGTTACCCTTGGCAGTTCGCACCGCGATGGTTTTGCCACTGGCTTCAGCCGTAACCCCAATTCTGTATCGCAGCAACCTGTACAGGCAGGAGAGTCTTTTTACTATCCTGATGGATTCCTGCCAGAGATTCATACTTCCATCAACGACGGAAGCGCTATCGTGGGTGTAAAGACAATGATTAAACAATGGGAGCTGGATATAAGTAATACTTATGGTACGAATACGATCCGTTTCAACATCGAAAATACAGGAAACGCTTCCAAACCTTCTACTGTAACACCGGAAGTACAAACAAAATTCGACGCGGGTAAACTTGCGTTTATACAGAATACTACCAACCTTGATGTGAGCCGTAAGTTTGGCCTTTCCAACGGATCAGAACTTAACCTCGCACTCGGCGCGGAATATCGTTCTGAAAGATTCCGGATTACAGAAGGTGAAGTTAATTCATGGGTTAATGGTGGGCGTATTGCTACTGTTGGTTATATTCCTTCTTATCCCGGCACCATCGGCACTTCCTCTACTTCAGGCACCTCCGTAGTACCTGCTTCTGGTGCACAGGTGTTCCCCGGTTTCCAGCCCGGCGATGCCATCAACGCCAGGCGTAATGTTTATGCAGGCTATGCCGACCTGGAATATACCATGGGTAAATTACTGGTGGGGCTTGCCGGTCGTTTTGAATCATACAAGGAAAAGAATGTTACCTATAATGGTACTGGTTTTAAACTGACGGGCCGTTATGAGGTGGCCAAAGATATCGCCATCCGTGGTTCAGTAAGTACTGGGTTCAGGGCGCCGTCTCTGCACCAGCGTTACTTCCAGAACACCTCTACACAGTTTGTAAACGGGTTGCCTTCAAACGCACTTACTGCCAACAACGAAAGTTCTATTGTGCGTAATGCATTTGGTATTAAAGAATTGAAGCCTGAAAAATCAGTAAGCTTCACATTAGGTTTTGTAGCGAAGTTTGGTGACGGTTTCACGGCTACAGTAGATGGCTATATGATCAACATTAAAGACAGGATAGTATTGTCTACACAGTTCACAAGAAGTAATCCGCTTGTGGCAACCATCCTGAATGCGAACAATGTGCCTGCATCTATCAACGCACTCCAGTTCTGGACGAATGCTATCGACACCAAAACAAAAGGTGTAGACATCGTACTAACCAAACGTTTCAAAATGGGCAAGGGTGCGGGCTCCGTATCACTGGCGGCCAACTTTAACGAAAACAAAGTTGATGGTAATATCAAAACCAACTCGGTAATTGATGATCCTGCCAACAACCCCAGTCGTACCGATCCTACCAGGAATCCTGCAAACGATCTGAGTGTTGCATTGTTTGATCGCCTGCAGAAGAGCCGTATTGAAGTGGCGCAGCCGAAGAGTAAGTTTAACCTTACGTTCAGTTACTCGATCAAAAAACTCGACTTCCTTGTAAGAGCTGTACGCTTTGGCGAAACAGTGCTGCTCAGCGCTACTGATCCTAAAGCGGTGAATGGTTCTGGTGTATACTGGAACGACGTAGCGCTCGGTGCAGATCAAACTTTTAAAGCAAAGATTACTACCGATGTGGTAGTAACTTACAGGTTAAATGCTGCTATCAGTATTGCTGCAGGTGCAAACAATATCTTCGACGTTTATCCGGACAGGCTATACCTCGACCCCCGAAATGATCCGCAAGCTGTTTATGCCAATCCCAATCAATCTGCTTTGGGTACAAGCAAAACAACGGGTGGTTATAGTGCAGGACGTGACTTAACTAACCGCGGACGTTTCCTGTTTGGCAGCAATCAGTTTGGTGCAAACGGACGCTTCCTTTTTGCGCGTGTTAATCTTGAAGTAGGACAACTGAAAAATAGTTTTAAGAAGAAAAAATAATCAACACAAAAGTTGTAAAAAAAGTGGGCAGCATTGCTGCCCACTTTTTTTACGTGTCATAAAACTATAGTTGAAAATATTCCGTAACTGATGGCCGGCGAATAAATCTGACACCGGTTACAGGCTTGCCGCTCATCATTAAAAATGACCAATATTTCAAAACTACCACTTTCGGGTATAGGCAAACGTTTATCACCGGTCTACCTTTGCATCCGAATTAAAAAAAACCTATTCTTAAAACAAAAAAAACAAAGTAATGGCTACAGTAAAAACAAAAACAGCCCGTAGATCAACTACACCAGTAACCCAAACAAACAACAGTCTTGAAGCAGCAAAAGCAGAAGCAGTAAAGACTGTACAATCCGCTTCGCGTGCAATGCGCAGCGCAGCGCCTTCGGTATCTAACCCCGACCTGACCAGCGAACTGAACAACATCGACTTCCGTAAAATGATCGGAGGACCGTTGCAGGCCGTAGTAGACGCACAGGTGGCTTCTTCACTTGCTACTGTGAATTTCATTAACAACGTTGGGTTTGTTACAGACGACGCAACGGGTAAGAAAGAACTCGTGATGGTAGACTTCTCGCACAAACGTAAAGACGTTAAAGCTGATGGTACTGCCGACGAAAAAGATATCAGTGTTAAAGTTCCCCTGCTGGCTATGCTGCCCATCCCAAGCCTTCGTATTGAGCACGCTACTATCGACTTTAACGTGAAACTGAACTCTGTTGCCTCTGCAAGCGTTTCTGACGCCCTGGGCATCAACGCCGAAGTAAAAGGCGGTTTCGGTCCCGTTAGTTTCAAAGTGTCTGCTTCTTACCAGCGCAAGACAAGCAGCAACGTGGAAGTGAAGAAAGAGTATGCATTGAACATCAATGTAAAAGTGGTACAGGATGAGATCCCTGCTGGTCTCGAAAAAATCCTCAACCTGCTGTCTGCTTAATTGCAACGGCAGTAATGCTCTCGCACAGAGCGGGCAATACACCCGCTCTGTGTTTCCTGAATAAAACATCATAAGCTCTAAAAAGAAAAGTATGGCGCAAATAACCTTATCCGATTACGTTGGCTTCATCTTTGGTGAAATAGTAAAAGCCCGTGCACTGGCAGATGCCGAATCAAAACGTATCGCCTTATTATATAAAGATGATGAAATACTGAAGAATTTTTCCGTTCCCCGTTTTAAAATACCGGAAATGGATCTTGCTATCCCCGTACTGATCTCCGGGGCCAGGTACAACTCTGTGCTCAGGTTCACTGCTAAGGAACAAGCTTTTGTTGATTACATGAACATCCGCCTCAACAATGTTGTTACCTCGATCAATATCGCAGAGAAGAATATTAAAAATAATTTTGAGTCGGCCAATGACCCCATCTTTGTGTACGTTCCACCGCGCGCGTCTTCAGGTGTATTCGAATCTATCGCAGCCCAGCCGGTTAAAACGTCTAAAAGTGCGATTGCTGCAACGGGTGGTATTGCAGTGCCCAAAGCGTCATCAGCAACAGTTGATGTATTGATCATAGAGTTCTATAAGCAATTACTCGAAAACCCCGATCCATCCACACCGGAAAATATTGTACAGATCAAATGGGCACAATTGTTCAACAGGAAAATAGAAGATAACCGCCTGCAGGAAGCCTATAAGCGTCAGTATCCTGCCGGACAATTATACACTGAAACATATAATACCATACTGGCTTATGTAAAAGCCAACACAGTGGTAGAATCAACTTCAATTGATAACCTGCTCGTTAACCCTGAAACACAAACCGTAAAAGACGGAAGTAATGCCGATTCTGTATTCATGATCAAAGCAAAGATCGTGGAAGATGGCCTCTTTATTAAAGAGATCAAAGATGATCAGGGAAATGTTACCGAACGGTTTGTTGAATTTGATTAACACGTATAACCATGACCAGATTTTTTTATAACGATAAAGCAAAGCTGGAAAAAGTTGCGGTACTGTTGCAAAACGCACTGGCTAAATTCAGCGCCCGCGATTTTGATGCTGACAATGCCCTGCTGGCAGCATTGAATGGATTTACCGAAGCTTATAAAGAGCTGGGTAAGAGTGACCGTGAAACACAGTTTCTTGCCATGAAAGCTGAATGGGCAACAGCACAGAAAGGCATAAACCCGCTTACTTTTGAAAAGGTAGCCATCCGCCGCTCGGAAATGCTCAGTGGTGTTTCCTTCCGCCTGCTGCACCGCGCCGAACAATACCTCAGCGATGACCTTGCCGAGATCGAAACAAGACTTAAGGATGCAGAGACGCTCGTGGCCCAGATCATCATTGCTGCTTTTCAGGCCAAGTTACTGCCACCGGTTGAGGAATTGGCTAAAATAAAAGACCCTGAAGCTGCAACGCCTTTATGGGACACCCTCGCCAAAGATGAAAACATTGTAATAGGGCAGAAGCGGGTACAATTGCTGGTACACCGGTTTGATGCGTTACTCATTTTCTGCGACCTGTTGCAGCGACTCTGATGAAAAACACCCCTGGTTGACCTAATAAAGTATAGCCTACCTTATTTTGTTGTAACATTGTTTTATATGCAACTCAACCAGGTTACCATCGCCGTAGCTGATATTGACCGCTCCGTCAACTTCTATCAGCAGCTCGGCCTCGAACTCATCGTCAGAAATGACCACTACTGCCGATTTGTGGTACCGGGTAACGGTGCCACTTTTTCTATTCACCTGGGTGAGCGCCCCACGCCCGGTAGTACGGTTATCTATTTTGAGCATGAAGGGCTGGATGAGTGGGTGCGGTTGCTCCGGGAAAAAGGACTGGCCTTTCTGCAGGAGCCAACAGACCAGTCCTGGCTTTGGCGCGAAGCCCGGCTTACCGATCCCGACGGGCATGAACTTTGTCTCTATTATGCCGGGGAGAACCGGCTTGATCCTCCCTGGCGGTTACCCCATTCCTGATGGGACTACAGGTATATATCTTACCTTTGCGTCCTAAACGATTTTCTCCATTATGAAAGAAGTATATATCATTTCGGCTGTACGCACACCTATTGGTAGTTTTGGTGGCAGTCTGAAGGATTTCTCCGCCACACAACTGGGTGCTGTGGCCATTAAAGGCGCCCTGCAAAAAGCTGGTGTTGACGCCACACAGGTTCAGGACGTACTGATGGGATCTGTAATACAGGCCAACCTCGGGCAGGCGCCCGCAAGGCAGGCAGCTAAATTTGCTGGTCTGCCTAATGAAGTTAATTGCACCACAGTAAATAAAGTATGTGCCAGTGGCATGAAAGCTATTGCACAGGCGGCCCAGAGCATCCTGCTTGGGGATGCTGATATTGTAGTGGCTGGTGGTATGGAAAGTATGAGTAATGTTCCTTTTTATGTAGACAGCATGCGTTGGGGCAATAAATATGGTAACAGCAATTTGATCGACGGTCTTGCCAAAGACGGTCTTACCGACGTGTACGATGGTAAAGCTATGGGTAATGCTGCCGAACTCTGCGCGAGCACCTGTGGCGTAACGCGTGAAGAACAGGATGCCTTCGCTGTTGAAAGCTATAAACGCAGCCAGGCAGCCTGGGAAGCGGGTAAGTTTGCCAACGAAGTGGTGCCGGTAGAAATACCACAGCGTAAGGGCGACCCCATCCTGTTTGCTAAAGATGAAGAGCCCTATAATGTGAAATTTGATAAAATACCCGATCTGCGCCCGGCATTCACAAAAGACGGTACGGTTACTGCAGCTAATGCCAGCACCATGAATGATGGTGCTGCGGCGCTGCTGCTGATGAGTAAGGAAAAGGCGAATGAACTGGGCCTGAAACCCATCGCCAAAATACTGTCTTATGCCGATGCTGAACAAGCGCCTGAATGGTTTACGACCTCGCCTGCCATAGCGGTACCCAAAGCGGTAGCCAAAGCTGGTTTGAAAATGGAGGATGTTGAGTATTGGGAACTGAACGAGGCTTTTTCTGTAGTGGGTATTGAGAACTCACGCCGTATGAAGCTCGACCCTGCAAAAGTAAATGTACACGGTGGGGCAGTATCTCTTGGTCATCCGCTGGGTTGCAGTGGCGCACGTATTATCGTTACGCTTATTAATGTACTCAAAGTCAACAACGCAAAATATGGCGCGGCAGGTATTTGTAATGGTGGTGGTGGCGCTTCTGCCATGGTGATCGAAAACTTGAATTAGTCATTAGTAGTAAGTGTTAAAACCAACTACTCCGTACTGTAAAGCATAAGCACTTAAAATAAATAGCATGAAAATTAAACTCACGGTTCTCTTTACCGTTGTAACATTGGTGGCCATGGCACAGGGTAAATACTCTCTGGATGGTAACCTCAGTGGTGGTAAAAATGGAAAAATGTTCCTTATATTCTATCTGTCGGGAACACCACAAAAAGACTCAGCTACCATGACAAATGGTAAGTTCAGTTTCAAGGGTAATCTTGACGGCGCCTGTATGGCCCTGATCACGATGGAAGGTAACCAGAACGACTGGTTTCAGTTTTATGCAGAACCATCTGCAATGAGCGTGACCGGCCGGGCTGACAGCCTGCGCGGGCTGAAAGTAAAAGGCTCATCGGTAAACGACGACAATGAAAAGCTGAAAGAGATGCTGAAACCGGTGGACGAAATGGAAGACAAATATTATGAGGCCTACAAAAAGGCAGACCAGGCCAAGGATAAACGTGTGCTGGACAGCCTTGATGAGCTGGAAGACGCTACCTTACTGGAAAAAAGAAAAGTTATAGGCGATTTTGTAAGACTTTACCCGGCTTCTCCCCGCAGCGCGATGGCTATAAGCGAAAACTTCAGCTATTATGCAGAAGCGTCTGATGTTGAACCCCTCTACAAAATTCTGACGGAGCAGGTAAGGAACAGTGCCGCCGGCAAATCGCTTAAAGACATGCTTGATGTATATAAGACAGTAGCGGTTGGTATGCCCGCACCGGAAATCAAACAGCCGGGTGTTGACGGGAAGGACATCAGCCTGTCTTCGCTGAAAGGAAAATTTGTACTGGTAGACTTCTGGGCAAGTTGGTGCGGCCCCTGTCGTAAAGAAAACCCCAACGTAGTAAAAGCGTATGCCCAATATAAAGGCAAAGGTTTTGAAATCTTTGGTGTGTCGTACGATACAAAGCCGGACAAGTGGAAGACGGCAATCGAAAAGGATCAGCTCACCTGGCCGCAGGTAAGCGATCTGAAGGGGTGGAAGAATGCCAGTGCTGAAACCTATTATATCCGTGCTATTCCGAGTAATGTACTGGTAGATAAGGATGGTGTTATCATCGCTAAAAACCTGAAAGGTAAAAAACTGTATGATAAACTGGCTGAGCTGATGGGTCAATAAGACTATAGTAGTTCAACATAATATAAAAACCCGTTCCGCAGTAAGGAACGGGTTTTTATTTACAGGTCTCTATCAGTTTGCTATCTCGGCGTATAGCCTGGTCCTGCCATTACAAACATATATCGTGTATAACAATTGCTCTCAGGATCGTGATGAGCGCCATACCGGCATTCGCTTACTACATAATTCCCTGCATTGGAATTGTTGCTGCCACCGGGGACGGTAACGTTGTAGACCTGGTCGTAATAGCTGCTGCCTCCTCCTAAATAATTAGTGTATTCACGCAGCGCTACCTTAACTTTCACATTGCAGGGGGCCGTATAAGGAATAGTACAGGCAGCGTTGGAAAAGAGCTCGACGATAAAATCTGTTGTAGTATAATCATAAAACATATCGCCCCAGTCTACAGTGTTTGCCCATGCGACTCTTGCAAATACCGATGGCGGATTATACATATAATTGTAAGTTTCTACGTCGCCTGTTGACAGCGTGGTTTTAAAGGCCGGCCAGGTGGTGCCATTGAGGCGGGTAAGGGTAGGTATGCTGCTGTCATACACAAAAGCCAGGTCGGTGATATAAGAGTCGTACAGCATGATGGAATTATAATCAAGCGTACAAAGCTCAAAACCATCTGTGCTGGTTTGGATATAGGTGTCAAACTGGCTTCTCTTGTCGGGTTTAATATTACTGTAGTTGATGGTAATAAAATTATCCCGGTCGGCCCTTGATTGTTCGTGCAGAAAGCCGATCGCATGCCCGATCTCATGTACGGTTTCGCCCGTGCCGCAACCATCGGCCAGGTTGATGACCTGCCTGCCGCCTACCATGCCGAGAGCAGAGTTGCAGCCGGTACTTGGCATAAACTCGATATAATTGGACTGATTCGTGCGTACTACAAAAACAAGATTAGTTTTTGACTGCCATTCGGCGATGGCGTTGGTTACACGGGCCTGGTTGGGGAGGTTGGAGTTGATTTTATAATACACGGTGCGATTGGGCCAATAGCGGGCAATGTTCATAATTGCAGTGCGGGAATCTTCATTCGCATAGTGCCCTGTTTTCAGGTAATCTACCTGCTGGGGGCTCAGCTCAATATCGCCCATGTAAATGTATTTGTCTCCCTTCTTCTCAAGTGAAACAGTTTTTCCGTCGTACCCTTTAAAGGTGACGATCTCCCCGGGAATATCCGGGTAAGCCCTGTTGACACCACAATAGCAACTTTCGGTTGCAGCAGCGTTACGGGGAATGTCTAACTTTTTACAATTGAGGTGGAGTAAACAGACGGCGATCAGTGCCATCGTTAGCGTGGATAGTGTTTTCATGTTAATTGTGTTTTGCTCTAAATTAATAAAAAACCGGAAACCTGTCGCCACCAGCAAAAAACTTAACACAAATAAAAATAGGGGAGGCACTCAGTACCACCCCTTTGCTGTTTAATTCACGGCAATTTCACGTTTTTCAGCCGCTGCACCTTCCTTAAGGGGCATACTCACCTCCAGCACACCATCCTGGTATTTTGCAGTGATGGCTGTAGTATCTACCGACTCATCCAGGGCAAAGCTCCTGACAAAGCCCCCGCGGCTGTACTCGCGAACGATCCACTCCGGCCGGGGAAAACCCTCCGGCGGGGTATAAGAAACCGTCAACTGGTTGCCGTTTACCGCCAGGCTGAAATGTTCCTTGATACGGCCCGGTGCAAATAAGAGCATTTCAAAACTCTTATCTGTTTTGTACACATTTACTGCGGCTCTTTGTGCTGAGCGGTAAAGCAGGTGCCGGTGCCTGCTTCCGTGTTCGCCTTTTGCGGCGCTTGTTTGATTGTAATGCATCTTGTTCTTTTTAAGATGTGAAAAAATGGTTTATACTATTGTAGACGGATGACGGGAGGGAATATTTTAAATGTGGTTAAAATACTTGCAATTAATGGCGCTGTACCCCGTAGAAAGGTGGAAGGTGACACTTTAGCCCTTTTTTCCATATTTCCTGAATGCCTGAATGGTTTGGTAGGTAAAATAGGCTATGATGATCCTTGATACATAATCTACTATGCGGGCAAGCTCTGGATAACCAGTAGCAGGCTGGAAATGTATATCTTTAAGTATCTCTGATCTGCGTATGGGATTAAGGAATTCAGGAGCGTAGGAGGCCAGTTCTAAAAATAAGCGTAAGCTGGTGCCGGGTCTATAGCCATAAGTTATACAATATGTTGAAAAGAGAAGAATAAGCAAAATGCACCCGGTAATGCTGGCACGAAGCCAATCTGTGCCGTAATTGCTCGATTTTTCATTAAGCCATAAATTGAATCGCTCACCATAATTACCTGATTCGTTTTTTTTCAGCCATTCACGGTAAGCCCTCAGCTCAAGTCGAAAATATAAAAGCGTTCCGATGGTATCACCACGGTTCTCCGCATTTTTTCTAAGTTGTGCATAACTGATACGTTGCTCAACTAATACATCATATTGTAGCTGCCCCGTATCGGGTACCTGAATGCTTTCGGGCATCTTTGTACCAGCAAGGAATGAATCGACGATTCTTGAGCTTACAAATTCAAATCTTTTAAATTCATTTAACCGGCAGTTGATAAATTGAGTTTTCCCAAGATCGCTATTGAGTATTGAGAAAAGAGAAACAACAGAGGACGTAGTAATAATATCTCTGTCTGCAGCCTTCACTTGGTCTTGTAGTAAAAATTGCTGCGGAGATGGCTGAAGTTCAACAAAAGCCAGGTTGCCAAGATTAAGAAAGGAATTAAAGATGACCTGGGCTATTTTACATTGGTTGAAAACAATCACACTCTCTTTATGAAGTATTGACTTGTCGAATATAACCCTGTTCAACCTATTTAAGTTCCATATATCAACTGTTTGAATAGTACGTTGCTCAAAAACTATTTCATTGATCAATGAGTCTTCTCCCTTAATCCTTACCTTTTTCAATCCACTATCCTTGAATATAAGCTGGTTAGATATTTTCATGTCTTCCAGTTTTAGTATATCAGCAACTTGTATACCCTCAAAACTGATACTATTAGCTCTTGATTTAGAAATAAATACTTCCCCTTTAATATCGCCATTGCCGTTAAATACCATTTTTTTAAAGATCCTGTTCTCATAAATCCCAATACCTTCAGTTGTTTTAAGGTGATGAAATTCCATTATGTCTGAAAAAGAGGAAGATACAATGGTAAAGGTGCCGTTTATGGAGACATTTTTTAGCCTGAATTCGCCATTAAGATCGCATCTGATAATATTGCAATGGTCTCCAACGTCCGAATCCATAAACCAAAGCATACCCTGGACGCAGTTTGAATATCTGAACTGCCCGCCACATTTCAAATGAGAAATTATTGTATAGTCTTTTATATGTACTGTATCAAAACTGAGTTGTCCGTTAATAATAGTTTCAGTCAATTCAAGACTTTCTTCAAGGTGAGTTGCAGCAAAAATTATATCTCCTTCAACTTCGCATCCCTTTATTTCCAGACTGTTCATAAAAGTACAATCATTCAAGATTAGTGGAAGCAGGCCTTTCTCATTTTGTATTTTGATACTTTTACTCTTTTGATTGCTTTCTATGATAATGTTTGTCAGGCGTACAGATCTTTTCAAAGAAACCAGGTCCACATCGTATACAGCTATATCGCCTGGTAAACGTTCCTCCTTATCAGGATAAGTTCCTTTCCAGATTGAAATAAACTGACTGGTTGTAATGCGAATCTTTTCTTGATTTTGTATGTCTGTCATTTAGGATTAGATTCCGGCGTTTTATGAAAGCCAAAGACAATAACAAGTTAGTAATATTAAACTGAAAAACAACTGTACCATATCACACCGGTTTAGGTATTATAAATAAAAAAGCCGCAACCATATTTATGATTGCGGCTTATAATATGTTTGATTATTCTCTTATTGCTTAATAAACTCAACCCTGCGGTTATTGGCCTTGCCTTCGGGAGTAGTGTTTTTATCTACAGGCTGGCCTTCACCCTTACCGTCAGTTTCCATACGGCTGGCGTCGATACTAAACTCCTTGCTGAGAAAAGATTTTACTGCTTCGGCCCTTTTCCTGGAAAGATCGAGATTGCTCTTGTCATCACCATCAGCATCTGTATGCCCTACAATCTTCACTTTTACATCGGCATTTTCTTTCAGTACGTTGGCAATGTCTTTAATGGCGCCATAGCTTTCGGGTTTGATGTTGGCGCTGTTTACGTCGAACAGGATACCGTGTGTAACAAACTTACCCTCGGTAATGAGCTTATTACGGGTATCGGGAGCGCCTACGGCTACACGCAGATTAGCGATATATAATACATCATTGTCGCTACTGTAGCTGTAATCAGGAGTAAAAACGATCTTATTGTAAGTGCCGTTCAGCGCCTTGGGGAGATCAATGATCTTTTCCTGGTTTACATAAACCCTTATCCTTGTTTTCTGCCTCCAGATGGCAACATGTGCGATCTTTTTGGTATTGGTGAAATTGGTCTGGTCGCCGGAAGACTTCATCGTTTCTTCACCTTTTTCGTAAACAAGGTATTCGTACAGGCCTATGCTCTTATTACCGCCTGCACTCTGGGGGTGTATCTTAATAGCAATACCATCGCGACCACCGCCAAATGCCTTCCAGTTGGCAAAAGTGGTTTTTGCGTCGCCTGCCCGGGCAATAGCAACCTGCAGCCAGGCCGAGTAAAAACTGTAGTTAGAGCTTGACGCGGCGTCGAACTCTATTGTGCAGTTGTCTGGCAGGCTGTTGATAAATTCAGGATAGTAGACCCCTGGTTTGGTGAGCGCCAGCCATTTACCCGGCGCACCTTCAATGGTCCTGATCTCGCCGGAAGCATTGGTATTCCATTTATCGGGGAAATCGCCCACATTATCCTGGCTAAAATCTTCGGAGGCAATGATCTTCTCGCCGGGTACAAAGTCGAACTTACTATAGCTTTTCAGGGTGGGGGCACCTCCTTTAACTTCGTCTGCTGCATTGCCCCCATCACCGGCTGCATTGGTGCCGCTCTTACTGCCGGACTTGGTTTTACCACTGATTGCATCATCTGCACCATCAACGGCTTTATCAGCCGCTTTGTCCATTTTCTGGTCAATCTTCTGGTTGACCTTATTATTGACTTTCTGTTTGGCCCTGTCGAGCAGGTTGCCAAACTGGGCCGTGGCAGTAGCCGAAATGCCCGTTATCATGAGAAAAAATAAGATACGTTTCATTGTCGTGTATTTTGTCACGGTCGAAGGTACAAAACCCCTCAGGCTATGCCAATACTATTATTGTGGTATTTTTGCCTTCTCTGCCGCTAAAATTTAGTTTTTTGCTCAGTTTTCACAGAAAATACCTACCTTTGCCGCCCCGAAAAGCGGTTTTTCGCTTACAGGGTCATTTCCCACAAGGCTCAACAAGGGTCCCGGCCGTCCGGGAACGCCAGCAGGGAGTAACGATAATACAGTTATAACATGCCAAAAGTTAAAACCAACTCAAGTGCAAAAAAGAGGTTTAAAGTAACCGGCACTGGTTTGATCACTTACCAAAAGCCTTTCAAAAGGCACATCCTCACTAAAAAGTCGACCAAGCGCAAACGTTTTATGGCCAAAGACGGCCTGGTGCACACTTCACAGGTACACTTCGTAAAACGCCTGCTCAGGCTTAAGTAAGCCCCGCTATTATGGCACCCGGTGCCGATTATCCACAACTTTAAACGAATTAAGATATGCCACGTTCAGTAAATGCAGTAGCCTCAAGGGCGCGCAGAAAAAGGATCTTAAAAGCCGCCAAAGGCTACTACGGCAAACGTAAAAATGTATATACCGTTGCCAAAAATGTGATGGAAAAAGGTCTTACGTATGCTTACGTAAGCCGCAAAAACAAAAAACGCGAGTACCGCCAGCTCTGGATTGCACGTATCAACGCTGCCGTTAGGGAAGAGGGTATGACATACAGCGAGTTCATCCACAAACTGGCTGCCAAAAATATCGACCTTAACAGGAAGATCCTGGCAGATCTGGCTATGAACGAGCCTGAAACATTTAAAAACCTGGTGAACTCTGTAAAGTAAGCAGTAACCAGTCATCGTACGTAAACCGGGTGTGAAAATTTCTCACCCGGTTTTTTATTGCAAACGGCTACATTTGCACATATTTTCAGACCATGCAGAGATCTCAGACGCTGATGAACAACAGTTATACCGACCTGGTTCATCAAACCTTTAATTTTCCACAGGAAGATTTTAATGTAAAAGACGGTTATTTACAATATAACGGTCTTGATGTAAAGGCCCTGATAGAGAAGTACGGTACGCCGCTTAAGCTTACCTATCTGCCCAAGATCGGTAACCAGATCAGGAAGGCAAAGACAATGTTTGCCAACGCGTTTAAAAAACATAAATACGAGGGCAAATACCATTACTGCTACTGTACCAAAAGCTCGCACTTTTCTTTCGTAGTGGAAGAAGCCATCCGGCACGATATCCACCTCGAAACCTCTTATGCTTACGATATCGAGATCATTAAAAAGCTGTATGCCAAAAAGAAGATTACAAAAGATACGTTTATCATCTGCAACGGGTATAAACAGAAAGCCTATACCAGCCGCATAGCCGGTTTACTGAACAGCGGCTTTAAAAATGTAATTCCCATTCTCGACAATAAGGATGAGCTAAGAGCTTATATCAAATCCGTAAAAGTACCTTTCAACCTCGGTATCCGCGTGGCGGCAGAGGAAGAGCCTAATTTTCCATTTTATACCTCACGTCTTGGCATCAGGGCAAAAGACATACTTGAGTTTTATGTAGACCGTATCGAAGGCAACGAACACCGTTTCCAGCTTAAGATGCTGCACATCTTCCTGAACAAGGGTATCAAAGACGATATTTACTACTGGAGTGAGCTCAACAAAGTCATCAACCTGTACTGCCAGTTAAAGAAAATCTGCCCCGAACTCGATTCTATCAACATCGGCGGTGGCTTCCCCATCAAGCATTCGCTTGGCTTTGAGTACGACTACCAGTTCATGATCAACGAGATCGTACGCAATATCAAGCAAGCCTGTAAGCGAAGTAAAGTGCCCATGCCGAATATCTTTACTGAATTTGGCAGCTACACCGTGGGCGAGAGTATGGCGCATATCTACAGTGTGATCGGCCAGAAAGAGCAGAACGACCGCGAGATATGGTATATGATCGATTCCTCTTTCATCACCACGCTTCCGGATACCTGGGGTATAGGGGAGAAGTTCCTTATGCTGCCCATCAATAAATGGGACCAGGAGTACCAGCGGGTCGTTCTGGGAGGTATTACCTGCGACAGTCATGATTATTACGACAGCGAAGAGCATATCAACGAAGTGTTCCTGCCCAAGACGGGGGAAGGTGAACCTCTCTATGTAGGCTTTTTCCATACCGGCGCCTACCAGGACCAGATTAGCGGTTACGGTGGCATCAAGCACTGCCTGATCCCCTCACCCAAACACGTTATTGTAGGCTATGACCGCAGCGGTAAGCTGGTTGACTGGCTCTATGCCAAGGAGCAGACGGCGCAGAGTATGCTGAAGATATTGGGGTATTAAGCTGAATGATGAGTTATGGACCTGCTTGCCGCAGGCGGGTTATGATAGATCAATTTGCCTGCGGAATCTTTTAATATAAACCATTAAGAGGCAAAAGAGCATTAGGCCTCTGCTAACCGACTTAAGAGCGTTGTAATGCAACCGTGTACACCAACAAATAAAACTTAACTACTCTTAACTCCTTAATGTTTTTAAAAATATTCCAACATTTTAATCTAAACATTAAGGTATTAAGGAACATTAAGCCCGCGCTAACGGGCTTAAGAGCATTGTAATGCAACCGCGTACACCAACAAATAAAACTTAACTCCTTATGTTTTTAAAAATATTCCAACATTTTAATCTAAACATTAAGGTATTAAGGAACA
>CAZPXP010000005.1:124297-129216 GCA_964590975.1 uncultured Ferruginibacter sp. | reverse complement strand
ATTAAGGAACATTAAGCCCGCGCTAACGGGCTTAAGAGCATTGTAATGCAACCGCATACACCAGCAAGATAAATCTTAACTACTCTTAACTCCTTAATGTTTTTAAAAATATTCCAACATTTTAATCTAAACATTAAGGGATTAAGGAACGTTAAGCCTGCGCTAACGGGCTTAAGAGCACTGTAATGCAACCACATACACCAGCAAGATAAACCTTAACTACTCTTAACTTCTTAATGTTTTTAAAACAGATTAATTACTCACCACCTTATACACTATTCCGCGAGCTGCTAAATGCGCGAATACAGCATTGAAGCAGGCTTCATCTGCCCCCACAAATTCCGGAGGGAATACTCCTGTTTGTTTAAACTGGCCATTTACGAGTAAGTGTACTGCTGCAGTGCAGGTATAACCCGTTGTACGGCTCATGCTCGACACATTAGTTTTGTTGTCGTATTCATCATAAAGGTCATAAGTAACTGTAATAGGCTGGTCACCCTGTGTGCCTGTAACCTGTATGCGCATAAGGGTAAACTCTTCCTCGGTAGGACCGAGTTTCCATTTATCGATTAGGATGGCCGAGGAAAATTCGAGGGGTGAGATGGTGCGTCCGTGAAAATTAATGGGAGTATCGCTGAAGAAGCCTGCGGCGATCATATCACGTATCAGGTCGGCATGACCGGGATAGCGCAGGGTCTTTTCCTTCATGTTGGGAATATGCGGCATGGTAAAGAGCAGGCTGCGGAGACCGTCGGTATTAAACGATTCGAGCGTACCAACTTTATCGAAAGTATGGAACTCAGGTTCGCTGAGGGCCGGTTTGGTAACGATGGAGCCGTTTTCCATCAGGCGTGCCGGACGGGTATATTCTTCAATAACGTCGATAGGAGAGAAGGGCGCTTTGTACTCGAAAGGTTTTACACGTTGTTTGGGTAAGCCGCCTACCATGCATGAAAATTCAGTAACCGTCATTTGAGCGTTGTGATAGCCAAGTACGAGATTGCTTATGCCCGGCGCAACGCCACAGTCTACGATAGCCGTTACACCCTTTGATTTAGCGAGGTCATGGAGGTCAAGGGCATTCTCGGGGAAGAAGGAGATGTCTACCACGTTTTTACCGGTATTAATCACTGCTTCGAGTGTTTTATAACCCATGAAACCCGGCACAGCTGTAACCACATAATCGAAACCCGCAAGCAGGGTGGGGTATTCCGCATAATCGCCAAGGTCAGCCGTGCGTGCCTGTACTTTGGGGTATTGTTGTTGCAGATGGGCCAGTGCCGCTTCGCTGCGGTCGAAGGCCGTTACGGTAAAAGACCGGGCAAGGTCGCCCGCGATGGCGCGGCCTACCATACCGGCGCCCAGGACAGCAATCGTCATAGTTTACATATTTGGACCGCAAAGATAGGGAGTCGGCGCAAGTAGTGGATAAGGACCGGTTTTGAAAGATCAAACGTTTATGGAACGTCTGCAGATGGCTTACTTAAGAAAAAATCGTCCTTGGCCCAAGGGAGGAAGGGGCAGATGAATGGATCAGCGTTTTAGAATATTACTTTGCAGTACGGAGAGAAAAAGTAGATGTTACAAAATCGAAGCATAAGTTTAAGTGATTGTACGGGCGGGCAATAGCGCTATCTATCAGGAGGATTTTTAACCAGCATCAAATACCCTAAGGGATGACACTTTTATAAGTGGCCCGTTGTGCAACACTGGTATAACACCAAACCCTGCCAGGGGTGACATTATTATACTCTTCAAACCGGGTGGCTCTAATTTGCAACAGCGCTTTAATACCCCATTATTATGGCTGCTTATTTTTCCACACCCTTTGCTTTTTGTCGCCACTTCCGCAAACGCTTTCGTTACTTATACTTTTCACTGTGAACCGCTGCAACTACGGCTGCTGCGTAGAAAAGATAGAAAATAGGCCGGTATGTAATATGTACATTATACACATTATTAACTGCCGGATAGAAGCCCGTATTGATATAAACTTTATATTGCGTCCTCAACAAATCAGTGTTAAATGAATTTTCAGCAGTACCAGGTACCTTATGCCATTGATGATCAGTACAGCCGCCGTGTGGCTTATTTTTCTATGGAGTTTGCGGTACACCAGCCCCTGAAGATATATAGCGGAGGTCTCGGCTTCCTCAGCGGCAGCCACATGCGCAGCGCGTATGAACTGAGGCAGAACCTGATCGGTATAGGTATCCTTTGGAAATATGGCTATTACGACCAGGCCCGTAACCAGGACCAGACCCTCCAGGTGCAATGGAATGAAAAGATCTACAACTTTCTCGAAGACCATAATATTAAATTCCAGATCAACATACACGATCACCCGGTATGGGTAAAAGCATATTACCTCAACCCGGAAACCTTCCGAAGCGCACCGCTCTTTTTACTAAGCACCGACCTGCCGGAAAACGATTATGTATCTCAAACCATTACCCACCGCCTCTACGATGCCAATGTGGCTACCAAAGTGGCGCAGTTTATCTTGTTGGGAGTGGGTGGCGCCAAACTGATGGACGTGATCGGTTATAACCCCGAACTCTATCACCTCAACGAAGCTCATGGGGTAAGCGCAGCCTTTTACCTGTACGATAAATACAAGAGTGTGGATGAAGTACGCAAACGTCTTGTTTTTACCACGCACACACCCGAAGAAGCGGGCAACGAGAAGCACGACATTTATCTATGCGATAAGATGAGCTATTTCTGTGGCATGAAGCTGGATGAAGTGCGCCGCCTTACGGGTACAACAGACGACCTCTTTAACCACTCACTTACGGCTTTGCGTTTTGCAAGGCTGGCCAATGGCGTATCACAATTGCATGGAGAGGTAAGCCGTAAAATGTGGGGCGCTTACCCCGGCATCTGCGAGATCAAAGCAATTACCAATGCACAGAACTGGCGCTACTGGGCGGATAAGCAATTGTATTATTTTATGGATGAGCACGACGATGAGCGTTTCGACGACAGGAAGAAATTCCTGAAACGCCGTGCCTTCGACATCGTGGCCGACCAAACAGGTAAACTGCTTGACCCCAACGTATTTACAATTGTGTGGGCCCGTCGTTTTGCGGGATATAAAAGGGCAGAACTGATTACACGGGATCACCACCGCTTTGAAGCCCTGCTCAACAACAGCCGTTACCCGGTACAGATCATCTGGGCGGGTAAGCCTTACCCGGTAGACTACCCGGCAATCAGCGATTTTAATCACCTCGTTAATATCAGTAAGCAATATAAAAATGTAGCGGTATGTACAGGCTACGAGCTTACGCTCAGCAAACGCCTCAAGCAGGCATCTGATGTGTGGCTCAATAACCCCCGCGTACCCCGCGAAGCAAGTGGTACCAGTGGTATGACGGCAGCGATGAACGGATCGGTTAACTTCAGCACCAACGACGGGTGGATCTGCGAGTTTATAAACCACGGTAACAATGGTTTTGTTGTACCGCCGGTAGACTATACCAGCATGCACGTACAGGAGCAGGACGAATACGATCTCAACAAGATCTACGATATACTGGAAAACCAGATACTGCCGATGTACTATAATAATTTCGAGGTGTGGCGCCAGATTGTTAAGAATGGCATGCGCGATGTTCGTTTTCGTTTCGACAGCAACCGTATGGCCGACGAGTATTATAAGATACTTTACGCCTGAGTTGTATTTTAATACACGTGATGATTACAACGGGTTTATGCATTATTGTATAAACCCGTTGTCTTTACAGGAACTGATAAAGGAAAGGTATTGAAGCTTCAACTGTTAATACAGGCACTCACAAAAGCCTTAAGGATGGGGTTGATGGTTTCGGTTGTGGAAGTGAGCGCCGGTTGAAACAGTGTGCCCAGGAAGAAAGGGTGGCCAGGCAGTTCAAACGCCCTTACGGCTCCTTCTTTATTAAAAGCCGTCAGGCGTAACCCATGCGTTTCCAGTGCTTCACGGTATGCGGGGTTAAGTCCGTAACTGCAATTATACCGGCCCGTGAGCTGTGGCACCTGCGCAATGTTATACAATTGGGAATTGTTATCCGGTATATGTAATTGTTCCTCCAGACCTGTTAACGAACAGCTCAGCTTATAAATCAGCGGTTCCTGTGTGTCGGGATGCGATTCTTCATGGCCTGCATGGGTAATGCCACAAACGCGTTGCGCAAATTCAATAAGCATGTGCTGAAAACCACCGCAATTACCCAATGTGGGAATATTGTGCTCCCGTGCGTAAGTAATGGTATGCAATACATTTTCCATGTCTTTATACGGCGAGCCGGGTGCGATCCAAAGTCCGCAGTACTGCCCGCCACGCATCGTTGCCGTATCAAATACCTCTGTGCCTGTCCAGTCAAACTGCAAAGCTGCTTCTGATTGTTGCTGCAGGGCCCGGGCGCTATTGTTAAGCGCCAGGTGTGTGCGGGAGTCCGGGTTAAAATCTCCGAGTACTGCGATGTGATAAGCCATTGGGAATATGTTATAAAGGGCTAACTCCGGTAGCCATACATCCGCTCTACTTCCCTTACGATCTTTTCCATTTCGGCATCATCACCAGCAGCGTCATAGGGCTGTTTGAGGTTGCTGCCAAAGATAAAAGCTACCGTTTGCCAGAAACGTGCGGTGAAGCCACCTTTGTATTCCTTGATGATCTCGTAACAATTATTATGTGTTTCACGGTTGATCAGCTTCATTAATACCTTGCCCTGGTAAACTGAAAGGTTGGTGAGCGGGTCGGCAAACTCTTTCTTCAACTCTTTCTCCCGTGTTTTGATGTACTGCTTACGGTCAGATTTATCGTTCATCACACTGATACGTGCGTTGATGTCGTTCATCACCATGCCCGCCCTCTTGGCGTAGGGAAAGGTAACATAGACAGCATTGCGCAGCCGGGTCCATTTGGCCCGCTCATT
>CAZPXP010000005.1:0-124287 GCA_964590975.1 uncultured Ferruginibacter sp. | reverse complement strand
CTCATTCATATTTTCTTCCCTGAGCTTGCTGTAAAAGTAAACGTATTCCAGTTGCTTTGCCTCAATGGTATCTCCATCATATATTATCGCAGAGGTGATCAGCGTGTCGTTAGTGCTTCTTTGTGCCTGCAGAAGATTATTGCTGAAGATAAAAAGTGCCAGCAGCGCAACAGCCCTGTATGTAATTATAGTATGGCGTTTAAACCGGTACATTACTGTAAATTTACATGATTCCCTTTTATGCACCATTACCAAACGATAAAATGAGACGGCATGTTGTTATGGTTTTCTTAATATTTGGTGCTGCCGCCTGTACGAACCCTGCGGCAAACGAACAACGTATGCGGGAAGAGGCAGAAGACCTGGCTGCAGAAGCCACCATCGACTCGGCCTATCCCCACCTCACCGCCGCCTGCGAAACACTGATGGTGCATCGCCTCCCTGTAATGGTAGATTCTGTGTTACAACTGCCTGCTGCCCAGGCCGACAGTTCGGCTCTGCTGTGGGAGCAGGGGATGGTGCAGGATACAACTATCCCACCCAATGCGACCAAGGCAGAAAAGGTGATCCGGCAAATACAGTGGGATTGCTATACTAATTTGCTAAGAGAAACATATAAAAGAGCGCGGCAGCTACGGCAAAAAGGGCAAGCCCCGTTACCAGTCCTGAAGCCTTAATACGGCGCAGGATGCTCAGTACAAAACCAACCGCCATCAGGATAAGACCTATCCATACCAAATTGATATAAGGAAATATGTATGCTTTGAGTGCAATAAAGTCTATAAGCTCACCCGATTCTTTTATACCCAGCTTGATCTTTTTGTCGTTTACGCCTGCAAAACGCAGGTAGAGATTTTGAGCGTAAACCGTATCATCTACGGGCTGGATACGCTGCTCATTTACCATGATGGCCGGTGTGCCTGTAGCATGAGTGCTGTCGTTACCAAAAATGCGCAGTTTAGCCATTAATACGTTGGCGTCGGTGGGGTGGAGGTTGAATTTGTTTACAGCGGGGTTAGATACCACTTCGTCCAGTATCATATAGCCTTTGCTGTAAAAAACAGTATCACCCTTGTCTATTTCGGTAATGCGGAATTGTGTAGTATCCTCTTCCGGCTCGCTCTGTGCAAACGAAATGTAGGTGAACACGTCCTTGCTCATATAAGCCCTTGTATCCGGGTTACTGCTCATGGCGTTATTCTTCATCAGGTAAACATCGGGGTAGAGGCGGAAACTTTCTGTTGCCTTATCATTGGCCTTTGCCTTTTTCTCAAAGAGTAGTTCGAAGAACTTCCTTCCTTTTTCTGTGCCCAGGGAATCCTTTACATAGGTAACCATATAAGGCCCCATACGGGTAGGAACCTGGCGCACGAGAGTCAGGTTCTCCAGCGGGTTGTCCTGTTTCTTCGTCTGCGGGTCGGTACCCATCGGCAGGTTAATGCCCGTTACCCGGTTATCGCTGATCGTCTGTTTGTTGGAAGAAGAAATGAGCATACCCACGATCATCAATCCAAAGCCAAAGTGTGCGATGGAAGCTCCGGCAGATTTAAAGCTGCCCTTCAATCCCACCCATATATAGGAGGCATTAGCTACCACAGCATAAATACTGCTGAAAAGAGCAATGTAAATGGCGCCGAGAAAACCTGCCCCATGCTTATCAAAATGAATAGGGTAGAATATAATGACCAGCGCAGTAAGCCCTATCGCTATTAGTGTGGGAATGGCCAGCTTTTTCAGTATATAACCGGAATCTGTACGCCTGTACTTAAAGTACTGGGTAATCGCAGAGAGTACACCTGTAATGATGGCTACGAAAATGAGTACTTTATTAAAGGAAAACTCTACATCTTCAGGCTGTGCAACGTGTTTATCGAAAATAAAGTTGAATACCGGTACCGAGGTCTTGGCGCTGATAAAAAGACCCGTCAGGAAGAATACCAATGAGCCGATAAACATCCAGAACTCCCTTGAGTCGAGGTTTTCTTCTGTGCGGATAGAAGGAATGGCTTTATATCGTATAAAGAAAAGTACCAGCGATGGGAGCACAAAAATGAGCATGAATGTGAGTATCAGTATATTCATCGCCCTGCCCGCTTCGGTAAAAGCGTGTACGGAAGTATCACCAAGAATACCCGTACGGGTAAGGAAGGTAGAGTAGAGTACAAATACAAAAGTGAGGATGGCGAAGAGGTAGCCGGCACGCAGAGAAAATCCTGTAGCCTTATAGATCAGCATACAGTGCACACCTGCTATCAATATTAACCAGGGCACCAGTGAGGCATTCTCTACCGGATCCCAGGCCCAGTAACCACCAAACGAGAGCGATTCATACGCCCATTTACCTCCCATCATAATACCTACGCCAAGCACGGCCGCGCAGAACAATGCCCAGGGCAGGGCAGGTTTTACCCAATCTCCAAAGCGTTTGGTTTGCAGACCCGCATAGGCATAAGCAAACGGAACGATCGTGCTGGCAAAACCAAGAAAGAGTACCGGCGGGTGAATAACCATCCAGTAATTGCGCAGCAACACATTCAGCCCCACACCATCCCTTATAAAATTGAGGTAGTTTGGTTGTTTAAAAATAGGACCGGGTATCTCGTTTCGGGTAAGTGCAAAAGGACTGTTGCCGATCTTTACCGAAAAGATATAGGTACCCATCAGCATCATGGCCAGGAACATCTGCGCCAGGCTCACCACGCTCATTACCGGCGCTTCCCAGTCGCGACTCTTACGGATCAGTACAGATCCAATTATGCAGTGCCAGATGCTCCAGAGCAGGAAACTGCCTCCCTGGTCTTCCCAAACGCAGGCCAGCAGGTATTTATATTCCAGTTCTTTGGAAGAATGTTTGTAGGCGTAGAGGTATTCAAAATAATGGTTGGAACAGATATAAAGGATGATACCAAAAGTGCAGAATACAGCCAGAACCTGTGTAAGAAAAGTAATACGCGAAAACCTGATCCATGATGCCCGCCGTAACGGATCATTCAGGCGCGAAGCTTTGACATAACCGATGAGGGAAAGGAGGGAAGCAGTAAATGCTAACAGTACAAAAAAGTGGCCGGCTCTACCCGGTAGTAAATGTTCACCTTCAAATGGCATTCCGTAAAATGGGGTTTATGCACCGGAGCAAACCAGTTCGGCAGTATTAACTTTCCTGGTTCAACGTTTTTTCCAGTTGCTTTTTATCGTCTTTATATTTACTGGGGCATTTCAGGAGTATGTCTTTGCATTCAAAAACATCTCCCCGCATCTTACCTTTCAGTACCACGCGTTCACTTTTCTCCAGGTCGGCAGGCTTACTGTTGTGGTAAACCACTTTAGTCTTTCCGCCAAGACTGTCCACCGCGTAAAAAGACAGGAAATTGGCATCTACAGCCGGGTTATATTCAATGGGTTGGGTCAGGTCGAGCTTCGCAATCAGGTGCACAAATTTGCCCTGCTTCTGTTTAGCTGAACCAATGCTGTCGTATGTAGAAAAATCACTTGCAGAAAAAACGATCAGGGCGGTGATAGAAATAGCGATAGCAACAAGCATGATGATATGTGTTCTCTTCATGTACTCAGTTTTGCCGCAAAGTTAATGTAAAACCGTTTTTGAAGCGGATTTGTTTAATAATAAAAACTGGCTGTATTTTACACCAAAATTAACCGGATGTTCCTGCGCAAGCTATATCGCGACTGGCGGCCCATGTTCTGGTGCCTCATATTGCTCATTGCCGGGCAGTTTTTTTTCATGATCAAGGGTATTGAAAACCTGCCTTTTTTCCTTTATCATATGTACGGCAAACCTCACCCCGTGCAGGACTCCATCGCCATATACCAGCTCCGGTATGATGGTAAAATATACAATACCAGCCAGTTAAGCAACAGGGAAGAAGAATTGCTGATGAACTCGATCGGCAGTTATATGATGGTAAAAAGCAATAACAATATTGATCCAATCGATGCAGATATCCGCCGCCGCTTTGGCAGCAGATTGCCCGGAGGGCTCTATCATATCGTACGAACCCGGCTCAGTAACAGTGGTAATGCCCTTGATGGCTACCCCGATTGGTGGAGCAGGTATTTCAGAAGTATCAACCCCACACTTACCGGCCCTTTCAGTATTGTGCAGCGCAGGGTAGCCATACAACCTCCTTTTGGCGCTTCCCCGCAGGATTCTGTCATCTTTTCAGCCGGAGCATTACCATGACAGCTAACGCACCATATTATCCCAGGTCGTTTATGGCCCGTGCCATTTTCACGTGGCTTTTCCTCGTACTGGTATATTTTATGGTTAACCATACCCTGCTTTCCCAGATGCAGCAACCCGTACTGGTTGCTCCCGGCAGCGATAATACCTTTTGGCTGCTGCATATTCTTAATATCCCGCAGTTCCTGCTGCGTCATCACTGGGCAGCCCTGTCCTTCGATATAGTGCTCACTACGGCCTGCCTCATCTGCGTCTTTGTGCCTGCACAGCGTTGGTTTACCTGGATTACGGTGATCGGGGTATGGATTTTGTATATCTGTTACTGCAGTGCAGCCGGTAAGCATTATGCACAGATCGGGTACCTTTTACCACCGCTTGCTTTTCTCGCGTTGGCACCCGTTAAGTTCGATATGGCCTGGCAATTGGTACGTTACTGGGTTTGTTTCCTGTATGTGTCTGCCGGGTTGTATAAGCTGTATTATGGCGGGTTTACAACCGGTGGCCACATGGCCAATATCCTGGCAGAAACAAATGCAGGCTGGTTTATGCATCATACGGATGGAATGCAGGCCGGCACTATCCGTTATCTTGCTGAACATCCTGCGCTTTCGCAGTGGTTGTACCGGCTCACCACGCTTGTAGACCTCTCGCTGCTGGCAGGTTTTTTTACCCGCCGGTTCGATGGCTGGCTGGTAAGCGGACTGATCATTTTTCATACAGCAAATTTCTTCCTGCTGCACATATCGTTTATTGAACAGTCGCTTATCTTTGCACCGTTTTTGCCCTGGGTAAAGTGGGCAACATATATTCAATCAAAAAAAGGCAATGACTGATCTTACGCAATTTGATCCCAATTCGGTAGGTAACCCCAACAACAACATATTTGGCTTACCCTTTTCGGAAGAAGATGCCGCATTGGTGATACTGCCCATCCCCTGGGAAGTGACAGTAAGTTACAATATAGGTACGGCCCGTGCACCTGAGCACGTTTTTAAAGCATCGTTACAGGTAGACCTGTTCGATGCTGATGTGAACGATGGCTGGAAGCAGGGCTTTTTTATGCGCGAGCCAGACCGGAAAATATTGATGAAGAGCGACTACCTGCGTAAGGAGGCCGAGCTATACATCAACTATATCTCCAATGGCGACCAGGTGCAGGATAATAAGTTTATGTGCAAATCGCTCAAAGAGATCAATGAAGGTGGTGTGTTCCTCAACAACTGGGTGTACGAACAAACCCGCGATCTGCTGGAAAAAGGCAAAATGGTTGGCTTACTTGGTGGCGACCATAGTACCCCGCTTGGTTTTTATAAAGCGATAGCAGAAAAGCATGGCAACTTTGGCATACTGCAGATCGATGCACACTGTGACCTTCGTAAGTCTTATGAAGGCATGAACTATTCGCACGCTTCGGTAATGTATAATGCCCTCAATGAAATACCCGGCATTGCCAAATTGATACAGGTGGGTGTACGCGACTATTGCGATGAAGAGTGGGATATGATACGCAACAGTGATTTCCGCATCATTACCTATTTCGATAAAGATATTAAGGAAAGACAATTTGAAGGACAGACATGGCGCGCCATTGCCGATGAGATTGTAGCCCACCTGCCTGAAAAAGTATACATCAGTTTTGATATCGACGGGCTTGATCCCAAGCTTTGCCCCCATACCGGAACGCCAGTACAGGGCGGTTTTGAAACAGAGCAGATCTTTTATCTCTTTAAAAGAGTATTGCAGAGTGGCAGAAAGCTCGTAGGTTTTGATCTCAATGAGGTAGGGGTGAGCCATGATGAGTGGGATGAGAACGTGGGCGCAAGGGTGCTGTTCAAACTGTGTAACCTGATGGTAGCGCAAAAGATGATGCAAGTATAACGCGCAACTGATATGCCCGAAACTTACGCATTTGCCATACAGAACGATAAAACAAAGTCGTATAACCGTATCGGCTACCTGCTCATTATTATAAATGTATTGTGCCTTTTCTTTATTGCAACCCGTACCAACAACGAAATGGCAAAACGCTATGCCATGGTGGGCGGTTTACTTACCCTGCTCTGGCTGGTGCTGATCTTTCTCCGTTATTATGGTGCAGGCAGCCGTACGCGTTTACTGCCCGGTTATCTCTTCCCTGCCTTTATATGGTTCCAGCTCGGCTTTTACTGGGTAACCGTTGTAATAGCAATACTTGCTGTACTTGATTACCTCACCCGGCGCCCGCTGGTGGTGAAGATTAAAGACCAGCATATCCTGTATCCTTCCCTGCCTGTGCAGGAGATTGCCTGGACTGATCTGCAAAACCTCATCCTCAAAGACGGACTCCTTACTATCGATTACAAGAATAACCGCGTAAGGCAGGTTTATATTGAAGATGATCTTTCTGCCGATGAAGAAGCGGAGTTTAATACATTTGCAGCAGGTAAATTGATAAGTGAAGACAGTGAATTATAAGTTATTAAGCATGAGTTATGAATTGTTGGGTATAGCTTATACCTCATGTTGAATATATCATAACCAACCTGCCGCAGGCAGGCTCATAATTTATAATCCATAATTCACCATCACACATACTTTATCATTCATCATTCATACTTCATCATTCAGCACATGCTTAAAAAATACTTTACACTGCTCCTGGTAATACTGAGCTTCGCTGCTTTCTCGCAGCCCATCACCGCTATTACCGGTGGTACGCTGATAGAAGTGCAGACGGGTAAAACGATTCCTGATGCCGTAGTATTGCTACAGGGCGATAAAATATTGGCTGTGGGCAAAAAGGGTAAGCTGAAAGTGCCCGCAGAAGCAACCCTCATCGACGCTACGGGCAAATGGATCATGCCGGGGATGATCGATGGACACATACACTTCTTCCAGTCGGGTGGGCTTTATACCCGCCCTGATGGAATGAACCTCAGTGCATTTCATCCTTATGCGAAAGACCAGCAATGGATCAGGGATAATAAGGCCGACCTGATGCGGCGTTACCTGGCCTGTGGCATCACCACGGTGATAGACGTAGGCGGGCCAATGAGTAATTACAGTATGCGCAACTGGTGCGACAGTACAGCGTTATCGCCCAATGCCCTTGTTACGGGGCCACTGGTATCTACTTACCTTCCGCCCAACCTCGACAAAAACGATCCCCCGATCGTAAAAGTGACGAATGAAGAAGAAGCCCGCGCATTGGTGAGAAAACAGTTGCCTTTTAAGCCGGACTTTATCAAGATATGGTACATCGTATTGCAGGGGCAATCGGCAGAGAAAACACTGCCTATTATTAAGGCTGCCATTGAAGAAGCGCATGCCAATAACCTTAAGATCGCTGTGCACGCCACACAGTATAATACGGCTAAGCTGGCAGTAGAAGCAGGCTGCGATATTCTTGTACACAGCATCGACGATGCGGTGGCTGACGAAGCATTTATCCGCCTGCTCGTAGAAAAAAAAGTAACCTATATACCTACCCTGATCGTAGCACGCAAATACCGCGAAAGCTTTACCCAGCAGCATTATATGAGTGCACATGATTTTGCGTATGCCAACCCTTTTATGCTCGGTTCCCTGTTCGATCTGCAACACCTCAGCGGAAAAGAGTTGTCGATCGATTATAAAAAATTGAGAACGCGCCTTACGGTCTTTAATAAAGCCGATACCAATATGCTTACCAGCCTGAAGCTGCTGAGCAATGCCGGGGTTAATATTGCCAGTGGCACTGATGCAGGTAATATCGGTACCATGCACGCATCTTCCTATCTTCCCGAACTGCTGGCAATGGAATCTGCGGGTCTAAGTACTATGCAGGTATTACAGGCAGGTACGATCAACGCAGCAAAAGGATTTGGCAAAGCTGGTTTGCTGGGCTCTGTAGAAAAAGGCAAGCTGGCAGACCTGCTGATCCTGCGGAAAAACCCGCTGGATAATCTCAGCAACCTCGACTCACTTGACCAGGTGATTCACCGCGGACTGCTGATCCGCCCTGATACTCTCCTCGCAGTAACGCCTGAAATACTGGTACAGCAACAACTCAATGCCTATAACGCCCGCGATATAGATGCTTTCCTGGCGCCTTACAGCGACAGCGTGGCCATATATGACTTCCCGGGCAAAATCTCTGTAAAAGGTAAAGCCGAAATGCGCAAAGCCTATGCGGGTATGTTCCAGAATATCAAAAACCTGCATTGTCAGCTCGTGAACCGTATTATACAGGATAATACCGTTATCGATCATGAAAGCATAACCGGCTTTGGCCCCAATCTCGTCAGTGGCATAGCCATTTATAAGATAGCAAAGGGCAAGATCGCGGAAGTATATTTTATCCAGTAGTCCCCAAAGTTGAAAGTCCGAAAGGGTGAACCATGAGATTGTTTCTGCTACTTATTAGTTTATTGTTCCTGTCAGCACCAGTGTTTGCACAGAAAAACTGGCCGGCGGTAAATACTTTGCTTAACAAAACCATTCCGCATTCTTTTAATGGTGTAGTATTGGTGGCGAAGAAAGGGAAGATCGTGTATTTCAAAGCGCATGGTTTTGCCGATACTGCCCGTACCATCCCCCTGCGTACCGGGCATGCCTTTGCCATAGGATCTATCAGCAAACAGATTACCGCCACATTAGTTCTGCAACAGGTAGCAAAAGGCAAACTGCAACTCAATGCTCCGGTCAGGCGATACCTGCCCGGCACCACAGCAGGCTGGCCCGATTCGGTTACACTGCACCAACTGCTTTGCCACAGTGCCGGTGTACAAGCCTGGGATAAACCGCTCGCCTTTACCCCAGGCAGCAAATTTGCATACTCCAATTTTGGATATATCGTATTGGGAGAAATTGCGGCGCAGGCCGCAGGACAACCTTTTGAGCAACTCGCATCAGATCTTTTCCATACCTGTGGTATGCTCAATACCTTTGTGCCGGTAAAAGATCAGCCCGATCCACGGCTTGCCGGGTTGGTAACAGGTTCAACAGAACAACCCGGTGGCGCCCTCTTTGCAGAGGTAAAGCCTTATGAGGTGGTGCCCGGTCCGTCGGGCGGCATGATCGGGCAGGCACGCGATCTGCTGCAATGGAACAGGTATCTGCACAATGGTAAGCTCTTACCCGACAGCCTGTACCAACAGATGACCACACGGGCTATTACACGCGTGCATCGCTGGGGTGATATGGGATATGGCTATGGCGTGCAGGTAGATATTATTGGCGGTGTAAGAGAGATCAGCCATAATGGCTATATTCCCGGCTTTATCGCTACGGACATTTATTACCCCGGGCAGCAAATAAGCATCATCGTGCTGGAGAATACAGCGTGGGACAGTAAGGATATGAGCCGCGCCTTCTACTTTCACGACGAATTGCGACGGATGGTGAGGGAACGATGGGTGAACGTTAAGAAGTGATGATTGTATGTGTTAATATTTATATTAAATATACCATCATTAAATTTATAGATACTAATTCGACGACATGACGCAAATTCAGAGATCCGAACAGATTGGCTATAAAGTGGTGCTTAGAACCTGTATCAATAAGTTGCGAAGTGACAAATCATTTATGATTAACTCTCCTGATTTACCTTCTTATCAACGCTGCATGGAATAGGCTAACTGTAAAACAGCTATAGCGCAGATGAATGAATCTGGTAATTACTTTAAAGCTATACGTGAATTATCAACTGATGAAATTACACAACTTCGCCTATCTCCGGGACTGACAGCTTTTCATGCCTGATTTATATATGATTTCTGGTTCTGACGGAGCGGGAAAATCTACTGTCGGACAAGATTTTGTTTCGGCTAACGTATTGGAAGATTCGCTGATTTTTGATGGCGGTAAACTATATATGCAAAAACATCTGGAATTATGGAAATCAGGAATACAGGTATGTAAACAAGCATTTTTATCTCTTGTATCTGTATTCTCTTTTAACCTTTAATACTTCTTTTACAGAGCCATTACTGCTTGCCGGTATAAATAACTCAAAATCAGAATTAATCATACCGGAAGAGAAATTACCGGATTGGTTTCGGCAATTTCTTTTAGGTATTTTAAAAATGCTCCCCTGAAAAATTATTACAGGGTTCTTATAATAAAACAGGACAAACCGTTCAAAAACGACTTGTCCTGTTAAGTTGCCCGACCTGGATTCGAACCAAGACAAACAGAATCAAAATCTGTCGTACTACCTTTATACTATCGGGCAATCCGTAAAAAGGAGTGCAAAAATAAGGGAGATGCGAAAATGTTCCAAATGTTTTTGATTGCCAGGGCAGAGGAATTGGGCTGGCTGGTGAGCGTACCGGGTAGGTTGCCAATTCACTTACACTGTTCTCCTGAGTGTTTGGGCTGGGTTTTATAGTAACTTTAAAAGTAAATGAAAGATTATTTGTATCATAACAGCCGGGATACCGTGCTGTTGTTTAAATCAATAAAATGAAAAAGTATTTTTATCTCGGCGCTCTCGGGCTCATCCTGTTCGAAATAGCGAATGTTTATTTCATCATGCCCATGCCCGGCAGCCAGCGGATGAACAGTATCGGCGGCGCTTATTTTCTCTACCAGTGGCGCTGGTTATTCCGGATACTTTTTTTAGGGATGATGCTTGTGGGTATCGGTGCCGCGTTCCGTTCATCAAAGTTTTTCGGCCTGCTGTTTTTAGTACTGTCGCTGGGTGTTGTTTACCTCGCCAATTTTATGATGGCGGCAGACAGTATGTTTCTGCAGCCTAAGCACCTGCGTATGGCAGCAGGCGCAGATAATAAGGTGGATACCGGTCGCCTCGTGATCGGGGTGGAGTACAATGGGCAGGCAAGGGCCTATCCCATACAATACCTCGGTTATCACCACCAGGTAATTGATACCATCGGCGGAAAGCCTCTTATGATCACTTATTGCACCGTATGCCGTACAGGTCGTGTGTTTGAACCCCTCGTAAATGGCAAACCCGAAAAGTTTCGTCTTGTAGGTATGGATCATTTTAATGCCATGTTTGAAGACGCAACTACCGGTAGCTGGTGGCGCCAATCAAATGGGGAAGCCATCGCAGGTAAGTTAAAAGGGCAGTCGCTGCCCGAAATACCTGGCCGGCAGGTATCACTGCATCAATGGCTGGCGCTCCATCCTACCAGTTTGATCATGCAGCCCGACAGCAGTTTTGCCAAACAATACGAAGATATGAGCAATTACGAATCGGGTAAAAGCAAGAGTAATCTTACCCGTAAAGACAGTCTCTCCTGGCAGGAAAAATCGTGGGTGGCAGGTGTAGTGGCAGGCAAGGCGAGTAAAGCATACGATTGGAATACCCTTCAAAAAGAACACCTTATCTACGATGTGCTTAATGGTCAACCCATTGTTGTGCTGCTGGCGGAGGATAATAAAAGCCTTGCAGCGCTGCAACGTACCAGCAACGATCAAAAATTTGTGCTCGCAGGCGATACGCTGAAAGACGGACAAAATAATTATTTATTATCAGGCGCTTCGCTTACTGCGGGAGTGCCCGGTCTTAAGCCCGTTAGTGTGTACCAGGAGTACTGGCATAGTTGGCAGACCTTTCACCCGGCAACAGCAAGGGATAGCCGTTAATGAATGCTGTAACCTGCTTCACACTTTACATACAGGGTCCTACATATAGTACATCTGTATGCTTCGATTTTAATATATTTGCTGGCACTAAATTCCGGAGTCAATGAAAAAACTGATACTGACTGCTACTATTGGGCTTTTTATGGGTACGATGTCTTTGCATGCACAAAGCACCGATATCATTCAACTGATGCAACGCAGGGATATTAAACTATCCCAGATCGATTCTATCGCGCAACTCCATTTTAATATTGTGGGTACAGGTAAGGGTACGGGCTACAACCAGTACCAGCGCTGGTACTATGAACAGCGTTTTCACCTTACGGCCGATGGCTATATCCTGCCGCCGGAAGATGAATATAACGCGTTCGAACAGGCCATGCGCACCATGACGCCTACTTCTACAATGGCAATATGGGTAGAGAAAGGTCCGCGATCGTGGAACCGTACCTCAGGCTGGAATCCAGGCGTAGGGCGTATTACCTGTATTGGTATTGCTCCCGTAGATACTACTGTAATTTATATTGGTTCGCCGGGTGGGGGCTTGTGGAAGTCGGAGAACAGCGGTGTAACCTGGACACCCCTGTCTGATAATGCGGCTAACCGCCTCACTGTTAATGCCGTTACTGTGGACCCAACTAATGTTGATATCGTATATCTTTCTGCCTCGGGTGTTTTCAAGTCGTATGACGGTGGCGCTTCATGGGTAACAATGGGGGGTATTGCCGGTACAGTACGAAAGTTTGTAGTGCAACCTGGTAATTCAAATATTGTATTTGCTGCAAGTACAGGTGGTATTTACCGTTCTGTTAATGCAGGTGTAAACTGGACACAGGTATCCAATGTGTCTACAGAAGATATTGAGTTTAAAACCGATGACGTCAACACCATGTTTGCTTCCGGTAATGGTGTTATGCGTTCGGTGGATAACGGGGTGAGCTGGACTACGCTTACTTCAGGCAATGGCATTACCAACAGCGGCCGTACCCTCGTGAGTGTTTCGGCGGCCAATCCTAATATCGTGTATGCTGTGCAGGCCAGTGGCAGCCTGTTTGGCCGTCTTTACCGCTCTACCGACGGAGGGCTCAGTTTTGTAACACAAATAGTAGGTAACCCCGCTTCAGGAACCAATTTTTTTGGCTACGATGCCAACGGTACGGGTACTACAGGGCAGGCTACGTATGACATGGCCATGTGTGTATCGCCATACAATGCAGACGAACTATATATCGCAGGGATCATCTGTTTTAAATCAATTAACGGTGGTACAAGTTTTACCGCTATTACCGAATGGAGCCTTCCAAACAGTACAGGGTATAACCATGCCGACGTGCACACCCTCAACTGGGTAAATAATACGATCTATTCCAGTTCTGACGGAGGTATTTACAAAAGCATCGATAAAGGCGATAACTGGCTCGATCTTTCCACCGGCCTGGGCATACGCCAGTTTTACCGGCTCGATTGTTCGCAGACGAACCCCGACTGGTTTGGTGGTGGTGCACAGGATAATGGCAGCAGCATCAATAAAGTGCCGGGTTGGATCGACTGGCTTGGTGCAGACGGTATGGAAATGGAGTTCAGCTATACTAACGCCAATGTAGTATATGGTACTTCGCAGAACGGGCAGTTATACCGTTCTGTGAATGGCGGCTCAAGCTACAGCAGCCTGCCGCGACCCTCTGCCGGGCAATGGGTAACTCCTTTTGCGGTACACCCCACTAACGACAGTATTGTATTCGGCGGCTGGACGGGTGTATATAAAACGGTAAACCGTGGCAATACCTGGACCAATATCTCGGCGGGCGTAATCACCACTACTCTGGCCTGCCTGACCATATCTCTCCGCAATCCTGATTTTATTTACGCGTCTGACGGTACCAATCTTTATGTTACGGGTAATGGCGGAGCAAGCTGGACGAGGAAAACAGCACCCGCGGCGATTACTTCTATCTGCGTTAGTACCGGCGACCCCACAAAACTGTGGATCACCTGCAGCGGTACTACCAACCGGGTATATGTTTCGTCTGATTCCGGTACCGTATTTACCAGTATTGCTGGTACACTGCCCACCGTGGCAGCACGCAGTATTGTAGTTGACCGCGATGATCCGAACGAAGGGTTATATATCGGGATGAATACAGGTGTGTATTACCGAGATAATACCATGAGCGATTGGGTACCTTACCTGCTTGGTTTACCCCTCGTAGCCATCAATGAACTGGATATACAACAATCGGCCCGCAAAGTAAGGGTGGCTACATATGGCCGTGGTATCTGGGAAACAGATCTTTTTGCCAGCAATCCTATACCCGTACGATGGTTAAGCTTTACAGTAACCCGCCAGCGCAACGCGCACATGCTGCAATGGAAAGCGCAGGAAAACAGCCTTACCAAACAGTACACTGCCGAATACAGCAGCGATGGCATACACTATACGCCATTATCTACGGTCACCGCACAGGTACGTCAGCAGGGGCTAAGTTCGTTTACAGGGTCTTACCAGCTTCCCGATCCCGCACACATGGGCAGGGATGCATATTACCGCATCCGCCAGCAGGACGTGGATGGCCGGATCAATTACTCTGATGTGGTATTTATAAAAGGTGAAGATCATCCCGGGCTGGTATTGTATCCCAATCCTGTAAACGACAGGCTGCAGATCAGTATACCCGGTATCAGCGGAAACGCCATCCTCCAGATATACAATACCATCGGTATCCGCCTGCTCCAGCAAACAGTAAGTGCGAGCACGGCTACACTCGATCTTTCTGCTTACAGCAGGGGGCAGTATGTACTTCGTGTTACCAAAGGCGATAAGGTATACCAGGGTGTGTTTGTAAAACAATAGTATCATACAGGTGCCTCTTCGGTTTTTTTTTCCGTACCAGCGGGTATGGAAGCGGTATCGTTTTCCGGTTACCTTCGTGTGTATAATCTGCAATGTTGATTTTATGAAGACTTTACTTACAGGAGTTACCGTTTTATTTACTACCCTCTGTGTTGCACAAAGCACGCCGAAAAGAGCTGACATAGTTATTGCCGACAGTGGTAAACGTGAATTTAAAAAACAGGCAGGGCAGCAAACACCCGATTATACAAAGGCTTACCGCATGCTTACCAACCAGCTAAAGCTAAACCCTGCCAATGCCGAACTGCATTATTTTCTTGGCTATACCATCGACAGGATCAATATGAGCGATGGCAGCCGGATGGTTGATTTAAATAAAGATATGACGCTCAAATCGAGCACACAGTTTGAAGAAGTAAACCGTTTACAACCCATATATAAGGGGGAAATGCTTGCTCTCGACCCTTATTCAAAACTATCATCCGTATGGGGCAGTCTCGCACAGGCCTATCTTACGAGGGGGTTAAAGGATTCCGCGGTATGGGCTTTCAGTGAAGGCAAAAAGCGGGGAGGTTTTATTGATGCTGTACTTGAATATAACAGGCAGATGTTAAACAGTTGCAGCAGCAATGGCATTCTTGTTACGTATGGCGATAATATTACCATCCCGTTATGGTATTTACAGACAGTTGAAAAATACAGGACTGATATTACTGTAATAGATGCCAACCTGATCAATACAGGCTGGTACACACGTTACCTGAAAAATGAGGCTCACCTTAAAATGAGCTTTACCGATAGCCAGATTGATACGCTCGATTATATAGAATGGCAGCCACAGCAGATCACGATCAATAATCCTGCCGACGGGAGCCAGAGCCTTAGCTGGGAACTCCGGCCAACCTATGCGGGCCGCTTTATTTTAAAAGGCGACAGGATGCTGCTGGATATACTCCGTGAAAACTTTTTCCGCAGGGATGTGTATTTTCCCGCTACATCAGATTCGTCGTACAACCTTTTTCTTGAGAAATACCTGCTTGATGAAGGGCTGGTAACAAGGCTCAGCTACGTGACGCCTGCAGAAGGGCAGGATGCTGCGGTTTCCCCCAACCTCGATCAGTATAATATCCGTAAGGTGGCCGGTAACGATATGAAAAAATCGCGTGATGCAGTATTATTGCTGAACGGTTTTCGGTGGGCCTATTATACGAGTATCTACAGGCTACTTGCAGCCAACGACAAAAGAAAAGCAAGAACGTTGGCGGTACAGTTGCAGCAGAAGTTCGGCAAAACAAAACTGCCTTATCTTAATGCCGAACAGGAACGGTATTTTACCGATCTCGATGCACTGACAAAATAAAGATAATTATGCGTTACGAATTATGGAGTATAAACCCGCCCGGGTCAGGCAGGTTATAAGGTATGCCTATGTTCGTTTTTTTCAAAACTATATTGATCTGTATATATTATATATGTACGGTAGCATTCGGCCCCCGGTTACCAACCTGCCTGCGGCAGGCAAACTCCTGACTCCTGCTTTATAGCGTTTCTACCAAATAATACTGCTTCTTACCCTTCTGTACCAGTAAGTACTTTTGGTGCAGCAGCATATCTATATTGATCACCTGTGCAATATCGGTGATCTTATTGCGGTTGATGCTCAGGCCGCCGTTCTGTATCATCTTACGCGCTTCGCCGCGGCTGGTAAAGATGCCCGTGTCGGAAACAAGGCTGATTACATCAATACCCTCAGCAAGCTTGTTTTCGGTAATGGTTGTTTTGATGATACCCTGTATGGCAGCAAGATCTTCAGCCGTCATGTTTTCGATCGGCTCATTCTGTTTGCTGAACAGTTTTTCGGTGGTAGTAATGGCTTCTTCAAGCGCTGCGGCGCCGTGTACAAAAAGCGTTACCTCTTCAGCCAGTTTTTTTTGTAAGCGCCTGGCGCCCTTATCCGTTTCATGTGCAGCAATAACAGCATCTATCTCAGCTTTGGGCAGCAGTGTAAATATCCTGATGTATTTTTCGGCATCCACATCGCCCGCGTTCAGCCAGAACTGGTAAAACTGGTAGGGAGAAGTGCGGGCAGGGTCAAGCCATACATTACCCTGCTCGGATTTACCAAACTTGCCACCATCGGCCCTGGTGATCAACGGGCAGGTAAAGGCAAAAGCCTCGCCACCGCCTTTGCGCCTGATCAGCTCTGTGCCCGTTACAATATTGCCCCACTGGTCGCTGCCGCCCATTTGTAATTTGCAATGCTTATTGTTATACAGCCAGTAAAAATCGTAACCCTGTACCAGTTGATAGGTAAACTCTGTAAAGCTCATCCCGTTATCACCCTCCAGCCTTTTCTTTACGCTGTCTTTACTCATCATATAATTTACCGTAATATGTTTACCTACATCGCGGATGAACGACAGGAAGGTAAACGATTGAAACCAGTCGTAGTTGTTCACCATCTCCGCATAGTTCGGCAGGGCAGGGTCGAAGCTCAGGAATTTTTCCAGTTGTGCCTTTACACCCGCCTGGTTGCGCGCAAGAGTAGCTTCATCCAGCAGGTTTCTCTCCTCACTTTTGCCGCTGGGATCGCCTACCATACCAGTGGCGCCGCCTACAAGGGCAATCGGCTTATGGCCTGCCCTTTGCAGGTGTACCAGCAGCATGATGGGTACCAGGTTCCCGATATGCAGGCTGTCAGCCGTAGGATCGAACCCTACATAACCCGTGGTCATTTCCTTTTTCAGTTGATCTTCCGTACCGGGCATAATGTCCTGTACCATTCCCCTCCATTGCAATTCTTCAATTAAATTCGTCATCCGTCTGCTGTTTTGTTTGGTTCAATTTATGGCCTCAGAGGGCCTTTTTGTTGAGTTTTTTTTGCAAAAATGGGCAGAATTCCTGAGAATAAACGCTATGTTTGTACTTACTTACATATTTTTCCCATCTTATCCATAAAACCCAATCCACGTATCCTGCGTAATACAGTGCAAGCCTTATTAAACGAAACCCGTTTATTCCATCATGAAGAAAATTTTACTTGCATGCCTGACAGCTATGTCAGTCCTGGGCGTATCAGCACAACCTTTTGGGAACGAATGGATAGATTATTCAAAAACCTACTATAAGTTTAATGTAGGCCGTAATGGCATTCACCGCATCAGCCAGTCTGCACTTGCCGCCTCCGGTCTTGCCTCCGTACCCGTTCAGCAATTCCAGCTCTGGCGCAACGGCCAGCAGGTAGCCCTTTATACTTCGGTGGCATCCGGCACCCTGCCCGGAGGTGGTTACCTTGAGTTCTATGGCAACCGCAACGACGGTACGATGGAAAAAGGGCTTTACAAAACAGATGATATACAGTTGACGGATAAGCTCAGCCTGATGACCGATACTTCGGCATATTATCTTACTGTTAATGCGGCCGGTGGCAATAAACGGTTTACTGCCACGGCTAATAATGTAGCAGGCAATGCACTGCCCGCCGAAACCTATTTTATGCACAGGCTGGTGCGTACGTTTACCCATCACCTGAACCCCGGCTTCGGGGTAGACTTTGGCGAACTGATTCATTCTTCAGCTTACGAAAAAGGAGAGGGGTGGACTTCAGACAATATCTTGCCAGGTGCTGCGCTTGAAGACAATACGCCTAATCTTTACCTGTATCCCTCAGGACCGGCAGGCAGCATCACCGCAACTGCTGCGGGTAATTATATAAATGCCCGGAATATTACCCTCATGGTAAACGGTACTGAGTTCGGCAGCTTTTATGTTAGTGGTTTCGACGTAAAAAATTTCCCCCCCGTAACCGTACCCATCAGTACCCTTGCCGGCAATGCTGCCAATGTACAGTTTATCAATGATGGTATAGGAGGAGATAAGATTGTCGCTTCAGGTTACGAGCTTACCTATCCGCGCCAGTTTAATTTTGGCGGCGAAAGCCTTTTTGAATTTGAACTGCCCGGTTCAGCCACTGGTAAATACCTCGTGATCGATAACTTTAATAATGGCGGAAGCAACCCCATATTATACGATCTTACCAATAACTTTCGTATCGTAGGCGATGTATCAGGAAGCCAGGTAAGGTTTGTACTGCCAGCATCAGCCACTGCCCGTAAGCTGGTATTGCTGAATGCAGACGCGGGTAGCATAACCGGCATTACTTCACTTACGCAGCGCAACTTTACCAATTTCAGTGCGGCTGCCAACCAGGGTAATTATATCATCATCAGTCATCCCCGGTTGTATAACGACGGGTTGGGCAATAACAACGTAGAAAAATACCGGCAGTACCGCAGCTCAGCCGCGGGAGGGGCTTACCAGGCAAAAACGGTCGATATAGACCAGCTTATCGACCAGTTTGGATATGGTATTAAACAAAACCCGCTGGCCATCCGCAATTTTGCCAGTTTCAGCCTTGCCAACTTTGGCACCGCACCCAAATATTTTTTCCTTATTGGCCGTGGCCTGAGCTACGACGAGTTCCGCGCACACGAGAACGATCCTAATGTAAGCGGGCTGGCCATGATACCTACTTTTGGTTTCCCCGCATCCGATAACCTGCTCACCGCAGACAGAACGGGCACCACACCACGCATAGCCACCAGCCGCCTCTCTGCCATTACCGGCAAAGAAGTAGGCGACTACCTTGATAAGGTAAAGCAATTTGAACTGGCGCAGGTAACTTCAGCACAGACCATTGCAGGAAAAGGCTGGATGAAGAATGTAGCACACATTACCGGTGCAATCGACGATCCATCACTCTATGGCCTTATCACCGCATATATGCAGGGATACGAGCAGCTTATCTCCGATACGGCTTTTGGAGGTAAAGTTTACAGCTTTAGCCAGAACTCCGGGCAGTACACTGCTGTAGGGTCTACAAAAGTGATTGATACCTTGTTCAGCGACGGGCTTAGCCTGCTTACCTATTTCGGACACTCGTCTCCCAACACACTCGAATTTAACTTAGATAACCCGCAGAACTATAATAACGGTGGTAAATACCCGCTCATTATTGTAAATGGTTGTAATACAGGCAACCTGTTCCTTTTCGATACACTACGCCCGGTAAGTAAGGGTACGTTGTCGGAGAAGTACGTATTCTCCGAGCAGAAGGGCAGTATCGGGTTTATAGCCAGTACACATTTTGGCCTGCCGCAGCAGCTCAATTATGTAACTACTGCATTCTACAATAACCTTAGCAATTATATGTATGGCCAGGGCATTGGGGATATAATGAAAACGTCGATGGAAAATGTAATGAACTTGTATTCTTTCGACTTTCTCTCACGCACACATGCAGAAGAGATCACTTATCATGGGGATCCTGCTATACGCCTGAATCCTCATGCATTGCCAGACTATGCCATACAGCAATCGCAGATCAGTTTCTCTCCTTCGGTGATCAGTATTGCCGACGAACAGGTAACGATTAATGCACGGATACAGAATATTGGTAAAGCTGTCAGCGATTCGGTAACCGTAAGGGTGCAGCATAAACAGGCAGATAATGCTGTTGTTACGATCGCCACGCTGCGAATGAAGGCAACACTCAATGAAGACAATATACAGGTAATGCTGCCGCTGAATCCTTTACGCGATAAAGGGTTAAACCAGGTTATCGTAACCATCGACCCTGCCAACGAAATACCTGAACTGTCTGAATCCAATAATACAGCCATTAAAGACTTTACGGTAATTGATGACGAACTGCGACCCGTATATCCCTATAACTATTCTATCATCAGTAACTCCAACCTCGTGCTGTACGGTTCTACGGCCAACCCAACAGAAGGTGTAAAACAGTACGTGATGGAAATGGATACTACGCGTAATTTTAACTCACCGCTTAAGATCACCCGTACGGTATCCGATTCAGGTGGTGTTGTCAAATTTGTACCCGGCGCTACGCTAACAGACAGTACTGTGTATTACTGGCGACTGGCTGTAGGGCCTGTAACAGGTACTACCCGCTGGCTCAACAGTTCCTTCACCTATATCAATGGCAGCAGCGGTGGTTTTGCCCAGAAACATTATTTCCAGTACACCGATGATGGGCTCACCGGTATGAACATCAACCCTGCCACGCGTCGTTTCGGGTTTAACAACCAGACGCGTAAACTCCTCCTGCGCGCAGGCGTATACCCTTATTACAGTTGGGACAGGAATAATATCAACCTCAACTCCGATCAGCTCGAATATTGGGGTTGTGTATTCACCAGTCTACAGTTTTATGTACTCGATAGCCTTACCCAGCAGCCCTGGTCGAACTATACCACCAGCGGCGGCGGAGGCAGGATGGGTAGCTGGCCCGTTTGTAATTCGCCAAGGAAATTCTTTGAGTTCCCCTTCTCTTCGCCGGAGTACCGGAAAAAGGCAATGGACTTCTTTGACAGTATTCCATCCGGGCAGTACGTTGCCGTACGGAACCTGGTATATGAGGGATACTCCAACACGTTTATCAACGACTGGAAAGCAGATACCAGCACACTCGGCAGCGGTAAATCGCTCTGGCATAAGTTTCACCAGATGGGGCTGCACCAGATCGACTCCTTTACCAGTAACAAACAGTTCATCTTTGTATTTAAGAAGAACGGCAATGGTGCCACTGAGGTAAGGCAAAGTGTAGCGCCCACTGTGAACACCCAGCTTGTGGATACCTTCCAACTGGCGGGTAAGGACATATCGGGTGATATCGAAACACCCTGGCTCGGACCGGCAAAGGCATGGGATCATTTTAAATGGGATAAACGTACCAGCGAAGACTCCACCACTTCAAGATATTTTGACATCATCGGCAAGGATAACAGTGGTACAGAAACGTTGCTGACGAGGGTATATAATTCAAAAGATACTTCTATCAGCTTTATTGATGCCAGCATCTATCCTTACCTGAAAATGCGTATGCACAACGAGAACCAGCAGTATGCGCAGGCAACCCAACTGAAATATTGGATGCTTACGGGCGACTTCCTGCCTGAGGGAGGTATAGCGCCCAACAGTGTGTTCCAGTTCAGGGATACGCTTACCCCGGCGGATACACTCGACTTTAAAGTGATGTTTAAAAACCTTACGCCTATTGCTTTCGACAGCCTGCTGGTGCGCATCACAGTAAAAGATAATTATGGTAATGACCACCTGTACCCGGTAGTAAGCGGTACCGGTACCAAGCTGGCGCCACTGGCTGCCAACGACAGTGTACTGATCACCTACCGCATACCGGCCGCCGATTACAACGGGCAGAACCAGTTGGTGCTCGATGTGAACCCCGATAATGACCAGCCCGAGCAGTTCCATTTCAATAACCTGCTTTACCGCAATTTTATGGTGGTAAATGCGCCCTGCCCGGGAAATAATATCTACTATACTTCGGGATATACCGGGGCCTATACCTACAAATGGCAGGTAAATACAGGCTCGGGGTATGCAGACATCAGCAATGGGGCTTCTTATACCGGTGTTAGCAGCGATTCACTGCGCCTCCTTACCCCGCCTACCAACTGGTATGGGTATAAATACCGCTGTACCATCACAGACGGGGTAAATACTTATTACAGCGGGGAGTACACCCTTAAGTTTTCCATAAAATGGACCGGTGCGGTAAACAGCAACTGGGAAAACCCGGCCAACTGGAGCTGCGGTACCCTGCCCGACCAGTACACCGATGTAACGGTTGGCGCCGGTACTGTGGTGAACTTCCCAGTAGTGAATGCCAACGCTGCCTGCCGCAGCCTGAATATCACGACTGGCGCAAGTGTAACCGTCCGTCCAAACGTAAATCTTTCGGTTGTGGGTAAGAACTAATTATTCATCTTTTCATATCTTTGCAGCCATAGCTTACTCACACCTTGTATAAAGGCTGTATTTGAAAAAATGCAGCCTTTTTTGATTTCAGGGAGTCTTATTAGGGGAAAAGAGGAAGAACAGGGATAAATCATTGAAAATCAACTTTCGGGGTTACCTTTGTATCATTAAAAAGGGCCCCCGGGAAATGACAGGAAACACAATTTATCACCCATAATTACGTTTTCCCGGATTATGGCGTCAGCCCTCAATGTATTACTATCACTAACTCAATCAATATGAGACGAACCCAGGTCGGTTTTTTGTTGGTACTGTTTGTACTGCCATCGCTTTCTTTTGCACAGTTCAGAAAATATTCCAATGAGTTCCTGAATATCGGGGCAGGTGCACGCGGACTGGCAATGGGCAGTGCCCAGGTGGCTTCGGTACAGGATGCTACGGCAGGCTACTGGAACCCTGCCGGTCTTACCGGTGTAAAAGATCACCCGAATATCGGGCTCATGCACGCCAGCTATTTTGGCGACATTGCCAAGTACGATTACGGCACGGTTGCCATTCCCATACAGGACAACAAACGTACCCTCGGTTTTTCACTGCTGCGCTTTGCAGTGGATGATATTCCCAATACGCTCTTTCTTGTAGAGCCTGATGGCAGCATCAACTACAACAATATCCAGAGCTTCTCTTCTGCCGATTATGCCTTTCTCTTTTCCTTTGCACAGAAATACCGCGAAACTGAAAAGCGTACGATCAGTTGGGGCGTTAATGCCAAAGTGATCCACCGTAAAGTAGGCAAGTTTGCTACAGCATGGGGTTTTGGTCTTGATGCGGGTGTACAGATCAGGGCCGACCGCTGGAACATCGGTATCGTAGCCCGCGATGTTACTACCACCTTCAACGCGTGGTCATTCAAGTTTACAGAAAAAGAAAAAGAGGTACTTTATCTTACCAAAAACGAAATACCTACCAAGTCTACAGAGATCACCGCACCAAGGCTGGTTGTAGGCGGTTCATATAACTTCAGGCTCGGCAACTCGGTAGACCTTCTCGCCGAAGCCAATCTCGATTTTACTTTTGACGGTAAAAGAAATACCGTGATCAGCAGCAACCCGGTAAGTGTTGATCCGCACCTGGGCCTCGAAGCGACGATCAAAGATGTGTTTCATATCCGTGCAGGCATTACCAATTTCCAGCGCGCACTCGCCGATAAGGATACAGTAAACCAGAAAAAAGTCTGGATCTACCAGCCAAGCGCAGGAGCCGGTTTCAAAATCAAGAATGTAACGCTCGACTATTCATTCTCTAACCTGGCCAATCAAAGCCAGCCCCTGTATACGCATATCTTTTCTCTGATGATCAACCTTGTAAAAAAAGAAAAAGAGTAATCCCAAACAACAACCCCATCGTATGATGAAGAAAATACTTTTTCCATTTTTAATGTTATTGTGTATCAGTGCTCACGCGCAGTTGCATAATAGCTGGATAGATTACAGCAAAACCTACTATAAATTCAAATTGGGCAGAGATGGTATCTGCCGTATCAGTCAGCCCGCACTGAATGCAGCAGGGTTAAGCAGTACCCAGGCACAGCACTTTCAGCTATGGCGCAATGGTAAGGAAGTACGCCTCTATACCTCGGTAGCTACGGGCACTCTTGGCTCTGCAGACTTTATCGAGTTCTGGGGTGAGGGCAACGATGGTGCACCTGATACAGACCTTTACCGTGATCCTGATTTTCAACTGGATAACAAATACAGCCTTTTTTCTGATACTGCGGTTTATTTTCTCACCACCAATACCGTTACGCCCAACCTGCGTTATACAACGGGCACATCGCTGAGCAGTGGTGCGGCCTCGCCCGATCCTTATTTTATGCGTCGTTACGAAATCCATTATAAGGACCAGCAGAACAGGGGTTATGCGGCTATTGTAGGTGAATACGTATATTCCTCTTCTTTTGATTCGGGCGAAGGCTGGTCCAGCGGTGATGCTTTTCCCTGCTGCGATCTTTCTCTTGATCTCGACAGGATGAACGTTTACCAGGCTGGTCCTGCAAACAGCGTCTCCTTTAAAATTAATGCCGTTGGTAACGCGCTCAACGCACGTAACCTGCGCGTAAAGTTTTATAATACTGTAGTAGTAGATGAGGCAATGCCCTACTTTAACTACCTCAAAACAAGTGTAAGCGGGTTGCCGCTCAGCCTGCTGGCCAGCCCTACCAACCTGCCCGTAACCATCAACGGTACAAGCTCTAACCCTAACGACCGTATCGTGGTAAGTAATTTTGAAGTTACTTACCCCGCAAGGTTCAACTTCAACAACGAAAAGAATTTCTACTTTGAACTGGGCGCTTCAGCACAGAACAATTACCTGCTCATAGAAAACTTTAATAATGGTGGGGTAGCGCCCGTACTGCTCGATCTGAGCAGCGGCACCCGTTATGTTTGCGACATTGTATCCGTGCCCGGTAAGATAAAGGTAGTAGTGCCCGGCTCTACGGCTGCAGTGCGCCGCTTTGTGCTGTGCAGCCAGGATGCTGCTGCCGTTACTGCAATAGCGTCGCTCACCCCCAAAACATTTGTCAATTATTCACTTGCCGCCAACCAGGGAGATTACCTGATCATCACCAACCCCGTAATGTATAACAATGGCAGTGGGGTCGATTATGTTGAACAATATCGCCAGTACCGCAGCAGCGTAACAGGTGGTGGCTTCGCAGCTAAAACAGTTTCTATCGATGAGCTGAACGATCAGTTTGCTTTTGGTATCAAAAAACATCCTGCGGCCATACGCGATTTCCTGCGCTTTGCCGACCAGAACTTCGGAACCAAACCCAAATACACATTTATCATCGGCCGTGGTATTGCCTATACGGATTATAAAACCAACGAAAATAATCCGGCAGCCGATAAGCTGGACATCGTTCAGACTTTCGGCTGGCCTGCTTCGGATAATCTTCTGGCCTGCGCTCCCGGTACACACGTACCACTGGTGCCCATTGGCCGTCTTGCCGCCATCAATGGTAATGAGGTAGGTATCTATCTCGATAAGGTAAAGGAATACGAGCAGGCGCAGCAATCGCCTTCGCAAACATTACAGGATAAAGCCTGGATGAAGAACTTTATGCACGTGGTTGGGGGTAAGGATAGTGCCGAAAATGCCTCATTTAAGAACTATATGGTAAACTATGAGGCCATCGCCGAAGACAGTTTGTATGGTGCCAAGGTAGAAACCTTTGCCAAGGCCAGTACTGCGGCAGTACAGCAGGTACAGAGCCAGCGCATCGACCAGCTTTTCCAGGAGGGCCTGAGCTTTATCGGTTATTTTGGTCACTCTTCTGCCAACCTGCTGGAGTTTAACCTCAGCAGCCCCGAAGTATATACCAATCCGGGTAAGTACCCCTTCTTTAATGTAAGTGGTTGCAGTGCGGGTAACTTCTTTGTATTTAATACGCTCCGCCTCACAGGCGATCTTACCCTCTCGGAGAAATACGTGCTCAGTCCGCACAGGGGTAGTATCGGCTTCCTCGCCAGTACGCACCTCGGCATACCTCCGTTCCTCAACTTCTATAACCTGGAGTTCTACAACCGCTTTTCACGCTCCATGTACGGCAATACTGTAGGTAACCAGATCAAAGGCGTAATACAGGCCCTGGGCTCAGATCCTTCTTCCCTGGATTACTATACCCGTATCCACCTTGAAGAACTTACCCTGCATGGCGATCCGGCCATCCGCCTGAACAATTTTGCAAAACCCGACTTCGTAGTAGAAGACCAGCTCGTTAAGATCAGCCCGTCTATCATTTCAGTAGCAGACAATAACTTTACTGCGTCTGTTAAAATGATGAATATCGGCCGTTCTACCGGCGATTCCATCAACGTGCTGATCCGCCGCAAGCTTCCCAACGATTCTATTAAAGTATTATACAATGGTAAGATACCTGGTATCCGTTATATGGATTCGATCAACCTTGTAATACCGATCAATCCTCTTACTGATAAGGGTACCAACAAACTGATGGTAGACCTCGACGTAAACAATGCGGTGTCTGAACTGTCTGAAACCAACAACAGTCTTGTAAAAGACTTTGTGATCTTTGAAGACGAACTCCGCCCGGTATATCCCTATAACTATTCCATCATCAGCGTGCAGAGCCCCACTTTTGTAAGTTCCACGGCTAATCCGCTCAATACGCAGCGGCAGTATGTGATGGAAGTGGATACCACCGAACTGTTCAACTCTTCTTTCAAAAAAACATATAATGCTTCAGGACCGGGTGGTGTGGTACAGTTTACCCCTACAGGACTGACCTTTACGGACAGCACAGTGTACTACTGGCGCACCGCCATGGTGCCGCTCAATACTGGTGGCAGCTATATCTGGAACAATTCATCTTTTATCTACCTGGCCAACAGTTCATCTGGCTTTAACCAGTCGCATTATTTCCAGTACAAGAAAAATACCTACGATAAGATGGAACTTGATCCCGACAGGCAGTTCCGCTTCCAGACGGTGCCCCGTACCTTCATTATACGTAACGGTGTTTACCCGTACTACAGTTTTGATAAGGTAAATGTAAATATGGACTTCGACCAGATTGAGTTCTGGGGTTGCGTATTCTCCAACATACAGGTATATGTGCTCGACAGTACCACGCTGCAGGCATGGAATAACGTAAACGTACCTGGAGGCGGCGGCCGCTTTGGTAGCTGGCCTGTCTGCAACGAGCCACGTAAATTCTTCGAATTTCCTTATACCAATCCTGTTTACCGTGCCAACCTTATGAGGTTCCTGGAAGACAGTATTCCTAACGGTATGTATGTGGCAATCAAGAACCTTACGCCCAACTTCAACGCTGGCTATATCAACGAGTGGAAGAATGATACCCTTACACTGGGCTCCGGTAAATCGCTGTACCATACATTCAAGAATATCGGCTTCAGTAAGATCGACAGCTTCTACGCACCACGGGCTTTTGTTTATTTTTACCGCAAAGGCGTGAGCAGCTTTACGCCCCAGCAATTCGTAGGCGAGCAGGAAGACTCTTACCTCGATGTGGCCATACCCCTGCAAACGCGTTATAACGAGGGTAATATGGAATCGCCTGCATTTGGCCCCGCCCGCAAATGGACGGCCCTGCACTGGCGCGGCCGCACCAGCGACCCCGCACCTTCCGACCTCACACAGATACAGGTATTTGGTGTACGTAACGACGGATCAAGCTCACAACTGGCAACAGTGTATCCCGCAAGAGACACGAGTCTCTCTTTTGTAGACGCAGCCCAGTTCCCTTATATCAAACTCAAAATGCTGGCCAGCGATTCGGCCTACGCCACTCCCGAGCAACTGCGCTACTGGAGGATCAATGCCGACTATGTGCCCGAAGGAGCTGTAAGCCCCAACCTCATGTACAAAATGCGTGATACCGTTGAGCAGGGTGAGAAAATCGATTTCGCGGTAGCATTCAAAAACATCAGCCAGGTGCCATTCGACAGCCTCCTGAAAGTGAAACTGTATATCACCGACAGGAACAACTTCCAGAACATCATCCCCATACAGAAACGCAAAGCCCTTATTTCAGGCGATACACTGATGGTCAATTATACCATCGACACGCGTAACCTGCCGGGCATGAATACCCTCGGTATAGACTTTAACCCCGACAATGACCAGCCTGAACAGTACCATTACAACAACGTACTGCTTAAGAACTTCCTTGTTCGGGAAGACCTCTATAACCCGCTGCTGGATGTTACCTTCGATGGTGTGCATATTCTTAACCGCGATATCGTATCGTCTAAACCGAATATCCTCGTTAAGCTCAAAGACGAGAGCCGCTTCCTTGCCCTCGCAGATACGGCCCTCCTGAAAGTGCAGGTACGCTTCCCCGACAATACCACGCGTACCTACCGCTTTAACGACTCTATGCGCTTTACGCCGGCAGTAGCTGGCACCGGTGGGGTAGTAAGTGATAACACGGCTAAAATAGACTTTATGCCCTACTTCCCGCAGGACGGCGATTACGAGCTGCTTGTAACCGGTAAAGACGTGATGGGCAACAAGGCTGGTGAGCTGGAATACAGGGTGAACTTCTCGGTGATCAACAAACCGATGATCTCTAACCTGCTCAACTATCCCAATCCGTTTACTACGTCTACTGCCTTTGTATTTACCGTAACGGGTAGTGAGATACCCCAGAACATCCGCATCCAGATCCTCACCATCACCGGTAAGGTGGTGCGCGAAATTACGATGAACGAACTCGGGCCTATCCACATCGGCCGCAACATCACCGAATACAAATGGGATGGTACGGATATGTACGGCCAGAAACTTGCCAACGGTGTGTACCTCTATCGTGTACTCACCAACCTCAACGGTAAGGCGCTGGATAAATACAAGTCAAAAGACGACCGCACTGATAAATACTTCAACAAAGGGTATGGCAAAATGTACCTGATGCGGTAAAAGATAAATGCAGTAATGTAAACAGGCTGTTCCGGAAGGGGCAGCCTGTTTTTTTATAAAAATATTGAATTGTTTTTTTTAACATTAAGGAGTTAAGGTTAGTTAAGTTTATTTCGTTGGTGTATGCGGCTTTATCGTAATACCCGATATCCTGTTAACGTTGGCTTAATATTCCTTAATGTTTAGCTCTCTTTAAAGATTGAGATCAAAAAACTTTCCCTACCGAAACCGTTTGCGGATTGTATTGTCATTGAAAGGCTTATTTTAGCGCTCGTTTATTTTAAGAGTGTGTGTTGGCAGGTAAAGTATCATCTCGTCAGGCAGGTTAAATTTCTCAACAGAAATTGGACTGACGCAGATACGCCCTAATAAAATCGCTTGTTATAGCGACCTGCCAACATTTTTACTCAAAGGTTCGCCCGAACACACAGAAGCAATAACTGCTGTTCTATTAATATTACCATAATAATGTGGCTGCGAATATAAGTACTGCTATGTAGTAAAGGCAGTACTGTTTACCATTAAGCGAACGATTACTGAATGGTGCGTAACTGTTTGTTCCTGCGCCCGGCAGACCAGTACCGCAGGAAGGCGCTGACGCTCCCTAATGCGGCAATAGCGATAACGCCATACCCGAAATCGGGCTGGAAGCTGATGAGCAGGGCGAGACTGAGGTTATTGAGCAGGGGGATAAGAACAGGGAAAGCAAATGATGCAGCAACACCAATAATAAGCCTGAGCAGGGATACAAAAGAAAGATGCCAGGTAATGCCATACCCATACTTTCTCCAGCGGTGTGCATTATAAAAAAGCCCCAGCAAAACAAATAGAAGTGCGCCCGATACAAAATAACGTTTAAGCAGTTCGGGTGAAAATCGCGGTGAGGTATGGCTGTGCCCGGCAATACCGGCGAATACGGTTTGCTGCACTTCATTACAAAACTCAAAGCTGTTGATATTAGAGAGTACAACGATACAGAGTTGGTCAGCTTTACAAAATCCCATGGCCGTGCTGTAATCTTCGTTGAGGCCAAGGTGGCTCATATAGATCTTCCCGCTGGAAGTATTGCTCGTCCAGCCCATAGCATAACCCTTATAAACAGGGGTGAGCAGAGCATTGTATGCGGCGGGAGAAAGGAGGCGCCCGTTTGCGGGAGTTGTTGTTTCGTTCATAATACAGTTAAGATAACGGCACATATCCTCTGCGGTACTGCTGATCAGGCCCTGGGGAACAAGGAAAGGAGAGTGTGGGTAAAGCGGTGACCTTACGGGTATTGCAGCAAAGGCATATTGATAGCCAGGTACAAGCGGTTGTGTACCGTTGCCGGCAAAGCTCGCCTGCATACCTATGGGTTGGAAAATATGCTGATCTGCATACGCAGCATAAGTGTTGCCGGTAACGGCGGTAATAACCAGCCCAAGCAGTTGGTAGTTGAGATTGGAATATACAAACGCTTCACCGGGGGCGTTGGCAGGTGTGATACTGCTGCACCATTGCGCCAGCCGCAGTTCGAAATCGGCGACGCTGCTGGTGAAGTGATCGAAGTAACCATACCGTTGCGGGATACCGCTGGTCTGGTTGAGCAGGTGACGAATAGTTACCCTGTTGCTATGGGCAGTATCAGCAAGGGCAAACCATGGCAGGTAATGTCTTACGGTCTCGTCGAGGCTAATGAGATTTTTGTCGGCCAGTTGCAGCACCGCTAATGCGGTAAACGACTTGGAGCAGGAACCGATGAGATAATGATTGACGGTGGAAGTGGATGGCCGGTCCGCATCAAGAATAACCCTGCCCTCCTGTGTGGCCATTACCGTGTAATTGGGCACACGGTATTTATGCGCGATCGCTTCAATCCTGTTGAGCAATTGGTTTTTATCATTATCGTTGAGACTAGCGAATACATAGGGCGTTGCTGTGCAAAGGCATAATATAAGAAAGCAGGTGCGCATCTTTAAGGGTGGTGTTGGTACAAATGAAAATTACAACATTCCGTACAATTGGAAAGAGATTGTTGAACAGTTTGGCCATTCCTGTCGGCAATATGTCTGTACCACGACACTTGCCGATTTGAGCTTAACTGACATTGTTTCAGGATCAGGGTCGTTTGTAAGGCATTCAAAATGCATTGATTGCCTTTCATTTTGCATTGCGAGCCAACAAATAATGTTTGCTAATAATATGTTTTTGCATGATTGACCCTCAAAATGCATTGCAGACCTTTCATTTTGCATTGCAGACCATTCAAAATGCATTGCGGACCTTTCAATTTGCATTGTAAGCCTTTCAATCTGCATTGCAGACCATCAAACCGGTACCGATTTGATGTTCAGATTTATTGATTGTGTTGAAAAGCAAAGAGTTACATTTTTCGATGATAAGTTGCAAGAAGGCATGGCTGACGGATTGTCAGTTAATATAGTTGCAGCTCAACCCTTTACAGTTATTAAAAATGATTCTCATTATTCCAATAATTCATAACTGTATGTTTTACCGGAAGTGCATTACAAGCACTATTAAAAAGCATCGTTTCGCATATTGAAAAAATCCGTTAAAAAATTTTAACAAAAAAAAGTAGTAAAACACCTTGTTGTTAAAATAAAATCCCCATTGTTTTGTGCCGTTAATTTATTTCATAACCTAAAAAGAAAACTTATGAACAAACACCTTGAGTCTAAGTTGAGTATGTACAATGCCGTATTACAGCATTGTGAACAGCACCCGGATATTACGGCATCGGTTCCGGCTTTTAAGACTTCGGTACAAACATTCAAAACGGTGGTTACAGCCATTGCGGGTAATCTCCAGGAACACGTACGCATGATCAAAGGCGTTACGCTCGACAAGCAGGCATTGCGTAAAGTACTTGTACAAAGGGTTGCAGCGCTTGCAGCAAATGTTTACGCTTATGCGGTGGACTCGGAAAACCTTACGCTGCAGGAGGAAGTACGCCGCTCGCCTTCAGGGCTCGAACGCCTGCGGGAAGATCTGCTGGCGCCGCATTGCAAAAATGTGCTTGCCGTGGCGGAGTTGCACAAAGTTAAGCTGGCCGATTATGGCGTAACGTCTGAAATACTTACCGAAGTAAAGGATCTGATCGATGGGTATATGGGTTTATTGCCAGCCCCGCGGAATGCCATCAGCGACCGTTCCGGTGTAAACAAAACTCTGGAAACACTTTTTGCAAGGGCCGGCAAGATCCTTACCGGGCGGATGGATAAGCTGGTAATCAATTTCAAAAAGGAGAACAGTACTTTCTACAATGCGTACAAAAGCAACAGGAAAATTGTAAACAGCAATACCAGCCGTACGCAGTTGAAAGGGAAGATCACCACAGCAAATGGGAAGGCACCCCTTAGGTATGCAAACATACGATTGTTGGGTACCGACTTTATGACCCAGAGCAGCCGCACCGGCAGTTTTGTGCTGAAAGGTGTTGCTCCTGGATTGTATGACGTGGCCGTTAGCAAACCTGGACATGAAGAACAAGTGCTGCATGAAGTGGCGCTGAACCTCGGCAAAGCGACCCTGGTTACTGTAGACCTGGCAGAAAGAGACTAGTGCTTTTCTTTTAGATAAGCCTGGTTGTTAAGCCAAACCGGGAGAAGGTGAGCGGAAGGATTTTCTGAAAAACACCTGCCGACTGCTCATAAAAAAAGCCGGTCGCGTTTGATCGTGACCGGCCCCTTCCCTGGTAAAATATTTTAAAGCAGGTAACTTCAATATCTTATCTTCTTCATATAAGCGGCATCAGCTTTAACCGCATCCATCGGCGTTGTGCCTTCATACTTTTCCTGTTCAACGATAAAGTAACGCATACCATATTTCCTTGCCTGTTTAAGCAGGGCAGGGTAGTCAATACTGCCCGTACCGATGATACAGGAAGCATCTTTTTCAGTTGCGCCTTTAGTACGGTCTTTGATATGACAGAGCCGGAAACGGTTGGGATATTTCTTAAACCATGCCAGGGGATCAACGCCAGCCGTTACCACCCAGTACATATCCATTTCAAAATCAACCAGCTTCGGGTCGGTGTTCTGCATCATCACATCCTGCGGCAGTTGTCCATCGATGGGCACAAAAGAATAATCGTGGTTGTGATAGGCAAAACGGATACCCGCCTTCTTACAGATAGCGCCCCTGTTGTTAAACTCGTCGGCAAAGCGTTTGAAGTCATCAATACTTTTCTGCGGGCCTTTCCATGGACACACAAGATATTTTATACCGATGGCTGCCGCTTCGTTGGCTTTTCTTTCAAAATCGGTATTGATATCGCAATGGCTCGATATGATGCTCATGCCCAGCCCGTTCAGGAATTTTTTGAATGCCGTATTCGTTTTGCCCCAGTACATGCCATCCTTACCTTCAAAACTTTCGATCTGCTTATACCCATAAGCCGCCAGCTTTTTCAGTACCCCTTCGGGGTCTTTGGCCATATCGTCGCGTACCGTCCACAGTTGCAGACCAAAAGGCTGCACCCCGGCACCCGTTACTTCTTCAAGTGTATCCAGCGGACTTTTGCCCAGCGCTGTCTGTAGCGCCAGGGTTCCCGCTGTCAACCCGGTAAGTTTCAGAAAATTTCTTCTTTGTGCATCCATGAGTTTGATTTTATTTTTTTCCCGTTTAATGAGTGCTGAATGTGTAATAATAAAGAACTAAGTCGCCCTTAGAGTTACACCTGGTCACCAGATTCTTTTAAATATATTAAAGCAATCACCCAACCCCAATTCCTAATACCTAACCTGCCGCTGCCGGCTGGTTCATCCCTCATAACTACTAACTCCAAGCCTTATCGCCTTTCTTATAGGGGAAATCACCATCGTACTTACCCGGTACCGCTATATGACGCAGCGCTTTGGTAGCCCCTGCCTCTGAGGTAAAGTATCCCCAGAGGGTGAGTTGCTTGTACATGGTAAAATAATGGTTGGGGTCTTCCTTCTTCTTGTTTTTGTTATAGTCCTTCGCTTCCTTGTCGATGCTCACGAGCAGGCTGGTGCGTTGCTCAGGCGTTGCCTTGAGGAAGGTGGTCTTGTGCATTTTTTCGCAGGCATCATCCAGCTTTTTAAAGCCTGCTGTAAAGATGGCCTGGTCCTTCTCTTCGTAGCAGTCGGTAACAATAGTACGCATCAGCTTACCGATACCCGTTTCTTTGGCGCCGGGGCTGCTTGTTTTGGGAAGGATGGTTTCGCCCACTTCATCGAGGAAGGCTACATCAGTATCGGTAATGGCAAAAGCTTTAGCGCCTGTGCCGGTAGTATTACATCCGCTCATGATGAGGTCGCCGCCAATCATAGCACCGCCCGTAAGCACAAGCATGAGTTTCAAAAGTTCTCTTCTTTCCATAATCTTTTTTATTTACTGCCGCCTTCGGCGGCATTGAATGAACAGGATAATGTAGGGAGGAAATGATTTTAGATATTTCCTTTTTTCAGCTCTTCTACTGCAAAATTTACCGCCCTGGCCGTTAAAGCCATATAGGTCAGTGATGGGTTTACGCAGGAGGCCGAGGTCATACAGGCGCCATCGGTAACAAACACATTGGGAGCATCCCATACCTGGTTGTTGCCGTTGAGCACCGAGCTTTTTTTGTCGCGGCCCATGCGGGCAGTACCCATTTCGTGGATACCCATACCCGGTTCATAACCCGAATCCCAGGCGTTCACGTCTTTTACACCCGCAGCTTCCAGCATTTCTTTGGCGTCATCTATCATATCCTTACGCATCTTCTTTTCATTATCTTTTATCTCCACGTTCATGTGCAGCGTAGGCAGTCCCCATTTATCCTTCTGGTCTTTATTCAGCGAAATGGTATTATTATGATCCGGCAGCATTTCCCCAAAGGCCGTCATACCGATCTCCCAGCTACCCGGTTCAGTAAGTGCATCTTTAAAGTCGCCGCCGATGCTCATTTCCGCTACTTCACGTCCCCAGCCGTCGCGGCTTGCGCCACCCTGGTAGCCAAAGCCACGCACATAGTCGCGTTTGTCATCACCCACATTTCTGAAGCGGGGGATATAGAAGCCCGTCGGCCTGCGGCCAAAATAATATTTATCCTCATAACCCTCTACGCGGCCACCCGCACCTACGCGGAAATGGTGGTCCATTACGTTATGCCCCAGTTCTCCACTGCTGCTGCCCAGTCCGCCCGGCCAGATATCAGTAGCCGAGTTCATCAGCAACCAGGTAGAGTTAAACGCAGAAGCACATACGAAGATCACTTTTGCGGTGAACGTATAAGTTTTGTTGTCTGTAGCGTCTACGATCTCCACACCCTTGGCCCTTTGCTTGTCTTTATCATAAATGATCTTCGATACGATAGAGAAGGGGCGGAGTGTAAGGTTGCCCGTTGCCATTGCTGCGGGCAGGGTAGACGACTGTGTACTGAAATAACCGCCAAAGGGGCAGCCCAGCCAGCATTTATCGCGGTACTGGCAGCCTACGCGGTTAGGCAAGGGTTGTGTGATATTGGCAGAACGGCCGATAAAAAGATGCCGCATGCCCTTATAGTGTGCCTGCAGTTTGGCTGCTACGTCTTTTTCTACAACATTCAATGGTATGGGTGGCATAAACTCACCATCAGGCAGTACATCGAGGCCATGCTTACTACCCTGTACGCCGATGAATTTCTCCACGTGGCTGTACCAGGGAGCGAGGTCATCATAACGGATAGGCCAGTCTACAGCAATACCCTCTTTGCCATTGGCTTCAAAGTCCATTTTGTTCCAGCGGTAGCTCTGGCGACCCCACATCAGCGAACGGCCGCCAACATGGTAACCCCTGAACCAGGCAAACGGTTTACCCTTCTCTTCTGTATAGGGGCATTCCTTTTCGTTGGCCCACATACCAAAAGTTTGTTCGTTAAGGGGGTAGTCGCGTTTCAGCACAGGATAATCCTTGATCATCTGCTGTGTAGGGCGGCCACGATGGGGATAGTCCCACGATTCTTTATTGGCATTTACATAGCCCTTGATGTGCTCAATGTCGCGGCCCCGTTCCAGCATCAGCACTTTTAACCCTTTTTCGGTTAATTCTTTTGCAGCCCAGCCACCGCTAATGCCTGAACCAACAACGATTGCATCGTAATTGTTGTCTGCCATAATTTTATTTTATGTTTTTATTGTTTCAGATGAACTGCACCCCGCTTCATATATAGCGGTATCCCCATCAATCACTCATAGCTTTCCTGCCGCAGGCAGGCTCATAACTGCTCAAACATCACATATTTTAATTGCCTTCTTCAGCGCTTTGATCTTTGCCTCTTCACTCTGCCCTGTGGGAATATACTCCTGCGCCACATAGCCCTTATAACCCGTGGCGAGGATCGCCTTCATGATGGCAGGGTAAAACAGCTCCTGTGTGTCGTCAATTTCGTGCCTGCCCGGTACACCTGCCGTATGATAGTGGCCAAAGTACATGTGGTTGTCGGTAATGGTGCGGATAACATCCCCTTCGTTGATCTGCATGTGGTAGATATCATACAGCAGCTTAAAGTTGGGGGAGTCCAGCCGCTTACATAATTCTATACCCCATGAAGAGCGGTCGCACATATAGTCTTTGTGATCCACCTTACTGTTGAAGAGTTCCATCTGTATCACCACATTGCGTTTTTCTGCAAGGGCGAGTACCTGCTTAAGTCCTTCCACGCAGTTTTGCAGGCCTGTTTCATCATCCATGCCCCTGCGGTTGCCGCTGAAACAGATCAGGTTGGTATAACCCGCGTCTGCTACCAGATGGATATGTTCTGTATAGTTCTTGATGAGGGTGGCATGGTGCTGTTTGTGTATCCAGCCGTCTGTAAGGCTGATCTCAGCCCCATTGCACATGCTGGAGTGGATATCGTATTGTTTGAGCAGAGGCCAGTCTTTCGGGCCAATGAGGTCGATGGCGCCAAAGCGTAACTTTTTTACCGTTTGGCAGAGCTTTTCAAGCGGAAGGAAATTGTACGTCCACCCGCATACCGAATGGTTGATATTGCCCTTTAAAGAACGGGAGGGCATTTCGTCCCTCTCATCCAGCGGCGCGGCAAAAGGGCGGCCGATGCCCATGGCGATGGCTGCTGCTGCGATCTTTTTTATGGTTGATCTGCGGTTTTCCATGGTTGTATTACGCTTCTGCCGAAGCAGCCGATTTATCTTTAAACAGGAGCAGGAAAAGGAGGGTGATCGCGCCTGCAATAGCAGCCGGTATCATCCAGATCGTTTTCCATTCGTGCATACTCTCTCCTGTTTTATAACTGCCTACAATATTACCCGCCACCCAGAAACCTACCAGCATACCCACGCCATACGTAGCGAGGGTAATAAGGCCCTGTGCAGACGAACGGATACGTGGCCCGGCGGTCTTATCTGTATAGATCTGCCCGGTAACAAAGAAGAAATCGTAACATACACCGTGCAGGGCAATACCTATATAGAGCATCCATATATTACCGCCCGTATCGCCAAAGCCAAAGAGCAGGTAACGGAGCACCCAGGCCAGCATACCAATGAGCAGCATTTTTTTGATATTGAAACGCGCAAAGAATAAAGGCATCAGGAAGAGGAATACCGTTTCGGCGATCTGGCCGATAGACATTTTACCCGCAGCACCCTGCATACCCGATTCTGTGAGGAACTTATTCGTTTCCTGGTAATAAAAAGCAAGAGGAATACAGATCAGCATCGACGCAAGAAAGAATACGAGATAGTTCCTGTTGAGCAGCAGCTTAAAAGCATCAAGCCCCAGCACTTCGCCTACGGTTACCTGCTGGCCTGCTTTGGGCGGCGGCGTATTGGGCAGGAAGAAACTGAACAGGCCGAATGCGGCCGATACAATGGCTGATATTTTAAAAGTAATATTAAGGGAGGCGGGATCTTTTTCCCAGCCGAGCCAGCCGATGATCAGACCGGCAACGATCCAGCCGATGGTGCCAAACATGCGGATGATGGAAAATTCTTTTTCAGGGTTGGTCATCTGCTTTAGTGCAATGGCGTTTACCAGTGCAAGCGTAGGCATGTACAGGATCATATAAATAAGCAGCAGCGAAAAGAAAGAAGGAAATTCGGTCTGGCTGGAAATATAAAACAGTAAGGCGGCTCCTGCGAGGTGCAGCACGCCCAATATTTTCTGTGCAGAAAAAAAACGGTCGGCGATCATGCCGATAATAAAGGGAGCAATGATGGCGCCAAAAGATTGTGTGCCGTAAGCAAGCCCTGTTTTTTCGTCACTGGCCCCGATAGGGCCTTTGGTAAGATAGAGTCCCATGGTTACGAACCAGATGCCCCATACAAAGAAATTCAGGAACATCATGGTAGACAGCTGCAGCCGGGAAGTTAGTTTCATGCAAGAGTTTTGTTTAGTGATCGTTGATTGCCAGAAAGACTAAATGTAGTGATTTTATAATTACATTTGTTAACCTTACATATAAAAAATATTTACACAAACGTTTGCGTAAAATGAGTAGCAGAAAACTAAGAGTGGGTATGATCGGCGGTGGTATCGGCGCTTTTATCGGTGGCGTACACCGCATTGCTTTTGGCATAGATGGTATGGTAGAACTGGTGGCCGGTGCATTCAGCAGCAGGCCGGAGACGGCCCTGGCTTCCGGCGAAAAACTGATGCTCGACAGCAACCGCGTTTACACCGATTATAAAACGATGCTCGAAACGGAAGCCGCTATGCCGGCAGACAAACGGCTTGATTTTATTTGTGTTGTTACACCCAATCACCTGCACTTCGATCCTGTGATGATGGCGCTCGGCAAAGGCTTTCATGTGGCGGTGGATAAGCCCGTGGCCTTTTCTCTCGAACAGGCAAAAGCCATCAGGGATAAGGTTAAGGAAACGGGGTTGCTCTTTTTACTCACACATACCTATACGGGCTACCCAATGATCAAGCAGGCAAAGCAACTGCTGCGCAGTGGAGTGCTGGGGCCGATCAGGAAAGTGTATGCCGAATACCCGCAGGGCTGGCTGAGCACATTGCTCGAAGCGACGGGCCAGACACAGGCATCATGGCGTACCGACCCGAACCGCAGCGGAGCAGCGGGCTCGATGGGGGATATAGGCACACATGCGTTTAATATGGCGGAATATGTGACCGGGCTGGAAGTAACAGCGCTTTGCGCCGCACTCAATATTATAGTACCAGGCCGCCTGCTTGATGATGATGGCGCGGTATTGCTGAAGTTCAATAATGGTGCAACGGGTGTGCTGATGGCAACACAGGTAGCAGCGGGTGAAGAGAATAATGTAAAGATCAGGGTATATGGAGAAAAGGGTGGCATTGAATGGAAGCAGGAAGATGCCAATACCTTGCTGGTAAAGTGGACTGACCAGCCCACACAGGTGTACCGGGCAGGCACGGGCTACCTCGACCCTGTGGCAGCGCACAACTGCCGTACGCCCTCCGGCCACCCCGAAGGTTACCTCGAAGCCTTCGCCAACCTGTACCGCAATTTTGCACTAACGATACAGGCTACACTTGAAGGCACTACACCCGAAGCGGCCTGGCTCGATTACCCCGGCGCCGATGAAGGCGTAAGGGGAATGGCATTTATCGAAAACGTTATCAAGTCATCCGCATCTGCTGAAAAATGGACGCGTTTTGATGTATAATATATATAAAACCTGTTTGCATGCGAACGATCAAAGGACCCGGTATATTTTTAGCACAGTTCCTCGGCGACGCCGCACCTTTTAATGAAATGACCAGCATCAGCCGGTGGGCTGCAGGCCTCGGTTTTAAAGGCGTACAGATACCCACCTGGGATGCCCGCTGTATTGACCTGAAAACGGCAGCCGAAAGTAAAACTTACTGCGATGAGCTGGCGGGCCGCCTTAAAGAATGCGGGCTGGAGATTACAGAACTCTCTACTCATTTACAGGGGCAACTGGTAGCTGTGCATCCTGCCTACGATGAGCTGTTTGATGCGTTTGCCCCGGCTGAAGTAAAAGGCAACAGCAAGGCAAGAACGGCATGGGCTGTTCAGCAACTGGAGTATGCAGCAAAAGCCTCGCAGCACCTCGGCCTCAATGCACACGCCACTTTCAGCGGTGCCCTGCTCTGGCATACTTTTCACCCCTGGCCACAACGGCCGGAAGGGCTGGTTGAGGAGGGATTTAAAGAACTGGCTAAACGATGGCTGCCGATACTCAATACTTTCGACGGGTGCGGCGTGGATGTGTGTTATGAAGTGCATCCCGGCGAAGACCTGTTCGACGGCATCACCTACGAAATGTTCCTCGAAAAAGTAAACCAGCATCCCCGTGCCTGTTTACTATATGATCCCTCGCATTTTGTATTACAGCAACTGGATTATATACGCTATATTGATCATTACCACGAGCGCATCAAAGCGTTTCATGTTAAAGACGCCGAATTTAATGCTACGGGTAAGCAGGGTACTTTCGGCGGTTACCAAAGCTGGCTCAACCGCGCAGGACGCTACCGCAGTCCGGGCGACGGGCAGGTGGACTTTAAAACGATTTTCAGTAAACTGACGCAATACGATTATACCGGCTGGGCCGTGATGGAATGGGAGTGCTGCCTCAAACACCCGGAAGATGGGGCCAGGGAAGGGTCGGTATTTATCCGCGACCACATCATACGTGTAACAGAAAAAGCCTTTGACGATTTTGCAGGCCAGGCTACGGATGAAGGGTTTAACAGGAGGATTTTAGGCCTGGAATGAATAATAAGTTATGAAGGATGAGTGACAGGGAATTCAACAATTAATAACCTGCGTGCAGCAGGTAAGCTTATAATTTATAATTCCTGACTACTAATTAAAAAAAGCAATCACAATAAACAATTTACAACAATGAAAAGAATGACTATTGTATTCTCGGCGGCGGTACTGCTTTACGCCTGTGGCGGTGGCAGTTCTCAGCCCCCGGAAACCATACAGGTGCCGGAAGTGCCTGTAGCTGCTAAGCCCTCCGTGCCACCCGAGCATGAACGTGCAGCAGCAAATATGGAAGCCAGCGATTGTGCTTCCTGCCATAAGACAGACGCTCCCATGCAGGGGCCATCTTATGTTAGTATCGCTGCCAAATATGCTGGTAAGCCGGGTATGGCGGATAAACTGGCAGAAAGGATCATCGCCGGGGGTAGTGGTATCTGGGGTGAGGTCAAAATGACACCGCACCCCGCCATTTCAAAAGAAGATGCCGTAGGTATGGTTAACTATATCCTCTCATTAAAAAAATAATTGACAATAATGCAAAAGCTGATATGGATTTGTGGTATAGCGCTCTTCGCTGTATCCTGCAATGATTCCGGTACTACCAAAACCGAACCGGTCAAAAAAGATTCTCCCGCGGTTAAAGCGGCCTCAGTTCTCACCGAAGCAGAAGTAAAAGATGGATGGGTAAGCCTTTTCGATGGCACGTCTACCAAAGGCTGGCACAAGTATGGCACCAACACCATTGGTGCGGCCTGGAAAGTGGTGGATGGGGCGCTACACCTCGATGCATCAGAAAAAGAAAACTGGCAGATCAAGAATGGCGGTGATATTGTAAGCGACGAAGAATACGAAAATTTCGACCTTAAGCTCGAATGGAAGATCGATACCTGTGGCAACAGCGGTATTATGTTCTACGTGCACGAAGACACGATGAAGTATAAATTTCCCTGGGAAACGGGCCCTGAAATGCAGGTGCTCGATAACAAATGCCATCCCGATGCCAAGATCATCAAACACCGCGCCGGCGACTTGTACGACCTGATCACCGTATCTAAAGAAACTGTTAAGCCTGCACTCGAATGGAACCAGGCCGAAGTAAAATGCGTAAACGGCAAACTGGAACTTTTTCTCAATGGCGAAGCCGTAGTAACCACGCAACTCTGGGATGATAACTGGAAGAAAATGGTAGCGGGCAGCAAGTTTTCCAAAATGCCTGGTTTTGGTACCTACAAAAAAGGCCGCATCGCTCTGCAGGATCATGGCAATAATGTGTGGTACAGGAATGTGAGGATAAAGAAATTGTAGCTGGATGCGGGTAGCAATATTTGCGCATTAACCAAACTACATCTTAACCCCGTTAGGGGCGACATTACTGTAACCCCGGGATGAATCCCGGGGTTACTTATATACGGCCTTTGATCTTAATGCCGTTAGGCGGGAGGTAAAATTATTATAAACTGTTTTACGGATGAATGCCCGAAGTTTTGCTTAGTATCGTATTATATAAAACAAGATTACCCGGTATCTTTATTACCTTAGTAACCAGGGAAGGTATTCCTGTACTTTCGCTTTTTGAGGGCAGGTTGATATAAATGTTTAAAGAGTATAATGATGGCAAATGATGAAATATTAGATGGGGAGAAACCGGAAGCGATTTTAAGGCTGGAGCAGATATATGGCATTACACTAAAGGAGTCAGAGGGGATGATTGTTTTTTCTGAAATAGAAGAAGATATTTTTTATAGACCCTTAGAAACACGTTCTTATACAGTTGATGAATTTGGTAATGTTACAGGTATTGACCTTGCAGAATCTGCAATAACTGATTTAAGCGCTCTTCAAAATCTTACAACATTAAAGCATCTTGGTGTTACTGGTAATAATATTAGTAATATAGAACCTTTGCGAAAACTTCGGGAATTGCGGCTTTTGTATTTGGGCGGTAATACGATTCATGATATAAGCCCTGTTATGGAATTGCCTAACTTGCTTGAATTGGCAATATGGGGTAACCCTGTTGATGATATTACGCTTGTAAGTAATCTTGTGCAGATGGAAGCCTTATACATAAGTAATACAAATACCTCAAATATTTCTTTTATATCCAACTTGAAAAATCTTAAACGGCTTGGAGCGCAGCATAATAAAATAACAGATATCAGTGTGTTTGCGTTACTGCATGAATTAGATGAAGTCGATCTTGGATATAATCGAATAGAGGATCTTGCTGATCTTGTAGATTCAATAAATATTCGTCAACTTTCCCTTCAAGCAAACTTGCTGAAACAAATACCAAAGAAAATAGCAGAAAAGTATCGCTTTTTGGATTATACGCCTACAGGGTCGTCAGGCTACCGGCTACTTTTATCTGATAACCCACTTGCATTTCCCCCTTATTCCGTTATAACATTAGGGCCGGACACGGTAAAGAATTATTATGAAACCGCCGAAACCTTTGGCCATGCTCCTCTATCAGAAGGACGTATTATCGTGGTGGGGGATGGCAGCGCGGGTAAATCCAGCCTTGTGGAGAAGTTATTATATGATCGCTTTGACGAAAACAAAGGCCAGACCAACGGCGTGTTTATCGATAACTGGTTATTAACGCATGAAGATGGACGGCCCCTTACTTTTCATATCTGGGATTTTGGCGGGCAGGAGATACAGCATGCCGTACATAAGTTCTTTTTTACCGAAGGGTGCCTGTATGTGCTGGTACTGGATAATCGCAAAGAGGAAGACCCTGAATACTGGCTCCAGCAGATCGAAAGCCTGGGCGGAAAGGCGCCTGTGCTGGTGGTCTTTAATAAGCAGGATCAAAGCAACAGCGAAATTGCCGACCGCAAATTTTTAAAAGAAAAATACCCCAATATTGTTGGCTTTTACACCACCAGTTGTAAAACGGGTTTTGGTATAGCCGAATTGAAACAGGACTTAGAAAAGCAGGCCGTGCAGCTTCGTACGGTAGAAGAACGGTTTCCCAATAACTGGTTTGCCATCAAAAAAGCAATAGAAGAACGAACCTCGGGTGCGCAGCATTACCTTACTTTTGAAACATACAGGGAACTTTGCAGGCAAAACCACGTTGATAACGGGGAAACACAAAAACTCCTGCTCAGGTATTTTACTACTATAGGGGCCGTTACCTGGTTTGGCGATACCTATCTTAATTTTCTGCACGTACTCAGCCCTGCCTGGATTACGCAGGGGGTATATAAGATTGTTACGGCTCAAAAAACGGCAAAACTTTTTGGCCAGATACATATCAGCGATTTTAAAGAATTGCTGCACCCTTTAAGCGACGGCGATTATACCTACTCGGAAAATCATTATGGGTATATCCTGAGCATGATGAAGAAGTTTGACCTCTGCTATACCCCGGACGATCAGCAGTTGCTTATCCCTTCTGCATTTGGCAAAATGCCAAAAGTAGAATACAGCGATTATAGGGGCGAAAATGTGCGTACCTATATCCTCCAGTTTAAAGATTATATGCCCATGGCGCTGATTCATCGCTATGTGGCCAAACGGCTGGGCGATGCGTATCAAAACAATTTCTGGTATTCGGGTATTGTTATTAAAGATGCCAAATCTGATGTCTTATCGATGGTACAGGCCGATAAAGAGGCCAAACGCATCTATGTACGCGTCAAAGGTGATACTCCATTGGGCATCTGGGAGCATATCCGGCGCGAAATGGCGGAGATTATTTCCAGTTATGCCAATATACAATACAGTGAGCTGGTAGCGCTGGATGAGCGGGCTGAAAATACGGTAGACTACCAGGACCTTGTGGCTTATTTACAAGCCAATAAACCGGTTTATTTTCACCCCAGGTTAAAGAAAGATTTTAATGTGGGTTACCTGATCGGCTTATTTGAACATAGACAAGGTACTCTTAGACGAATAATGACTGGACAATCGCATAACCTGGTAGAGGAAGATAAAATGAGTTGGAATGACGTACCGTCTCATATAACACATATATTAAACAACAATACACCCAATATTACCGTTCAGGTCAATACACAAATAAATATAGATATTGATATCCAGTTGGTCAATGATATAGGTTCTACTGTAAAGGGAGATGCCGGTTACCTGCTGGAAGCCCTTGGGGAGTCCAACAAAGCCTTAAGCGAAGCCCTGCAGAAAGTGATACAGTTTGCCGAGGATGCAAAAAAAGCCCAAAACAGTGGAGATGTAAAGGAAAAAGGTTGGGGCCGTAAGCTGAAAGGGATACTGGAGCTTTTGGGTAAATCGGGGGAGCAGTTTAAGAATATCCAGGATGGGGGAGAGGTGCTCAAATCTATTTTTAGCGGTATAAAGCAACTGGCAGGCCATTTTCATTTTAACGACCTGCTTACCACCATCGCCAATATTACCGGCATAAGTTAACCATTCCCTTAAATTTGCGGTGTGAAAACAGCAGCAGATATAATAAAAGAGCTCGGCCTGGGGGAAGATTCCTCGCGTCAGTTCAAAGAGCAATTGAATACAGCCGTACAAATTGCGGCCGAACTCTGTGCCATGAGTAACAGCAGGGGTGGGGTGATCTATGTGGGGGTAAAAGACGATGGAACGGTTGCAGGCATCAGCGCCGGAGAATTGCATACTTATAACCAATACATTTCTTCTGCTGCCAGCGACCTGGTGCGTCCTGCTGTTTACCCGCAGACAACGGTAACGGAGATTGATGGAAAAACCATTTTGTGTATTGATGTGCCCGATGGCCCCTCAAAGCCCTATTGCGATAATAACGGGGCGTATTGGATAAAGGTTGGCAGCGATAAGCGTAAAGCCTCCCCGCAGGAACTGCTGCGCCTGTTTCAGCAAAGCGCACAGCTCAACCTCGATGAAACGGTTACTTCCGCTCCTGTATCCTCCATTGACCGGGCTAAGTTTTATACCTTTTTTGAGCAGCAGCATGGGCAGGAAGTGGCAGCAACAGGATTGCCCCTTGACCAGGTGCTGAACAATATGAACCTTGCCAGGGAAGAGCATTTAACCCTTGCCGGGCTGCTGTTATTCGGGCAAAATGTACAGGCCACCAGGCCTTTCTGTCTTATCCGTGCAGTATCCTATCCGGGTACGGCGATCAGCGATGACCAGTTTAATGATAAGCGCGACTGCCTGGGTACGCTTGACGAGCAGTTCCGCTCTGCCATGGCCTTCCTGAAAAATAACCTTTCACGCATCCAGAAAGAAGATTCATTTAATACCACCGGTGTGCTGGAGGTTGACGAGAAAGCGCTGGAAGAAGCACTCGTAAATGCACTTCTGCACCGGGATTACAGTAAAAACGCTGTTATACGTTTGTTTGTATTTGCGGACAGGGTAGAGTTGGTTAGTCCGGGCAGCCTGCCGAACCACCTCAGTATAGAAAACATCAGGAATGGCAACTCTGTTATGCGTAACCCCTTACTGGCTTCTTTTGGTACTAAACTACTGCCTTACTCCGGCATCGGTTCCGGCGTACCGCGCATGGTAAAACGCCATCCGGCAACAACACTGATCAACGACAGGGAGGGCGAACAGTTTACCGTAGTGATGCAGCGGCCCTGACCTGCTCTTATATTCTTCTCTTCCAAAAATACCTAATAAAGAAAACCACCTGCCTGCCATTATTCGCTAATTTTGCCCCTCTTAGCGCAACACAACAATGGCAAAAATTCCTATCAATATAGCAACGGGCAGTCTGCAGCAGCAGGAGATCATCGTGGGTATCGATCTGGGTACCACCAACAGCCTCGTGGCCATCATCCATCCAGAAACAAACAAGGCTGTAGCCTTAAAAGAGCACGACAGCAGTTCGCTGGTACCTTCTGTGGTACATTTTGGCGCTGCGGGTGAGGTCACCGTGGGCGAAGCGGCTAAACAATACCTCATTACCGAACCGGAGAACACCATTTTCTCCGCTAAAAGGCTGATGGGGAAGAGCTATAAAGATGTAAAGGAAAACCAGTCGTTTTTCAGCTATACGATCATTGATGATGATACCGACAGTTTGGTTAAGGTAAAAGTGGGCGATAAGTTTTATTCACCTATCGAACTGTCGTCTTATATATTGGCCGAGCTCAGGCACCGGGCGGAGCATATTGTAAAGACCCCGGTTAATAAAGCCGTTATTACCGTACCGGCTTATTTTAACGATGCGCAGCGCCAGGCTACGCGCGATGCGGGTAAACTGGCCGGGCTTGATGTGCTGCGTATTGTAAACGAGCCTACTGCTGCCAGCCTGGCTTATGGCATTGGCCTGGCTAAAGACGAAAATAAAACCATTGCCGTGTACGACCTCGGCGGTGGTACTTTCGATATATCGGTATTACAGATCAGCAGCGGGGTGGTGGACGTCCGTTCTACCAATGGCGATACCTATCTTGGTGGCGATGATTTTGACAGGGTGATCGTACAGCACTGGATGGCACAACACAACATTGCAGAGGCAACAGTTAAAGAAAACAAAGAGTTGTCGCAGGCCCTGCGTTTACAGGCCGAAGCCGCCAAACGCATCCTCAGTACGGATGACGTGTTTAAAACGGACCTGAACGGTTATGCACTTGCGCTCAGCCGTGCGGAGTTTGAAGACCTGATCCGTCCACTGGTACAGCGTACCATTGATTGCTGTGCACGGGCGCTTGCCGACGCGGAGATGCAGAAAGCAGATATAGACTCGGTGGTGATGGTGGGCGGCAGCACACGCGTGCCGCTGGTTAACGAAATGGTAAGCGCTTTCTTTGGCAAGCCACTGAACAATTCATTGAATCCTGATGAAGTGGTAGCGCTGGGTGCTGCCATACAGGCCGATATCCTCGCGGGCAATAACAAAGACTTTTTACTTTTAGATATTACGCCGCTCTCGCTGGGTGTGGAGACTATGGGCGGATTGATGGATGTGCTCATCCCCCGCAACTCCAAGATACCTACCAAGGCTGGCCGCCAGTACACAACGCAGAAAGACGGGCAGAGCGGTATGGTGATCGGCGTTTTCCAGGGCGAACGCGATCTCGTAAAAGACAACCGTAAGCTGGCTTCGTTTAACCTTACGAATATACCGGGTATGCCCGCGGGCCTGCCCAAGGTAGAGATCAGCTTCCTGATCAATGCGGACGGTATACTTTCCGTAACAGCCAAAGAACTGCGCAGTGGCGTGCAGCAAAGCATTGAGGTAAAGCCGCAATACGGGCTTAGCGACAGCGAAGTGGAACAGATGCTGATGGACTCGATCACGCACGCCAAGGAAGATATTGCTATAAGGGCGCTGGTAGAAGTGCGTACGGAAGGAGAACAGTTGTTACAGACCACCGAACAGTTTATACAGAAAAATGCCAGTTACCTTACACCCGCAGAGATCACTGAAACCGCCGCGGCCATGCAGGCGCTGCAACTGGCGCTTACGATGACTGACAAAGACCTGATCCATAAAAAGATAGAAGAGCTGAACGAGATATCGCGGCCTTATGCAGAACGGGTAATGGATGTGGCGATCAGCACTGCCATGAAGGGCAGTAAAATATAATTATCTTCATGCCGTAAATGACAAACCAGGCTACGGCATATACATGGAAACCCGGTAAAACGGGTTGGTTCCTTATTATTCTCTGGGCCATTGTACAGGGTGCCCTGCTTGTAAAGAATGGCATCCATACCGATCTTGAAGCACAGGTATATATTAATGTAGCCAATCACCTGCTCGATCAGGGTTCTTTTGAAGCAGCAAAATCCTGGTTCTATCTCATTCCCATTTTATTGATCGCAGTATGTATCAAAACCGGTATCGGCTATGCCGGTGTAGTGGTAGTGCAGATATTGGTAAACGGCCTCGCTACAGTTTGTTTCCATCATACCTGTCGGCGTTTGGGTGCCAGCCGTACCGCAACCCTTGCCGCAACGATACTGCTCATCCTTTTTATTCCATTACAGGTGTGGAATACCTTTTTGTACACTGAATCTTTGTTTATCAGCTTTGCCATGATCGGTACTTACCTGGTACTGCGCGCACCGCTCTCGGTAAAAGGTATTATCATTACATTGCTCGTATTGGTAGTATTACTGTTTACACGGCCCTCGGGCATCCTCTTTCTTGTGCCCGCCTTCATGTATATATTACAAAGGGGTATTACCGGTCGTTATGCCCTGCTTAAAAGAACTGGTATAGCATTAGTGTCGGCATTGATCGTAATGGTGTTCGTAAACACCGTATATAAAACAGGTGGTGGCGATCTCGATATTATGAAGCCCTATATCGAAGAGCATATTATTTGCTTTATACCATCCGGCCATACACCTACGCTTGATATTGCACATACCGGGCAGCCCGTGCAGGATCTGTGGTATTACATCACCCATAACCCGGCCCACTTTACAAAACTGTTCTTTCTGCGGTTATTTGCCTTCTTCAATCTTTCAAGGCCCTATTACTCTTTTGCACATAATGGGCTGTTGCTGGCGTTGATCATTCTCATTTACCTGCTGGCCATAAAAGGTTTTGTAGCGCTCTGCCGACGGCTTATCTCCGCGCACTGGTACCTGCTCTGGCTGGTGGGCTGCTATGCCATCGCCATCGCCTTCCAGTGCGACGATTATCACAGCCGTTTTATTATGGTGATTATGCCCGTACTGTTTTATTTCGCGGGCGTGGGGCTTGGCTCCCTGCTGTCAAAGAAACCGAACCTGGACTTCAGCCGGAGAAAATAACGTTCTATAAAACGATAGGAGAACGCTGCCATTACAATGGTAATAAAAAGCCCCAGTATAAAAACAGCAATACCGTTTACCATACCCAGGGCGCGCAGAATACGCACCGTAATCACCAGTGCAATAAAGTGATACATATAAAGTCCGTAAGAGATCTTTCCGAGATAATTCAGTACTTTATTTTCTAACGATAATACCGAGCCCGGGTTGAAGGCAAGGTTAATAAGTGCAATGGCAAACAGCAGGGCATACACTTCGAAGTGCATATAGGGAAACTCCACACCTGTAATGATAAGCACAGCCAGCAACAGGTAAGTGGCCCATTGTACATAAGGATGAAACAACAGCTTCAATACCTTTTCCTGTTTGCGCACAACGAGGTAGGCTGCCCAGGCCCCGAGTGCCATACAATCGATGTTGAAATAATACCAGAAGCCAAGCAGTTCATGGACCCAATCCGCTTTATACTGTAAAAGGATCAGGAGCAACTTTACCAGGTTATACACGATGAACACGCCCGGGAACAGCAATCCTTTTTGGCGTACCAATCTCATCAGCCAGGGCCAGAGCAGGTAAAACTGCTCTTCTGTGCCTACCGACCAGGTCTGCGAAGCATAAGGCACGGCACCAAAATGCGAAAGCACGGCATTAGGCAGAAAAAAAAGGAAAAGCAGAAGCAGGGCAGGCAGGTTGTTGCTGTTGAGTGCAGAATCGAAATGATCGAGCGTAAAGAAAGCCGTATGTGGTGCAGCAAACAGGGCAAATGCAACGATGATAAAATACAGCGGCCAGATGCGCAGTACACGGCGGGTATAAAAATTACGGATGGCAATACGCCTTGTTGCTTCTTCCTCGCGCAGGAGCAGGCAGGTAATCAGCAGGCCGCTCAGCACAAAGAACAGCACTACGCCCAGTTTACCAATGATGATCTGTGCGGGGAAAGGATGGTGCGGAATATTGAACGCATCTTTTACTGCCTGGTTATGATCAATAAATACAAACAGGGCCGCAATGAACCGTATCGCGTTCAGGTTAGGCAGGTAAATATTGATTCTACTGTTTGCAGGCATAATAAGCGTTGGTTATTCCGCCGGGTTTTACGCAGCAGGTATCTTTTTAGAAAACCGCCTCCTGAAATAAACCGCCAGTGGCTGCTCAACCGTTTTATGAAACAGGAAAGCAAAAGCGATCATCACAAAAAAACTCACCAGCAGGGAGGTTGAAATATATTTGTTGATGGCTGATAATACGAAGCTCGTATGCAGCAGGTAAAAAGAATAGGTGGCATTGCCCAGCGCTACAAAAAGCCCTGTGCTGAGTAAGCGCTGCATCCAGCTTTGATGGTATATGAAACTGTAGAAGATAAAAGTGATACCCACCGGCATCAGGATATTGTTTAAAAACAAGCCGGGCCAGGTACTGGAGGCGTGGGTAACATGATAATAATCCGCTACCCGGTACTGCCCGAGTACGGCAAGCACTACAATGGCCCAACCGATGTATAATGATGCAGCCCCGGCCCTGCGGAGTACAGGACTTTGAAACTTGCCCTTTACGATAAGCGCGAGATAAACACCGCAGGCAAACTCAAACACGCGGCCAAAGAATGTGGTGTAAAATGTAAAGTTATACGTACTGAAAAAACTTCCCGAAGGGAAAAAAGAAAAAAGAAAAGTAATTACCACCGCCAGGGTGTAGCCGATAAGGATAAGCTTTATAAAATCGGACTTGCGCTTTATCCACAGAAAGAGCAGGGGAGAGAGTGCATAGAAAAGCTCCTCTACCGACATGCTCCAGCTCGGCCCGATACCTGTAAGGTGATAATCGTAAGAAAAGCCTTTTAATAAAGTAACATTGAGCAGGTAGAGCTTTACCGTTTCTGCCGCCGTACCCAGCCCGCCTTTATAGTAAAGGATAAAGGTAATGGTGATAAGGATAAACAGGATGGGGAATACCCTCGACATACGGTTGACAAAATAGTTGTACAGCGCCGTTTTTTTCAGACTGCCGATCTCGTAATATTTATGACAGATCACAAAGCCGCTCAGTACAAAGAAAAAAGTAAGAAAGGTATAGAACTGCGAGAAGAGAAGATGCCATTGCGGATGACTGGCTGCCTCAAATGGATTGAGGTGGTAAAAAAAGATACAGTAAACACACAATGCCCGTATGCCCGTGAGGGCGGGGATGATCTTGTTCTCGCTCATGAAAAGAAAACTCTTTTACGGTTAAATGTAAAGCAAAATAGCCGGCACATTATTGCGAATGTATAATTTGAGTGCGGCTTTCAGCGTAAATAATTTTTTTATTTTTTTGTTGTCAAATTAAGTTTTTATTATATTTTTGTTGACACCTGAAACACAGACCAAGAAAAAATAACCAGCAAACGGCTTCCAGCCAGCATTTCATGACCCGCAACGCACAAAACCTTTCCAAATTCGATTTTGTTTATCGTCTTAAACATCCACTGGTAATTACTAAAACATCAGGGGCGGTGATGACAGATGAAACCGGGTATAACTACCTGGATATGGAAGCAGGTAATGGGTCTGTAAGCCTTGGTTATGATGCTTCAATTTTAGAGGAATCGATCGGGAAGGTAAAAGATATCGTATCACTCCCCTGTTTTTGTGAATCTCCCCTCAGGATAGATGTTGCCAGTAAAATTGCTTCACGGCTCAATCATATAACCGGTGCAGAAGGTAAGGTGGCATTTGAGCTGGGTGGAGCACAGGCGATCGAACTGGCCATAAAGATTGTACGGTCTAATACCAGTGGCAGCCAGTATGTGGTATTTGAAGGGGGCTATCATGGCCGTTCGGCATTTACCTCGCAGTTCAGCGCCAGCCAGCGCTACCGGTCGATCGTTGGTGACTGGCGTTTGCCGGTGGTACGGTTGCCTTATCCAGACTGCGATCAATGCCGGTTTTCACAACACCCCTCCACTTGTAAAACAGAGTGCATCTCTTATGTAGAGCAACTCAATCAATTTGAATTTGGCGGCACCTACTCCCAGAAAAGAGGCACCGATGTGGCCGCCTTTATTTTTGAGCCGGTATTAAATGCAGGAGGTATGGCGCTTCCTGACAAACGGTATCTTAATTACCTGGTTGATTTTTACCGGAGCAGGGGAGCCATTATCGTAGTAGATGAAGTGTTTACGGGGTGGTACCGCACGGGAAAGATGTGGGCATTCGAACATTATGGTATTCGGCCAGATATTGTTGTTATGTCAAAAGCCATCACGAATGGTATTACTCCTTTGAGTTGTGTGTGGGCGAGAGACCCGCTGCTGCTGGAGGAAAACTTCCCGCCGGGGTCTCATTCACTCACTTTTGGCAACAACGCGCTTGCGCTCGGTATTGCCGATACTGTGATTGATCGTTTCGGCAACTGGGATACAATTACAGAAGATGTGGCTTTACTCGAAGGGTTATTAAAAGCCAAAGTTCAAAGACTGGCCGAAAAATATCCTGCCATTGTTAAAAGCGCTTATGTGATAGGAGGAGCCGGGCGCTTCCTGCTGAATGGCAACTATGGAGGAAAAGTTACCGAAACGGCACGTACGGTCGGAAGGGGCAACCCCGTCGCCGGCCTGCACGGGTTGCTTCTGGCCAACAGTTCACTGGCCCCTAATGTAATTGTGTTTAAACCGCCATTGAATATAAACAGTAACCTGGTTGATGCCTTTGAATTGTTGATGGATGCCACATTCGATGCGTTCGGTAAACAGAACCCGGATGATCTTTTGCATAAAGCATAATATAAATACTGGTATTGGAACACACAGCGACATACCGTAATATTTATACTCCTGAAACAGGAAAACCAATGCGGATCGTGTTTTTTGTAAGCGGAGGCGGTGGTAACCTTAATTGTGGCATAGCATTACAGAAACAACTTCCCGGAAAGATAGAGATATCGCTTGTTATAGCAGATCGTATGAATACGAAAGCCGAAGAAATTGCCAGGCAGGCCGGTATTCCTGTAGTGGCGTACGACTTTGAGCAGAAGGCCGGTGTTTATAAGGAATGCCGCAAAACAGAGGCTTTGTACAGGCAATACCAGCAGAAAGCTGAACTGTTTCATGACCGTGTGCTGGAAGATATTATTGCCCACGAAGCGGTACATGGCAGGTTCGATCTTGCAGTGCTCTCTTACAGGCGTATCATACGGGGCAAATTGCTGAACTATTTTGATGGCCGTATGATCAACCAGCACCCGGGCGATTTAACAGAAATGTGCAGCAGGGAGGGAACAAAACGGTTGCTTACCGGATATGATCCTGTATTGAAGGCGCTGAAGTACGGAAAAAGAAATACAAGAACCTCCACGATAATGGTGCGCGACGGGATAGATACAGGCGAAATACTGGCAAGGGGGCCGGAGGTTGCATTTGACGAACCTGCTCCTACCCGGCAGAATGCTGACCTGCACGAACTGAAGCAAAAGGAACAAAGCGACTGGCCCGTTCTTCGTTTTGTGCTTGAAGGAATTGCGGCAGGCAGATTCAGCATTTCCGAAAAGCCGTTTTTCAACGACGGGTGCAGGCAGGTTCTTTATGACTCAGTTGTATTGCCTTATGGCGGTTTTGATATGAAATATGCGTAATAACCTAATTCTGTTGAATAATGAAATGCATGTACCTGTTAACACGAAAAGATGGCTGGTGTAAGGGGCACTTCGATGTGAATGGTGATGTTATAACCGAGTGGAAAGTTGATTCGAAAAACCTGAGCCCTGATACCATCCCCGAAAGCTATTATGTTGAGGGACTCCCTGTAGAGTATCACTGCCACGGCATCGGACGCTTTGATTTCAGCGAGTTTGATGCTGCACAATTGTACGAGATAGACGCCTATCTGAAAAAGCTGGGTGTTTATTGTGTGCTGACAGGCTTTTTACCCATCGATAATCTCGGAAGGTTTGAAAGTTTTCTTTTCTCTTTTAACCAGGAAAAGAAAGCCGGGCTGCTGACCAATATACTTGGGGTTGCCCTTGAGGGACCATTGCTATCCAGCGTTGGCGGTACGCCCCAGAAAGGCACATGGGCACCTTCCAAAAAGCAGTGGGAGCAGCTTGTACGTTACGCAGGCGATTACCTTCCTTATATTGTTTTATCACCCGATGCCCTGCTTGAAGGTGGCTGCTTTTATGCCACGGTTTCCGGGCCTGGCTACCCCTCTCTCGAATGGATCATAGAATTACTGTTGGAGCACGGTATACGCCCCTCGTTAGGCCATTTTCAGAAGTTGAATGCCAAAATAAGTCTCAACTCGATACACAGGGTAATGGATATCGCAGAGAAAAAAGGACACCGGTTTGATGGGGCAGCCATTATTACAGATCATCTTTTCAACGATATGCCGTTGAGCTTTAAACATGCCTGGCGTACGCCGGAAGAAAGAACGAGAAGAGAAGCTGACCTGGCTGCACTTGACATAGAATCGCTTACGGTAGATAACATTGACGAAAAGCTCGGCATGGTTCCCGGAGCTATTATTAAAGCCGCCAGGAACGGGCTGATCATACCCAGTATCAATTTCGATGGCGATCACGTAGATATCACCATATCGAGGCATATGGTAGACTTTATCGGGTCGGAATCAATTATTGCGATGACCGATAATGCCTCGCTTACAAGACAGTTGTGCGGTAAAACACTATCGGCGAAGAGTTTTAATTCCCTGCTTTACCAGGAGGATGATATTGTAGCAGCAGGAACACAAAATATCATAAGGCAAACAGACAAGATGCTCGGCGTTGGCATAAGCGGTAAACAGTTGTGGGATATGGTGGCATTTGTTCCCTACAGGATGACCCGGGGAGGTACCGGCAGTGAGAGGGCAAATGATAGTGAAGTGCAGCATTACAGTTATATAAGCAACTCCCGGTATGATCATTTCAGTATGGTAACGCCGCAGGTGCACTAACAACTCATTTTCGATCAGCAGTATATGACAATACAACTTGATAATATTGGATATTGTGACGTGCCCGCGTTCCTGTCGGACTCCGTTCTGAAACGGCAGCTCTATGCTATAGATCCTTTTTTCAGGGAAGGATGGGAGGATATTCTTGCGCACATGCCCGGGAACAGGCAGGATATACTCAATAAGGTTACCTGCGTAGTATTCAAGCCCGATGCCTTTGCCGGCAGAAAAGTATTGCCTGCGCTGCAATGGTTATCGGATCATGGATTTGAGCCTATAGCCTTTTCTGAATTTACCTACAACCGGAATATCATCCGGGAAGACTGGCGCTACCAGTATAATATCGCTACGGGTAACAGGATCTACCTCGTGGATCAACTGCTCATGACGGCACCCTCTTTATTTATAATACTGAAGGCAGACAATTTTCCATCCGGATTTACCGCGTCAAGCTATTTAAAGAAATTGAAAGGGCCGTCTCAACCAGACCAGCGGGTACCGGGCGAATTACGATACGATCTTGGGATCGTAAGCACATTTATCAATTTTATCCATACCACCGATGAACCTGCTGATATACCGCGTGCCCTCTCGCTCTATTTCCCGGCAGCGGAACGGTTGAGGCTGATCAACTGTATCAATAGCCCGGAAGATGCGGCAACAGCATTGCTGCAACATGTGGCGCGCTGTTATGAAAACATTCCCCGTCACGATCTGGATTTTGGCAACTCCATCGAACGGATAAGAAAAGCGGTTGATGAACAGGCGCATTTGCTGAACGGGGAAGACAGGGCCAGGGTTGACGCATTACTGGCAGGTATGCAGAGAGGAGATAAGGACGCCGACTGGATCGGTTTCTTTAAGCTGCTGCGCGCAAAGGGAGTTCTGGTATGTATCTGGGATGAAGTGCTGGTAGGTGCAGAACTGGTTGTTCCAAATTTTGCAGAAGGAAAACCAATCCTGTCCTGATCAGTAAGCATGTATGCTCAGTAGAATATTTTATATAAAATGACATAATTAAATTAAGACCAATGATTAATCTGAATGATATTCCGGTAATTGACTGGGACGATTTTGAAAAAGCAAGCGAAATTACCAAGCAGGTAGTAAAAGAGCTGGCTGCCGATAAAGCTACCCTCCGCAGGCTGGTGTACAGCATCGAGGATGATCCGAACCTGCTTAAGCAATGCGAGCGTCATCAACTGCTCGACAGGCTGGTGATTTATGATGCCAGCGAAAAAAATTTCAAGATCAGGTTAAACTTTACCACGCAGGATCACTTCGACCGGCCGCACGATCATCGCTTTTCTTTTACCAGTCTTATACTGAGAGGGAGTTATCGCCATATCTGGTATAAATACGACCGGGAAATATACGACCCTGCGCTCGATGAAATAGCCAAGCAATGGGTTGACCGATATAACCCTGACGATACATCGTCTATCGATATACCAAGCATGGAACCGTTGTTTATTACCGACGAGAGAAAAAACTCCTGTTATACTATGCACCACAGCGTTATACATGCCACGATCACCACACCGGATTCTCTTTCTCTTTTCCTGAAAGGGCCGGGAGAAAAATCGAGGTCGATTATTGCAGACCGGCAAACGAATAAGCTCTGGTGGCGCTATGGCGAAACTGACGAAACAGAGGAAAGACGCCGGCAGAAAATTATGCCTGTTGAAATCTATCGTCAATTGCGGGCAAAGCTCGAAGCATGGGAAATCATATAACAGCTCACCGCGCCACTTTAAAAAATTAAATGTAAACACAATGGCTTTCGATTTAAAAGATTTACCCAGGCTGAACTGGATGGACCTGGACGAGACCAACAGGATTTGCACAGACATTCTGCAAAAGATGTCCGACAGGGCCGTGCTCAGAAGTCTTGTTGAAAGAACAGAAAATGATCCTGAACTGTTTGCGCTCTGTGAAACACACGCGCTTGATGATAAGATAGTGCTCCATAATGATCTCCCCAACGGTTACCGGATCAGGCTGCGCCTTGCAAACGACGAGCAGTACGAGCGGGCACACAACCACCGTTTTTCATTTACCACGCTTATACTGCATGGTACGTATTACCAGCGCTGGTATGAGGTGAATGGCCCCGTCGGGGATCAAACCACGCTGGCTGATGTAAAGCCGGTATGTATAAGAGAAGAGCCGCAGGGGTCGATCTTTACCATCGATCATGATACCATACACTCCACACTTACCTCGAAGGATACCATTTCGCTGGTGATCTGCGGCCCGGCCATGAAGGATAAGGCCTTTATTATTCGTATGGATAGCGGAGAGGTATGGTACAAAGTTGGAAAGAGCCTCGAAACCGAGGAAAGAAAAAAGGAAGTATTGATGACCCGGGAACGGTTTGCTTTCTGGAAAAGTAAACTGGAAAAATATGAAGTGATCTGACAGCCGTTATGGATAACCGCGATACCATACATGAAGCAGAACTGCTTAAGCATACAGGTAAATTTGATTTTAACCTGCTGTTGCTGATTTGCCGGCCTGCGCATGGGGCAGATGCGGGTTCAAACGATACGGCGCGTGTTGACCGGTATCGAAAATGGGCAGCCGAAGAAGCTTGCGCAGTAACGGTAGTGTATTGCACCTCCCGGGAGGAAATAAGCAACAGTGTCTTATCCGCTGATATGGAAGGTTACGATTGCCTGCTGGTTGATCCCGGTCATTTTGCCGGAGAAAAAGTATGGCAGGATATTCTCTCAACAGTACGTCTGCCAGTAATACAGGTCAGGCCCGGCATAAGGTATTACGAAGAACTACAGCATACAGTACTTACAGGTATCTGTGTGAATACTATTTACGGCAGGGAGGAAAAAACCTATCGCTGGGCAATACGGCATGCCGCTAACAGGCTTGCTTATCCTTTTCAAACCATCTGGTACGGCGATCATTACAAACAGTGCGGCGATCTCCGGATACCTGGAGGAGAAGGAAAATTTCCTGTATGTATCATATTTCATGGCGGCTTCTGGCAACCGGGTTATGCAAAAGATATGACGGATAACCTGGCAGTGGCTTTAACCCGCAAAGGGTTCGTTACCTGGAATGTGGATTACCGGGCCTCCGGCCCGGAAGGAGGGTACCCCGGCACATTTGAAGATACCTGTGCGGCAGTATCCTTTGTATCTCAACTGACTCAATATACCAATATTGACCCCGATAATATTTTTGTTGCAGGCCATTCGGCCGGTGGGCAGCTTGCACTCTGGGCATCTGCTGCCGCTGATAACGGGCCGGATAGCGCTACGCAACGGCCTGTGCCTCCAGGCGTTCGCATAAAAGCCTGTGTAAGCCTTGCCGGTATTCTCGACATGCAAAAAGCAGTACAGGAAAATAGTGGAAACGGGGCAGTAGCTGCCCTGATGGGTGATCAGTTGCAAAAGCTTGACCTTGTATCACCCGTTAATATGTTGTTTTCCGGGATTAAAGTATTGCTGGTTCATGGTCTTAAAGACGAAACAGTACACCCGGATCATTCCGTGCTTTGCCACCGGGAATTAACGCAGCAGCATATTGACTCCGAATTATTGCTTTTTGAAGATGCTGACCACATGGATATTGTAAAAGTATATTCAACTGAGTGGAAATCAGTTGAGCAATGGTTAATTAATGAAGTAAATAAATAATCAGGTTATGATAAAGGCTGCAATATTTGATATGGATGGATTGCTGATTGATTCGGAACCCTTTTGGCAAAACGCAGAGATGATCGTTTTTGCCACCGTTGGGGTGCCGCTCACAAGGGAAATGTGTCATCAAACCGTTGGCCTGCGTATCGACGACGCGGTTAAGTACTGGCACGACAGGTATCCCTGGCAGAATAAACCCCTGCCGCAGGTGGCAGATGAAGTGGTGGAAGAAGTGATCCGGCAGATCAAAGAAGTGGGCGTGCTGATGCCAGGCGTAAATGAAGTGCTTGCATTTCTGCAGTCAAAGCATGTCAGGATTGCGCTCGCCTCCTCCTCCTCCTACCGCATTATCAATACAGTGGTGGAAGCACTTAATCTCGGCTCTTTTTTTGAGTTTGTATATTCCGCCGAAGACGAAAAACTGGGCAAGCCCCATCCCGGCGTGTACCTGACCACCGCAGAGAAACTGGGATGTGCCCCTGTGGAATGTATAGCATTTGAAGATTCTGTTACAGGTCTTATTTCGGCAAGAGCCGCCAGGATTAAAGTGGTTGCCGTACCTGAAGTGAATGAGTTCAGTAAAACAAAATACGACTTTGCTGATATTAAGATACCCTCACTTGCCGCATTTGGCGAAGCGCAATGGGCAGCCTTAAATCAATAGGTATAACCGTTCTTTTACTGCTGATTTTAAAAACATATTATGAGTAAGAGGATTTTGGTAACCGGCATAACCGGTAATTTGGGCGCTTTTTCATCGTGGCAGTTCCTGAAAAAGGGATATACGGTTGTGGCTATTGCAAGGTCGAGGTCTAAAATAGTAGAAGACGCCTTCCTGAAAAAAGCATTAAAGAGCCTGAGCCAATTTGCGGATGACCCGCAAACGATAGACAAAGCACTGCTGGAAGGACGATTGATCGTACTGAAGGGAGATATTGCCGACCCGGCGTCTGTTGAAAACCTCATTCTTCCTTTTGAGGTAAACGAGACCTGGCATTTTGCCTCCTCGCTTAAGTATATGCCAAAAGATAATGAGGAAATAACCGAGGTTAATGTAACCGGGGTAAAGAATGTATTGCAGCTTCATGAACGGAGCAAAACAAAGAACGGACGGTTTATTTATATCAGTACGGCTTATACGGGAGGAAAGAGCATGCGTATTGTGCCCGGGTCAGTAATAGAGATGGATGAAGACCTGGCCTTTAACAACGAATACGAAATGACAAAACTGCTTGCCGAGAACCTCGTTAAAGCATTTTGTGAAAAGACCGCATCAGATTATTACATTTTCAGGCCCTCGATCGTGATGGGGGAAAAACATACCGGCCGTCTCGTAAACTATAACGGGTTTTATCTTGGTCTTAAAGCCTTCCATACACTGAATAGTTACCTCTCGCAGCCTGATGGAAGTAAAACCCGGCTTCGTTTTGAATCCAACCCCGGTAATACGCTCAACCTGATCCCCATTGATGATGTTGACGCACTGATGCAGACGATAAACGAAAGTAACCCACCCTCCGGCAGTGTTTTTAATATCACCAACGGGATGGAAACTAAAATATCAGATATCATCAGTATAGTAAACGACTGCCTCGGCAATCTTGAAATACAGGTTAGCTCGAAAGAAGATTTTTTGAGGGAACCAAGAAACAGGAACGAAAAGATGCTGGCATACGGATTTAATTATGTACTGCCATATTTAAACCAGGACATCAGCTTTGATACATATAATGTTGCGCAGCAAACCGGCCAGCCGTATGCGTTGCAGCTTATTCCGGATCAACTGCATTTTTATGTGAGCAGTTACCTGGCAAGGCTCTCACATAAAACGGTAGCGACAGGAGCCGTATCGTAGCCGGGCATTGTAAAAAAGACACTATGGAAATAAAAAGTATCAATACAAAGGATGGTCTGCCCGTAACATATTATGTTTTTGGAGAAGGCCGGCGGGTTATACTGGTGGTCAATGCCCCGGGTATGAGCATTAAATTCTGGGTGCCGATCATTAACCTGCTGAAAGACAGCTACAGAGTTATTGGTGTGGAATACCGTGGGTTTCCTTCCCTTGGCAGGGAGCTCAGTGCAGGGGAATACCAGTACCAGAATATTGTTGATGATTTTGAACAGGTAATCAACGAAGAAGGAGTTGAGGAATACTGTATGATGGGCTGGTGCCTCGGTACAAAAGTGATGCTTTCCCTGTACGAACGGATGCCCGGTCGTGTATGGTCTGTTATTGCATTGAACCTTGCCTATAAAAAACACGATACCGGAAACAGGAGTGAGTTCTCAAAACTGGTATTCCAGATCAAACAACGGCTTAAGGATAATCCGGCCTCCATCAACCGGATGATCAGGATTATGGACCAGGTTGGCGTGATACCAACAGTAGACTTTCTGTCTATGATCGGCGAGGAAGAAGACGATTCCCCCAGCCTCAACCTTTACGACTACCTGGAAGGGGAGAGCTCGCTTTCCAGTCTGGCATTTTATCTCATCAGTACAGAAACAGGATTGATAAACTATTTAAACATTTACGAACAGTTCAGCCAGCAGGGTACAGAACAGATACTGAAATCTGTCGATTGCCCCTTTATCATACTGGATGGTGAAAAAGACCATATTATCCGGCATAAAGAGGAAGACCTGCTCCTTTTTGGCTCTAACAGTAATATTCAGCTTGTTACCGTAAACGAAGGATCTCACTTTATGTTAATTGAGTTTCCAAAACGGGTGGGCAGAATGATCAGGGAAAACCTTGACCGTGTAGCGTCTGCTAACAAAGAACACCCTGTAACAACAACCGGATCTTAACATGCATATTGCTAAAGAAAATACAACCTGCCTGCTTATTCACGACCTGCTTTTTGGTATGGCAACCAACAGGCTGCATAGCATTGCTTTGGAGGCTGCCGGCACGGGGGAGATAAGTTATGCAGACCTGGCTGCAGCAGTTAAACAGGCCGCGAAGCGGCTCCGGAACGCAGGAGTGATGAAGGGACAGCATGTAGCCATTATACTGCCAAACAGTGCAGACGTAATAATAACAGCAATGGCCTGTTCTTATATAGGGGCCGTTTTTATCATTTTAAACCAGGAGATACGTCCGTTTCATCTCGACTATATTCTTAAGGATGCGGGTGCTGTACTGGTGGTTACCGATATTAATTTTTCTACGGTAAATAAACCCAGCCTGGATGCAAGCGGGGTTAAAGTATTGCTCAATGATGCACTGCGGTGTACTGAAGATTTACAGGCAGGAGGAGAGAATGATGAAGGGCCGGTTAAGGGTGATGGTAACGCTATTGCCTGCCTGATCTATACCTCGGGAAGCACAGGAATGCCCAAGGCAGTTGTCTCCCGCCATCACCAGGTGCTTTTTGCAGTAAGGGCGATAAGTAAACGTTTGCAGTATGCCGAAACAGATGTTATTGGCTGTGTATTGCCTTTCTCTTTTGATTACGGGTTTTACCAGTGTTACCTCAGCTTTTACTGCGGTGCAAAGCTGGTTATCGGGTCGCAGGAAGATGTTGGGCCATTGCTGCTTAAACGGCTGGCTGAATGGAAGATAACCTGTTTGCCATTGTCGCCCGTAATACTCAGGGCATTAACCACGCTGCTGGAAAGACGCCGTTATACCGAACTGCCACCCTTGCGCATGATCACCAATACGGGAGGGTATTTGCCGCATGCCCAGCTTGATACCTTCATTTCTTTCTTTCCTCAATGCGGGGTGTACCTCATGTACGGCCTTACGGAATGCAAGAGAGTATCCGTTATGCTGCCAGAAGAGTTTGCCTTTAAGCGGTACAGCGTGGGGCGGCCGCTCGATGGTACTGCCTGTTATGTGGTTGATGAAAGCGGCAACCTGCTTCCCCCCGGCGAAATCGGGGAGCTGCTGGTAACAGGGCCGCATGTAATGAGCGGTTACTGGAAGGCGGAAGCCCTGACGCAAAAACGCTTCCGGGTATGGAACGGGCAATATACTCTTTTTACAGGCGACCAATGTGCTATGGATGAGGACGGGTATATCTATTTCCATGGCAGGGCCGACGATATTTTCAAACACAATGGTTTCAGGGTGTCGTCGCTTGAAATTGAGAAAGCGGCAAACGACATCCCTTTAGTAACAGGTTCAGCCATTGTTATTCCACGTACTTATGGAGATCCACTGGTGCTTTTTATAACAGGCACTGAAAGGGATGAAGCAAAGATTACAGAAGAACTGGCTAAGCGCATAGAGCCGTTTAAGATGCCCGACAGGATCATATTTATCGACACATTCCCGCTTACTGCAAACGGGAAAACAGACAAAGAAAAACTGAACGAATATATTACCCGGGTTTCGGTATGAACTATAAACAAATTATACAACAGTATGGCAGCCCGGTGTACCTGTACGACCTGGATAAGGTAAGTATTGCAAAAACATCACTTGCAAATTCGCTGCCCGGTGGCAGTATCCTGTTTTATTCAATTAAAGCAAATCCACATCCCTGTATTGTCCGGTTCTTGTACGATTTAAACTGTAATGTTGAACTGTCCTCCATCGGCGAATTGCGAACGGCGTTGGGTGAAGGGGTAATCCCCGAAAGATGCCTGTTTACCGGACCCGGTAAAACGGTTACCGATATTGAAGAAGCACTGGCCTCGGGGCTTACACTTTTTTCAGTAGAATCGCTCGCAGAATTGAGGCTTATTGAGCGGCTTGCCGGGGAAAGAGCATTGCAGGTAAAGGTATTGTTAAGGGTTAATGCAGATATCCCGCCCAATAATATTGGTCTTGCCATGATGGGAGTTCATTCCCAATTCGGAATAGACTACAGCGAACTGCTTAGCCAGCAGGGACTGGCCGGGTCGCTTTCCCCCGCCATTAGCATTACCGGCTTCCATTTCTACATGGCGTCAAACATACAGGCTGTAACCGACTTGCTCCGGTGTTTTTCAGCATCACTGGAATCAGCCATTACACTCTCCCGTCATTTAGGGATCGTGCCGGAGCTTATTAATCTTGGAGGTGGGTTTGGTCATCCTTATGCCAACAACGAGAGCCTGCCCGTACTTCCGGGATTGAAGGAAGGGCTGGAGCAACTTATTGCCGGTTATATCAACCAGTCGGGCAACCGGCCCCGCTTTGCCTTTGAGTCTGGCCGCTACCTCGCGGGCGGTTGTGGTAAATTGATCACTGCTGTACAGGATGTAAAAGTGTCGAAAGAAACCCATTATGTTATTACAGATAGCGGAATCAACCATTTGGGTGGAATGGCCGGGTTGAGGCGCATTCCTAATTATACACCTGATATTGAGGTGATGAATAAAAATAATAACCCGGTATTGAATGAAACGATGGTTTGCGGCCCTTTGTGCACACCGCTCGATATACTGGCAAGGAAGCAACCGCTGCCCGGCCTGGAGCGGGGCGACCTGATGATTATATCTAATGTGGGCGCCTACGGGCTTACCGGCAGCCTTATCGGTTTCCTGAGCCACCCTGCCCCGGCAGAGATTATAATAAAAGATGAAGTAGTAGTATCTGCTTCGCGGCTTGAGATAAACAGAAAAAAAATCAGTTAAGTAAATATGGAACAGGAGAAAGAACAATTGTTAACGGTACTCGCCAAACATTTACGGCACCTGAAAGGAGAAGATGCTTTTGACTGGCAAAAGCCACTGAAAGAATATGGCCTTGATTCAATGTCATCCATCAACCTGCTTTTTGATATCGAAGACCAGTTGGGTATTGTATTCCCCGACGAACTCCTGAACGGGCAGACGTTCTCTTCCGGTGATGCGCTCTTCGGGATTGTTGAAGGGCTTAAAGCAAACAGTTATTAAACAAAATTATTTTGATTCCTTAACACCAGTCATACAATGACGCCGGGCGACGAAATAAGAAATATTGCAGAAAGACTGATACCGCATATAAAGCAGTACGCATCTGCCACTGACCGGGAAGGAAAGTTTCCGGTCGAAAACCTGGCATTACTTAAAGCGTCTGGTTTAATGGGGCTGTTGATACCCGAGGCATACGGCGGTATGGGAGGAACTGTAGCCGACCTGGCGTTCCTGGCGCAGCAGTTCGGGGCGCACTGTATTACCACCAGTGTGATCTGGTCTATGCACTGCCAGCAGGTAGCGGTACTTGTTAATCATACCTGCGATACCCACAGGGCAGATATACTTACTAAGATTGCAAAGGAAAATTATTATATAGGTTCTGTTACAACCGAAGAAAATAAAGGGGGACACCTGCTTACGGCTTTTTCTGCACTCGAAACAAAGGAGGCCATAACTATACTTGACAGGATAGCCCCCATTATTACAGGCGGCGCTTATTGTGATGCTTTTCTTATTACGATGAAATCGGCGGGAGACACGCCCGATTCTGATGTGAAGCTCGTATATGTTGAGCGGCACGAAGGCGACTTTACACAGCTTTCGGATTGGGCGGCAATGGGTATGCGGGGTACGGCCAGTGTAAAGATGAAGCTTAAGGTAACATCTGATAAACTGCGGTTGATTAACCCTGATCAGGATTTTCGGGATATAGCTATTGAAACGATGATTCCGTATGGTCATATTGCATGGGCAGCAAGCTGGCTTGGCGCTGCTGCCGCCGCCTGTAACCATGTAATTGCCATTCTGCGCAACCCCGGTAAGAGAAAGGCCTTCGATCTGTCGTCTGACCTTTTACTGGAAAAGCTGGCACGCATACGCATGAGTATCGACACTGTTAAAGTATTCTTTGATTCTGTTGTGGCAGAGTACGTGCAGTTGACAGGTAATGCCGGATCAGGAAAGTCGCTCTACCTTACACCTTTCCAGTTAAAGATTAATCATTTGAAAATAATGAGCTCCGAAATGTTATTTGATGCAGTAAATAAAGTTGTGGATTTACTGGGATTGCGATACGGCTATATGACTGATCCGGACATTCCTGTAGAAAGGATATTCAGGGATCTGCGCGCAGGAAGCCTTATGTATCATAACGACCGGTTGCTTGTAGTTAACGGTAAGCTTTCTTTACTCAGCCCGATTGCTGATGTATAAATTATCATACGGGGTTAAATAATAAAAAACACATGCTATGGGAAATTTATCATTATACTCAATAATAGGATATGCTGTTTTTTTTGTAATAGAGCTGACGGTTTCAATAAGACAGCAGCGTGAATTGTACACGCTGAAAGATACATTAAGTAATATAACGATGGGAGTAGGGAGCCTCGTTGTAGCCGGGATACTGGGAAAAGCGATCAACTTTTTTGTGTACGACTTTTTTTACCAGTTCAGGTTCTTTGACCTGCCTGCCAACGTGTGGTGGTATTGGGTGTTGCTCTGCCTCGGAGAAGATTTCAGTAAATACTGGTTTCACAGAATATGTCATCGTATAAGATACTTCTGGGCATCTCATGTAGTACACCATTCCTCTCAGAAACTGAATTTCTCTACTGCCTTCAGGCAGAGCTGGACCTATGAAATATCCGGTGCACAGATTTTCTGGTGCTGGATGCCGCTCGTTGGTTTCAGTCCCATAAATATCCTGCTCATGCAATCGATAAACCTGATTTACCAGTTCTGGATACATACCGAAACTATTGGCAAGCTGCCCCGCTGGTTTGAGTATGTTTTCAATACCCCCTCTCATCACAGGGTACACCATTCTTCCGAGCCTAAGTACATCAACAAGAATTTTGGCGGGGTGTTGATTATATGGGACAGGATTTTTGGTTCTTTCCGTGCCGAGGATAATACGGGAATTGATAAGCACCAGTATGGTATAACAGATAATATCAAAACCTATAATCCTTTACGCATCGCTACACACGAATGGGCTTCAATATTCAGGGATGTAATAAAAATACGCAGTATAAAAGAGGTGAAAAATGTACTGACAGATTTTAAAAAGGATGGTATAATGCCGGAACAGGGCGGTAAGGCTGGAATTGGTTAAAACAAATAAACCCGGGAAGGATATGCAAAACAATAGTGAATTTGGATACGAATGGCTACTGCTCGAACTGGTTTGTAAGGGTGTTCATCATCATGAAAACCTTGCGCAGGTGCAGGAAATTTTACGGTTGGAGAAGATACATTGGGGAGAGCTGATAGAGCAGGCCATACGGCATAAGGTGCTGCCCCTGCTGGCCGATGCTATTATTTCGACACAGCAGACAACGGATACTGCGCAGGACAAAGAAGTGCATCTGAATAAGGCGGTGCCGGTAATGGTGGCCAAGTTCCTGCAGCAGGCGCTGGATGTCAATAAGTATAAAACAGGTCTTTTTCGTACCCATGCGCTCAAAATTGGCAAGGCTTTAGAAGCAGAAGGAATAACTTACTGCTCTACCAAGGGGATCAGTTTTGAAACCACGATATACGGGGGGAGGGGTGTGCGTAACTTCGACCATGATATAGATTTTATGGTACAGCAGCACGACGGTGAAAAAGTGAGTGAAGTGCTTGCAGGGCTGGGATACCAGGTAGGCCAGTACGATCCGTTCAAAAATGTTGTTAACCCTATGCCCAGGAAGGAATTGATGATCTATAAGCTGCATCCCGATCACCTGCCTCCTTATGTTGGCCTTACGTCTGATCCGTTAGTGGGTGCTATAGGAATCGATTTCTCCTTCAGTTTTACCTGGTTCAACAGTGAGTACAATGTTCCGCTCGATAAGGCTTTCGAAAAAATACATGCAATTACTTATCCCGGCATAATTGATGGGCGGCTCTTTGTTTTTGATTATGCGTACCAGTTCATGTTTACGGCACTTCACCTTTTCAGGGAGGCCTGGTTTGAAAGATGGATTGATTTTGAACAGGATGTTAACCTGCTGAAATTTACAGATTTGATAAGGCTTTGGGATGCATATAAGGAACAGGTAAAGGCAGCAGATTTTACTGCGCTGGTGAAAGCTTTTGGTATCAGTTTCCCGGTTGCCTGGGTAATGGAACACATGGACCGTGCATTTGGTACTACTGTGGTGGACGACCTTGGGCTGCACGGCTTTGCCAATGAGGAAATGCTTTTTTCTGCGTACGGGGCAGATGGAAAAGAAAGAAAATGGAAAGGCAGTATGCGTAGAAGATTATATATGAAGGAAGCCGGTGGATTATTTTAGAAACAATACTTTAAAACCGTCCGCCCGGACTATCCTGTCAGCTTAATGTTTGCAATGCATGATTTACCCTTTGCACCATTTCTTCCTCCGGCATATCAGACGGTATAAACGTAGTGCCCGTAACCTGCTCGTACAGCTCAATATAACGACGGCTGATCGTATTCACCCACTCATCCGTCATTTCAGGTATGGATTGCCCCTCTTTACCCATAAAGCCGTTTTCGATAAGCCACTCGCGAACGAACTCCTTGCTTAACTGTTTTTGCTTTTCACCTTTCGCCTGGCGATCCTCAAAACCGTCTGCATAAAAGTAGCGGGATGAATCAGGAGTATGTATTTCGTCCATCAGGCAGATGACGCCATCGAGCAGGCCAAACTCATACTTGGTATCCACGAGGATCAGCCCCCTGGTGGCGGCAATATCCTTTCCTCTTTCAAACAGCCGCAACGCATAGGCAGACAGTTGTTCCCACTGCGCTTCAGTAGCCAGGCCCTGTGCAATGATCTCCTCGCGGCTGATGTCTTCATCATGCCCCTCTTCGGCCTTGGTGCTTGGCGTAATAACAGGCTGCGGAAAGTAATCGTTTTCCTTCATGCCTTCAGGCAGAGCAACGCCGCAGAGCGTGCGCGCGCCCGACTGGTAAGTACGCCAGGCGTGGCCCGTAAGATTGCCCCGTACAACCATTTCGATACGGAAAGGCTGGCATTTTTTGCCGATGCTGACGTTCGGGGCAGGGGTAACGGCAAACCAGTTTGGACAAATATCTGCGGTTGCCCGCAGCATATATGCAGCTATCTGGTTCAGAACTTGTCCTTTATATGGGATGGGCCGGGGCAAAATCACATCAAAAGCAGAGATACGGTTACTTGCCACCATAACCAGCCATTGGTCGTTGATGGTGTAAACATCTCTCACTTTGCCTTTATAAAATTGAGTCTGCCCCGGGAATTGTATTGCTGCCATGGCGCTAAATTACCGGTAAGCCCGGGAATTGCACCTAATAACGGGCATTAAGATTTGCACAGGTGGTAAAAAATTAAATTTCTGCGAAAAACTAACAATGCTTATTTTGCTCAATATTTAAAAACTAAACTTGCGAATATGATTAAGAGATTAACCGGTTTGGTTGCAGTGCTGCTGGCCAATATGCTTTGCATTGCAGCCTATGCACAATCGGTAACCATTAGCGGTAATGTGAAAAACAGCAGTACAAAAGAAGCCGCTTCGGCCGTTTCCATCACCATTAAGGGTACTTCGTCCGGCACATTTACCGATGATAAGGGTAATTTCTCCCTCACTGCTAAATCACTTCCCGTAACCCTGCTGATCACTTCGGTAGGTTACGAGATAAAGGAAGTTACGGTTACCAATACTACTCCGCTCGACATCAGTTTTAACCCAAGCAATGCGCTCGGGCAGGAAGTAGTGGTTTCGGCTACCCGTGTAGCTACCCGCATCCTTGAGTCGCCGGTAACCATCGAAAGAGTAGGTGCCGCCGCCATCAGGGACATGGCTGCTCCTTCTTATTACGATGCGATCGGTAACCTGAAAGGGGTTGACCAGGTATCGTCGTCACTTACCTTCAAAACGTACAGCACCCGTGGCTTTAACGGTAGCGGTAACCTGCGTATGAACCAGTTTATTGATGGTATGGACAACCAGGCGCCGGGCCTGAACTTCTCTGTAGGCAGCATCGTGGGGCTTACCGAGCTTGATGTAGACAATATGGAACTGCTGCCCGGTGCTTCTTCTGCACTGTATGGCTCAGGTGGTATGAACGGTACCCTGCTCATCAATTCTAAAAATCCTTTTAAATACCAGGGGCTCAGCTTCCAGGTAAAACAGGGTATCATGCACACCGACGAGAAACAACGCAGTAAGGCACCTTACTACGACTGGGCTTTCCGTTGGGGTAAAGCCTTCAATAACAAGTTTGCTTTTAAACTGGCAGCCCAACTGATCCAGGCAAAAGACTGGCAGGCCAACGATACGCGCAACTACAGCCGCGACCTGAATAAGGCAATTGCAGGCGACAGGAATACTACTGATTATGATGGTGTAAATGTATATGGTGACGATTTTACGGCCAACATGCGCAGCGTAGCACAGAGTGCTCTGGCGGCAGGTGAGGCTACTTACCGCGCACAGTATTTTGCCGCTACAGGTACACAGCCCACACAGGCGCAGATCAATACCTTCCTGGCTACCAACGCCCAGACACAGCCTTTTTATGTAGGTTTAAACAATAACATCATTCCCAATACCAACGTTTCACGTACAGGCTACAGCGAGGGTTCTCTGGTAGACTATAACACCAATAACTTTAAGTTTACCGGTGGCCTTTTCTACAAGCTGACGCCTTCAGTTGAAGCCTCGCTGAACGCTTACTGGGGTACAGGTACTACCGTTTATACCGGGTCAGACCGTTACAGCCTCCGCAACGTTAAGATTGCACAGTACAAAGCCGAAGTAAAAGGTAAAGGCTGGCATGTAAGGTTATACACTACGCAGGAAAACTCTGGTGACGCGTATAACTCAACCGCCCTGGCTACCAACATCAATAATGCATGGAAAGACAATACATTATGGTATCCTACTTATGTAGGCAACTATGTAGGTGGCTGGAACAATGCTTACACTACAGCTTATGGCCCTGCCTACACACAGTCTTACAACCAGGCGATAACCGCAGGCCAGACACCCGCACAGGCTACCGCCACAGCAACGGCTTTTGCCACCAACTTTGCAGCAACAACAGCCAATAATAATGCCCCCGCCATTCACAACTTTGCACGCAGCCAGGCCGATATAGGCCGCCTGCTCCCCGGCACACAGGGCTTTATTGATGCCAAGAACAAATACGCGAACCTCCCCATTTCTAAGGGTGGTGCGAAATTTACAGATAAGACCGACCTGTATGCGGCAGATGCGCAGTATGGTTTTGGCGACAAGATTCCCTTTGTTGATGTACTGATCGGCGCCAACTTCAAACGTTATTCACTTAATTCAGAAGGTACCATCTTCGCTGATACTACCGGCCGCATCAATATCAATGAATACGGTGGGTTTATCCAGTTACAGAAGAGTTTACTGAACGACAGGTTGAAACTGACAGCCGCAGGCCGTTATGATAAAAACGAAAACTTTGAAGGCCGCTTTACCCCCAGGGTAACTGCGCTGATCAAGGTTGCAAAAGAAAACAACATCCGCCTGAGCTACCAGTCTGGTTTCCGTCTGCCTTCCACACAGAACCAGTACATCAATCTCGATGTGATCAAAGCAAGGCTTATCGGTGGTTTACCTACCTTCCGCAATTATTTCAAGTTCGATACCAACCCTGTGTACACACAGGAAAATGTAGCCGCTTATGGCGCAGCCTTCCAGGCCGCTTATGCAGCCGCGCTCGGTGCGGGCCAAACTGCCGCACAGGCACAGGGTACAGCAGCAGTACAATCTGCTTCTGTGCTTAAGCCTTACGAGTTTAAAGACTTTAAGGCCGAAGACGTACAGAGCTATGAAATAGGTTATAAGGGTCTTTTGGCCAAGCGCCTGCTGGTAGACGCCTTTGTGTACAGCAGCACATATAACAACTTTATTGCCACACAGATCCTCATCCAGAGCAAAACAGGTGGCAGCAGCCCCCTGCGTGAAACTGGTTTGTTGAGTGGTAATACCCGCCAGGTGTACAGCACCGTGGTAACCAGCCCTACCAAGATCAAAGCCTTTGGCTGGGGTATCGGTGCAGAAGCCCTGCTGCCTTATAACTTTACCATCAACGGCAACGTTTCTGGAAACGAGCTTAAAGATGTTCCCACAGGCCTGGTTACGTATTTCAACACACCCAAACTGCAGTACAACATCGGTATTGGTAATAATAAGATCTGCAAACGCTTCGGTTTCAACGTTACTTACCGCTGGCAGGATGAGTTCCTTTATGAAGGAACCTTCGCCGCAGGAACAGTACCTTCTTTCGGAACCATCGATGCACAGATCAGCATGAGACTGCCTAAAACCAAGTCGATGATTAAAATTGGTGGAAGCAATATCCAGAACAAATACTACCAGAATGCTTTTGGTAACCCCAGCATTGGTGGTCTGTACTACGTAAGCTTTGGCTACAATGTATATTAACAGGTAAGCAGAGCCTTATCTCAACATATTCAATGCTCTTACAATAAACACGCCGCAGCATCGTCTGCGGCGTGTTTGCATTGGGGCTATAACCACTGTTGCAGTAAAACAATAAATAGACAGAATAAAAATAAAAGGCATTATACCTACCGGATACAATGCCTTAATTTTGCAATAAAACAGAGAATACGTGAATAAATTTGCAGTGATTGTTGCCGGGGGAACGGGCAGCAGGATGGGGGGGAGCATTCCCAAACAGTTTCAACTGATAAAAGGAAAACCGGTTTTATACTATACACTTCAGACTTTTCTTTCCGCTTATGAAGACCTCAGCGTAATATTGGTACTGCCGGAAGAGCACCTGGAACTGGGACGCGAGATCGTAGATGGCTTTTTCGACCATAAGAGGATACGGCTTACTACGGGTGGCCGCACCCGCTTTCATTCAGTACAGCAGGGGCTTGCACTTGTTGATACCGAAAGTATCATCTTCGTGCACGATGGTGTGCGTTGTCTCCTGTCAACCGCACTCATACAGCGCTGCTATGAAGCCGCACTCGAATATGGCTCAGCCGTACCGGTAACAGCCTGTAAAGACAGCCTGCGCAGGATGACCGAAGAGGAAGGCGAGAGCGAACCGGTAGAGCGCGAAAACATACGCCTCGTACAAACGCCACAAACCTTTCACAGCAAAATACTGCTTCCTGCATTTAATATCGACTTCAAGGATCGCTTTACTGACGAGGCAACCGTGGTGGAGGCCTTTGGCCTTAAAGTGCACCTTATAGATGGCGAGGAATATAATTTTAAGATCACCACACCGCCCGACCTGCAATTTGCAGCATGGATGCTCGGCAATAAAACCCCGGAGTAAAGCTCTGCACCCGGTAATAACCGTTATCCTTAGCCTTATATTACATTATTTTGAAATGTTCTACCGGGATTTCGTAAAAGATTGTATCTTGGCACCACCAGAACAATATTGCGAAATTTAAAATCACGTATACATGAAAAGTCGGAGACATTTTCTGCAAGCCGCCGGTGCGCTTACGGCGGGCAGCCTGCTTGCACAGCAGGCTAACGCGCTTAACAAAACCATTTCTCTTGTTGGACGTACGGTATCGGCCGGTAACCTGAGGCAGGTTACAATTGCCCATACAGGCTTACCTTCGGTGCCCGGCAACCTGCCCGCATATCATCTGCTGATAGCGCCCAATGCGCTTTCCAGTGCCCCTGCGGTCACGCCCGGCAGCATGCAAACGACCATGCACCAGCACGGGTTGATCAAAACCGGGGTGGTGAGCTCCGCAGCGCCACTGTTGGTTAACGGCCTGCCTGATGCAGCATTTATCAGTGCTTTCTGTGATAAAGCTGTACAACTCAAAGCCGCAGGTTGCCAGGTGGTAGCAGCTTACCTCAACCTGCCGTTACCCGGGCGCAAAGACGCTGTTCAGTTAAGCCACTGGACGGGAGCGCTGCACAGCCTTGATGTACTGTTTACTGCACCCGCCGATGGTAACCACCGTGCAGCAACAGTGATCGACAGGAACAGGCACGAACTGCTGTTACTGCCTCTGCATAATGCAAAAGAACCTGCTGGCAGCCTTCATTTCTGGTTCGACGACAACCTCTTCAAAAACAAGATAGACACTAGCTGGTAAGCGCCGGGAGAGTCTTGACCGGGCCTGTTTGATACTTATTATGATGTATCTTGAGCCGCAAAAAGCGGCAGGCCCATTATGAAAATACAATACTGTTCAGACCTTCACCTCGAATTCAGCGCCAACCGCAATTACCTGCAGCAACACCCACTACAGCCGGTGGGTGACATTCTTTTGCTTGCAGGTGATATACTGCCGCTGATACTGAGCGCCCGGCCGTCTGACTTTCTTGATTTTGCTGCCGATAATTTTGAAGAGGTATTCTGGATAGCAGGTAACCACGAATATTATAAATTCGACCTGGGTAAGATCAATGCTCCCTTCTTTGAAAAAATGCGGAGCAATGTTTATCTCGTGAATAACCAGGTAGTTACCCGTGGTGATGTTAATATTATTTGCAGTACCCTGTGGAGTCATATCAGGCCCGAAAATGAACAACTTATCCGGCAGAGCCTGAACGACTTTGCTGTTATTGAAATGAATGGTAAGCCTTTTACTCCTGCCGATTTTAACCAGTTGCATCTCGACTGTATGGCCTTTATTACCAAATCGCTCAATACTCATACAACTGGTAAGAATATAGTCCTGTCTCATCACGTGCCAACATTACAGTATTATCCCTCCTGGTATAAAAGCCCTCTTACGGATGCCTTCGCTATAGAACTGGAGGATTTTATAATGGAAAAACAGCCCGATTACTGGGTATTCGGCCATCACCATACCAATATAAAGCCCTTTAATATCGGCAAAACCCGGATGCTTACCAATCAGCTCGGGTATGTACAGCAGGGGCCATCACGGCACTTTAAAACCGACGCCCTTATTCCCCCTGTAACCCGTTTTCCATAAAAAGATATTTTTAACAATTGCCGCGTACAGAAATTTGGTATTTTTACGTTTCACAAATATTAACCCCCAATATTTGCTGTTGAAAAAGCGTTTTTTTTCAGGCTGTTTACTTCTAATACTGGCATTGAGCCTGGCCGTAACCTCCTTCGCACAACCATCATTTATTGATTACCAGAAAGCATCGGGTAAAATCACAGAAGTATTTAACCGTATGGAGGATACGGTCAAGAAACAGTTTGCTGCCAAAAAGCTCAACTGGCCGCCGCAGTCGATGTATATCCGTTCTTTCAAATACGACAGGCAGCTTGAAGTATGGGTAAAGGATGATCCGGGGGCAGGGTACAAGCTGTTCAAGACTTATAAGGTTTGTATGCAGAGCGGTACCATGGGGCCCAAACGCATGGAAGGCGACTACCAGGTACCCGAAGGCTTTTACTACATCAACGAGTTTAACCCCAACAGCAATTACCACCTTTCTCTTGGCCTCAATTACCCCAATGCATCCGACAGGATACTGAGCGACTCTATTCGTCCCGGTAATGATATTTATATCCATGGTAACTGTGTATCCACCGGTTGCCTGCCCATCAGCGATATACCTATGGAAGAACTCTACCTGCTGGCAGTACACGTAAGGGCACAGGGGCAGGAGTTTATACCCGTGCATATTTACCCCGTCCGTTACAACGTAAAAAAATCTATCGATTACTTTAACGAGGTAGCAAAAGAAAATCCTACGCTCAGGCAGTTTGCAGCAAAGCTGAGGGAGGCCTTTGATTTCTTCGAAGAAAAGAAACAGGTACCTGTGATTACTGTTAATAAAAAGGGGGATTATTTTATCCTCTGACGCAACTTTTTTACCCTACCTTCATCTTAATACCAACAAACCGATTCCTTGGCCAAGCCAGGTAAACCCGCTTACGGGTGAGCCACAGCTATACTTGCAGGTAATTACACCATATTTTACCGTGATGAAGACGATTTTTACTACACTATTTATAGGGTGCCTCCTGCAATTTGCCAATGCGCAAAACATTTCCGGCGTGGTTAATACCTACCGCAAAGTATTATGGGCCGATTCTGCCAGTGGCAGGGTTAAGCTTTCCGATGTGTCGGGTTTTGCCGGATACAACGGCAGAAAAGTGCTGCTCATGCAGATGAAAGGTGCAACTATGAATTCTGGCAGCAGTATATCTGACGCCTCCTTCGGCACCATTACCAGCATCGGCAGTGCGGGATATTATGAAGTGGCTACCATCTGTGGTTTCCTGAACGATACGGTAGTATTTGAACGCAAACTCAATAACTTTTACGATATAAACGGTCACGTACAGTGCATCATTATGCCCTCTTACAGCACGGCCACGGTTACCGATACACTCAAAGCAGCCCGGTGGGATGCCGCTGCTGATACGGGCGGGGTAGTAGCCATTGAGGTAACAGGTACGCTATACCTCAATAAACCCATTTATGCCAGCGGGCTTGGCTTCAGGGGTGGCACCTATACAAAATATGGCGGCACGTGCAGCGCCAACCCGGTTCCTCCTGTTACCGATTACTATATGCCTTATGCTGCCAACGGTTTAAAAACCGGTGGGCGGAAGGGAGAAGGGTTAGCCGATTTTGTTACAGGCCGCGAATACGCCCGTGGTAAACAATCTACCGGGGGTGGAGGTGGTAATAACCACAACGGTGGTGGTGCAGGGGGAGCTAACTATGGCGCAGGTGGAGACGGTGGTAATCGCATTACTACCAATTTTGGAGAGTGTGCCTCTTCCGGGGCTGCAAAGGGTGGAGAATCTGTAGCTACTTATGGGTATGCCTCAACCCCTGCCACACGTAACCGCATTTTTATGGGTGGAGGCGGTGGAGCGGGTCATGATAATGATGGATATGGTTTGGCAGGTGGTCACGGTGGTGGCATCGTTTTTATAATAGCCAACCGTATAGAGGGTGCAAGTGCTACGGCAGCCGGCAATGCCATCCTTGCCAATGGGGAAGTACCCGGCCGTTTTCTACCGGCGCCGTTGTCTTTTTACAGTAATGCTTCATCAAGTGATGGGGCTGGTGGTGGTGGCGCAGGCGGCACCATCGTATTGCTTGTTAACAGCTATGGTGGTAATTCCATCACGGCAGAAGCAAAAGGAGGCAGGGGAGGCAATTCGGAGGTAGGGAACAATAACCAGTGCAGCGGCCCGGGTGGTGGTGGCGGTGGCGGAGTGATCTGGTACAGCTCGGCGCTAAGCGGTATTACCACCAATGTGGCGGGAGGGCTGAAAGGTATTACAACCAGCGGCCTGCCTGCCTGTAACGGGCAATCCAATGGCGCTGTTGATGGTGGTGCAGGTCTTATACAGGCGGGGTTTCAGCTCGCTGCCCCAAGAGACTCATCGCCCGTATGCAAGGGCCTGGTAGCGCTTCGTGTATTCAGCAACATCAGTGGCTACAGGGAAGGTAACATTTGTCATATTACCTTAACGCTCGACCATGCTATGCCCGGAAGCCGTTTTATACTCCAGCGCTTTAACACCGATGGCAGTATTGCCGATGGTATGCAACTGGCAGGTAATAACAGCAGTACCTATCATTTTACTGATATGATTCCACAACAACCTACACAGTTGTATCGTGTAAAGATCCTGCTCCGGGATGGAGATGTTCAGTACTCCGATATACTGAATATCAGGGCTGCCCGGCAAAACAGGTCGCCGTTTATCGATATCTTCCCCAATCCCGCAAAAACAACGCTTGGCGTACAGGTATATCTCAAAAAAGCCGGACTGGCAAAAATGGAGATTATAGATACGATGGGTAAATCCTTCTGGATACGAAACAGGATGCTGAACAGGGGTGGAAACGCTATTTCCATCAGCCTTGATCAACTGCCCGAAGGCAGCTTATTCTTTAAGCTGACGGTTGATAACGAAATGACTATCAGGCCTTTCCTGAAATTATCGCAATAAAAATTGGGCAGTATTGGCGCTGCGTTGCTCCAGTAATACACTCTTACCTTCGGTGAGCTCATCAATGATCTCTTCGGTGTAGTGGCGTACAGTAAGCAGGGTTAAGCCCGTTTGCACCTGCACGTCGAAGATGGTTGCCGCAGCGCTTACGAATTGTTCGATCTTATCTGCTCTTCCGCCAAAGCAGCAGTGAATACCAATGGCTTCGTGTTGTGTGAGTACAGGTTTTACCTTGTGTTCGGCCAGGAGTTTATACAGTTCGCAGATACCCGGTTCTCCCATCAGGGAAAAGTCCTTGGTCATCATGCTCACCAGTTGCTGGTTTTCTTTCGATATGATGAGTGGAGGAAGACGATGCACGGCGTCGCTGCTGATCACAGTACCCTGAAGCTCGGGTTTGAGGAAACAACGTACGTGCAGGGGTATCTTTTTGTTTTGTATCGGTTTGATCGTTTTGGGATGTATCACCTGTGCGCCGTGATAAGCCAGTTCGATTACCTCGTTATAGCTGAGCTTTTCAAGAAAAGACGCCTTGTCATATTTTTTTGGGTCGGCATTCATTACACCTTCCACATCTTTCCAGATCGTCTGGCTTTCTGCATCCAGCATATTTGCAAAAATAGCGGCGCTGTAATCGCTGCCCTCACGGCCAAGCGTAGTGCTCTCGTTCTGGGCAGTGGTGCCGATAAAGCCCTGGGTAATGATCACATCATAATCTGCGAGCAGCGGGCGAACCGCTTTTTCCATATTGTCTTTGGTGATCTGCCAGTTGATGATGGCATCGCGGAAACTTTCATCCGTGCGGACAATGTCGCGCGCATCCAGCCATTTGTTCTTCATACCCGTAGCATTGAGGAAGCCGCTGATAAGGGTAGTGCTCAAAAGCTCACCGGAGCAAACGATCTGGTCGTAGTAATAATCATAGTCACGCTGGGGTTTATCGTGCAGCAACCATTCTATTTCAGTAAAGAGATCGCCGAGCTGGTCGAGTGTGGCGGTGTGTACCGGCGTTCCCGGTTGTACCAGTTCATCAAGCAATGATATATGTTCTGTCTTTATATTTCCGAATAACTGTAAAGCTGTTTCGCGCTCTCCCCTGTAGAAAGTTTCGGCTACAATTTCAAGGGCATTGGTTGTTTTGCCCATCGCGGAGATGATTACAATGATTTTGTCGTTGCTGTAGGACTCAATGATGGTTCTTACGTTTCGAATCCTCTCTGAGCCACTAATACTGGCCCCGCCAAATTTGAAGACTTTCATAATTCAGATGTTTGTTTTAAGTAGTTATAGTGCTTATCGGTGTGTCATCCAGTAGCAGTTTAAACAATAAAAAACAGGATATAAGGGGAGAATCATCAGCAGTAAGCTACTTTCACCCGGCTAGTACTATGTTTAATAAAGCTTAGCATGATCAACCATATTATAATACCCGGTTACGTATACCCGGATAAACATAATTCTTTACTTTTGATATGCAAAACTATTAAGTAAATTCTCAATTTAAGAAATTTTTTTATGAATATTAACCGCAGGGTACAAACACTTGACGAATTTACAATCCAGCAAATGAGAGATTTTCCCCGGGCTACGGGTGAACTGGCCGGTCTTTTAAGGGATATCGGCCTTGCTGCCAAAAGGGTTAACGTAGAGGTAAATAAGGCAGGATTAGTAGATATATTAGGAGATGCAGGCAGTACAAATATACAGGGAGAAGAGGTAAAAAAGATGGATGTTTTTGCCAATGACCAGTTTATAGGGGTATTACGGCATGGCATCAGTTGCGCCGGCATAGGCAGCGAGGAAATGGACGATATCGTGGTGTTTGATGATGAAGTGAGTAATAACAGCAAATATGTATGCCTTTTTGACCCCCTCGATGGCAGCAGTAATATCGACGTTAATGTGTCTATCGGCACCATTTTCAGCATATTTAAACGGGTAAGCCCTCTTGGCAAGCCCGCCACCCGGGAAGACTTTCTGCAATCCGGCCGGCGCCAGGTGGCAGCAGGGTATATCATCTATGGCTCTTCCACCATCTTCGTATATGCTACCCGCAGGGGGGTGAACGGTTTTACCCTCGACCCCTCTATCGGGGAATTTTCGCTCAGCCATCCCAATATTGTTTGCCCCGAAAGCGGCAAGTTTTACTCAGTTAACCACGGTAACTTTTTCCAGTACGACGAAGGCGTAAAAAAATACATAGACGGTTGCCAGAAGAAAACAAAAGCGACCGGTGGTCCCTATACCCAACGCTATATCGGTAGTATGGTGGCCGACGTACACCGTAACCTGATCAAAGGCGGCATCTTTATGTACCCCGGCACTACCGACAAACCCAACGGTAAGCTCCGGCTGATGTATGAGTGCAACCCCTTTGCCTTTATACTCGAAATAGCAGGCGGGGTGGCTACCAATGGCAGCATACCCATCCTCGATATACCACCCACAGCCCTTCACCAGCGTACGCCTTTCTTTGCGGGCAGCCGCCTGATGATGAACGAACTGGATACATTCATGAAACCCGCATAGACAATATACATGCAGAATAAAATCATTACCGTAAATAACCTCCGCAAGAACTATGGCAGCTTTGAGGCCGTAAAAGGTATTTCTTTTGAAGTGTATGAAGGAGAGATATTTGGCCTCCTGGGCCCAAACGGGGCGGGTAAAACCACCACGCTGGAGATCATCGAAACACTACGGGAAAAAACAGCGGGTGAAGTTATTGTAGATGGCATCAACCTCGACGATGCTCCCTCAAAGATCAAACAGGTAATAGGAGTGCAGTTACAAACCTCTGGTTTTTACCCGGGTTTAAAACTGGTTGAGCTGATTGAGCTGTTTGGCGGGCTGTATAACCAGCCGGTGAATCCTCCCGAACTGCTGAAAATGGTAAACCTCGAAGACAAGGCCAGGAATAAATTCAAAGAGCTCAGCGGGGGCCAGAAGCAACGCTTTTCCATTGCTACCACGCTCATCAATAAACCACGCATCATCTTCCTCGATGAGCCGACCACAGGGCTCGATCCCCAGGCCAGGCGTAACCTCTGGGATCTGATCAAAGACATCCGCTCAAAAGGAGCAACCGTTATCCTCACTACGCATTATATGGACGAAGCCGAACAGCTCTGCGATCGTATCGCAATTATGGATGAGGGCAGGATCATTACGCTCGATTCGCCGGATAAAATGATTGACGACCTCGTTGCTACTGGTTTTGAACGTCCTAAACAATTAAAAGCAGCCAGCCTCGAAGACGTATTTATTGCGCTTACGGGTAAGGAAATGCGTGAAGATTAAAATCATTCATATTGAAATACAGTATCATTTTACTGGCCTGCTCGTGCGTGTATGTGGCGCAGGCCCAGAAACCTAAGGTGAAGGTAAAAACACCGGCTATTAAAACCACAGTGAAGCCTGCGGCAAATGTGCTAAAGGGCAATACAGACAGCATCAGCTATGCGATGGGGGTAAACGTGGCCACCTATTTTAAAAGCAAAGGCATTGATGTGCTGAATACGGCAATGGTTAAAAAAGCTTTTGACGATGTACTTGCCGGTAAACCCACTATTTTAACTATTCAACAATGCGACCAGGTTATGCAGGAAAAAATGCAATCTCTACAGGAGCGGCTGCAGGCAGCCGCCAAATTAAAAATTGATGCTGAAAAAGCAAAAGGAAAGCAATTTATCGACGAAGTAAAAAGCCGTCCGGGGGTAACAGTGCTGCCCAACGGGCTGGTGTATGAAGTGCTCAAAAGTGGTCCGGCAGATAGTCCTATGCCCACATTAACAGATACAGTAGTGGCGCACTATGCCGGTACCCTGATCGATGGAGTTGAATTTGACAACTCTTATAAAAGAGGTGCACCGCTCAAGATTACTGTGATGGGTGTGATCAGGGGCTGGACGGAAATTTTACAACGTATGCGGAAAGGCGACAAATGGAAAGTCTATATACCGAGTGATCTTGCTTATGGCGACAGGGGAGCGGGTGCTGCCATCCCCGGCGGAGCCACCCTCATATTTGAGATGGAACTTATAGACATTAACCCCCGTTAACAGCAGGATTGCTGTAAAAACGTAAAAAATTATTGTATGGACAATTTTGATCTTCGTTACCCCCTCGGTAAATATGAACCGCAACCTTTTTCCGAAGCACAGCGCGAGGCCTGGCTTACGGATATCCGTTTCCTCCCCAACACGCTTGAAGCCGCCATCAGTGGTCTTGATGAATACCAGTTGGATACGCCTTACCGCGAAGGAGGCTGGACGGTACGCCAGTTGGTGCACCATGTGGCCGACAGCCACATGAACGCATATATCCGATTTAAGCTCGGGCTTACCGAAGATAATCCTACCATCAAACCGTACGAAGAAGCTCTGTGGGCCGAAATGGCAGATACAAAAGCAGTTCCGGTAAATATATCCATTACTTTGCTGTACACTCTACATACCCGCCTCTCCAGCATCCTTGATGCAGTAACCGGAGAGCAGTTTAACCGTACCGTGGTGCACCCCGAACACAACAAACAGATGACGCTTTGGTTCCTTCTGGGTATGTACGCCTGGCACGGCCGTCATCACGTAGCCCATGTTACCCGGCTGAGGGAGCGTATGGGTTGGTAATCTTTAACTGAATACATGAACTGGAAAACTTTAGCCTCCACTTATATTAACCGGCATCCTTACTTTACTGCGCGGCAGGACAGGTGCGAGCGCCCCGATGGTGTTATTGTGGATCCTTATTTTGTAGTGGAACTGCCCACTTCGGTTTGCGCCGTTGCCCTCACGAAGCAGAACGAAGTGGTGTTGGTGCGCCAGTACCGGCACCCCGTAGGCAAGGCCCTGCACGAACTACCGGGAGGATTTATTGATGCCGGAGAGGCGCCCGAAAAAGCTATAGCAAGAGAGCTTCTTGAAGAAACGGGTTACCGTTTTGACGATTATATATACCTGGGAAAAATAGCCGCCAATCCTGGCGTACTCGACAATTATACCCACCTGTTCCTCGCTACCGGCGGAGAAAAAATAACCAGGCAGCAACTCGATGCTAATGAAGATATAGAAATGATACTATTACCGCTGGAGGAAGTAAAGCGGATGCTCCTGAATAACGAATTTGACCAGGCATTACATGCCTGCTGCCTGTTCTACGCGATAGAAAAACTGAAATAACAGAAGTCAGCCTCTCTGAGGGATGGCGTTACACGCTCTGCCTGATCTTATCAGGCTTTCTGACCAAGCTTGCGGAGATAAGCTACATGCGAAGCGATGGCATGCCTCATTTTGGGATATTCTACATATACCAGCCCATATTCAGCACAGGTTTGTTTAATGATCTTGCTGATGGCAGGATAGTGAATATGTGATATTTTGGGGAAAAGGTGATGTTCGATCTGGAAGTTTAACCCACCCACCAGCCAACTGATCAGCTTATTCCTTGTAGCAAAGTTGGCCGTAGTGTTAATCTGGTGGATAGCCCACTCATTTTCGATCTTATTTGTTTCCTTAACCGGCAGAGGAAAGTGTGTATGCTCCACAGTATGTGCCAGTTGAAAAACGATGCTGAGCACAAAGCCTGCGGTCATACTGATGATCAGGAAGCCAATCAGCCATTTAACAAAACCCAGCAGGATAATGGGAAGTGCAATCATTACAAAGCCATAGCCTACTTTGGCCACCCAGAACCCGAGGTGTTCCTTTATCGTGAGCTTCCTGATGGGAACAGTACCTATTTTACGACTGAAATATTTGGTATAATCGGTTTTAAATACCCACACAATAAGCAGTAAAGTATAAAGGAACCAGAAGTAATAATGCTGAAAACGGTGCATCTTATACCTTTTCTGGCTGGGGCAGAGCCTAAGAAAAGGTTTTGCTTCAATATCGTCGTCAATACCATCGATATTAGTATAAGTATGGTGAATGATATTATGCTTCATATTCCACATGATGCTGCTGGCACCGAGAAAATTCATTGAGAGGGCAGCAATCTTATTCACCGCTTTGTTTTTGCTGAAACTGCCGTGAGATCCGTCGTGCATCACGTTAAAACCTACCGCAGCAGTAAGCCCACCCAGTATAACACATTCAAGCACAGCGATCCAGTTAGAAGGGGTAAGGAAGATCAGATGGGCACAAACGGCCAGGTAAGCCACAGAAAGCAGGATAGCTTTGAAATAAAGGCCGAAGTTGCCGGTCATCGATTTACGCCTTTCCTCAAAATACTGGTTAACCCTGTTTTTGAGATCCTGATGAAAACTGCTGTTATTATTGATAAACTTTGGAGTTGCCATTATATTCTTTCTGTTTCTTTATGATTGAGCTACAATCGGTTGTGTAAAATTAATCAAGTATTCCATAGATAGGGTAACCGTAGGGTCATTTTTTTACTATGTATCCTCTTTAACAAGTCCATCAAAACTCCTGAAGCCGACCATTTTCTCGGTAATAAAACCCTCCGCATAAGGTACACCGATCATTTTACCGAACCATTTGTGGCGGTAAATCACGCTGTCGAGGAAGTCGGGAGTGGAAATATAGGTTTGGGGCCCTTCCAGGCCGGGGTTATGAAACTGGGTAACATAGGCCCTGATGGCTTCGAGCTTACGCTCAAAAACTGGTGTAATATCAATCACGAAATGCGGAGCGAGAAAGCGGTCCTGTATATAGTTAAAGACATATTTGGGCCTCCAGTGCTGCTGTGGGTTGCCCGCTTCGTCGTAGGTAACAATTTTACGGAGCCCGGAAAGAAAAGAAGCATCCGATACCAGCCTGGCAGAGCGACCATGATCGGGATGCCTGTCCTGGGGAGCGTTGCACAGTACAATTTCCGGTTGGTATTGTCTTAATACCTGTATGATCTGTCGTTGGTGCGTCTCGTCATTAGCGAAGAAGCCATCTGCCATACCGAGGTTGCGGCGAACATCTGCACCAATTACTTTTGCTGCGTCTGCCGCTTCCTGTTCACGGGTTTCGGCAGTACCACGGCTGCCCAGTTCGCCGCGTGTGAGGTCAATAATGCCGGTTTTCTTACCCAGCGCCTTTTCCGTCATCAGTACGCCCGCACAGCTCAATTCCACATCATCAGGGTGTACGCCAAAAGCGAGGAGATCCAATTTCATTGCCGTCCTTTTTTTAGAAGTGGTGCAAAGGTACAACGAAGAGGGTGAACAGGATTGTTTATTTTACTACTACCTCTTTAATGGTTCTTTCGCCCAGGGCTTCATTTACGCGTCTTATGATCAGGTCGCGCGAGTAAATGAGCTCATTTTTGAGCGGGGCAACAGATGAGGTGATGAAAAGTGTCTGGTTGATGATCTGTATCTTATCAGTGTATTTCGCAACCGTTTTGCCCATAATGTCTCCCCAGGCTTCTTCTATACGGATAGCCTGTATGCCCGTTTTTAAGCGGCTGTGCTTAAGAAAGTGCTGTATACCTTCGCCGAGGGAGAGGAGTGCCATAGCACAAAGGTAGGGGTTTGACCGGATCGTTGAGGCGGTAAAAAGACAGCCCGCCATACGGCAGGCCAGTCTTGTGGTTCTTTATATAGTGGTTTTATAAAGCTGCGTTTGCAGGCGCCATGCCCTTTAATTCAGATGTCAGCCCGTCTGCGTCCTTAACAAAAAGAGCAACTGCCCCGTCTGTAAGAAAGCGTACACCGTCTGTAGCAATAGCATTAGCCATACGATGAGTGGCTTTTACCAGGCCCATGTTTGTTTCCTTAAAAGGGGCAATACCCGGAGCGTTATAAATAAAAATCTCATAGCCGGGCAGTACATTGTCGATAGTGATACCAGCTCTGTCATTGGCCGGGATGATAGCCCGGCGCTTAAAAGCTTCGGCTCCTGCTGCGGGTTTACCGCCGGAGTTGGCAAGATTGAGAGGAAAGGTAAGCGTGGGTGTAATGCTTACATCACTCATGGTTTCGTGTTTTTTGTTGGATTGGAAATACTGTTAACAATGTAAAAGTAAAACTGCTCCGCAAATTGCTGTTGAGTAGTACTACCTGATTACAAAATGAGTAGTTGTACGGGCAGGTATATTTTTTGTTTTCTTTAACGCATAATCAGCTATTTTTAACAAAAGAGATAAAGTGAAAAGAATAAAAACAGGTTTAATTATACTTATGCTGCTGCCTGCTTTCGGAGTGGTGGCGCAGGTAGATGACGATATGCCTGATACAAGAAGTAAGCGGGATAACTATTCCAAAGTTGGCCAGAAAGAGCTTAAAGCCGATCTCGCTACTTTTACCATTGCAGGTATTGACGAAAGTGTGGGTAAGATTACGCTGGATAAAGTTTCTCATACAGGATTTACCGCCAATTCAATGAATTTCGAAGGCGGCAACATCAGGGCCAGCATTACTACCGGTCCCTTTGATCCGGCTAAGCACAAGCTTGATTACGATGAGAAGTACCTCATCAAGATTGACAGGAAACCCTATTACGGCGGCTACAGTAAAGTGCCAAAAACACAGATTAACTCTGTTAGCTTTATTATTGATAAAGATACTGTGGCTATACCCCCGGCAGCCTACTCAGACCTGTTTAACCTTAACCTTACCTATACCGACAAAACGGGGAGAGAGCGTACAATGAACGCGATCTATCTCTCAAAAGATAAGCGTACGATCTACTTTTATATTTTCTGTAAAGACAGCACAGGCAGCTATGAAGTGACCTGGGTGATACAGGATAAGAAATACCTCCGGCGGGTGCTCGATTACGGCATTATGTAAAAAAATAAGCTGACCACCCGGTCAGCTTATTTTTTATCTTTTTATCTGTTATCCTTATGGGAAGATACCAAGTTCAGCATAGCTGGTAGCTACTTTATTGATGGCATTTACGTAAGCTGCTGTACGCATATCAGGTATTTCAGGATTGTTCATCCATACCTCCATGATCTCGCGTGTGGCAGTGATCATCGTTTCTTCAAGGCCACTGTGTACGAGATCTTTCTCTTCCGGTCCGTGCATGATAAATGCCCTTTCCTTTTCGCTTACCTTTTTACCGCTCAGCTCTTCGATCTGGCCAAGGATATGACCATTGAGGTTTTCAGTAAACCTTTTTTCCATACGGCCATAGCGTACGTGGCTCAGGTTCTTCAACCATTCGAAATAACTTACCGTTACACCACCTGCGTTAAGGTACATATCGGGTACGCAAAGAATATTTTTCTGTGCAAATACTTCATCGGCTTCAGGTGTACAGGGGCCGTTTGCCGCTTCGCCAATAATCCTGGCCTTCACGCGAGGGGCATTGTCGCCATTGATTACATTTTCAAGTGCTGCCGGAATCAGGATATCGCATTCCAGCTCCAGAGCATCTGTATTCTTAGCAAGATTGGTAGCGCCGGGAAAGTTGAGGATGCTGCCGGTAGCTTTACGGTGTTCAAATACTTCATCTTCATTAAGTCCGTCAGGGTTCATGATAGCACCTTCATACTCAGCAAGTGCAATCACTTTGGCACCCGCTTCGCGGAAGAATTTGGCGCTGTGGAAACCCACATTACCCAAGCCCTGTACCACTACGGTTTTACCAGCAATACCAACGCTGAGCCCCTGCTTCTTCATCACCTCTTCCATATTGCATACTTCACGGATGCCGAAGAATACCCCCAGGCCGGTAGCTTCGCGGCGCCCGCGAACCCCTCCCTGTGTAATAGGCTTACCCGTAACACAACCAGCGGCATCGATCTCGCCTGGTTTTAAAGAAGCATAAGTATCTACGATCCAGGCCATCTCCCTTTCACCGGTTCCGTAATCGGGAGCGGGAACATCAGTACCCGGGCCAATAAAGTTTTTCTTTACCAGTTCTGAAGTATAGCGGCGGGTGATCTTTTCCAGCTCATAGACACTGTATTTACGCGGGTTGATCTTGATGCCGCCTTTACCACCACCAAACGGTACGTTTACGATGGCGCATTTATATGTCATAAGGCTGGCGAGGGCCATCACTTCATCCTGGTTTACTTCATCACTAAAACGGATACCTCCTTTACATGGTGCTTTGTGGTGACTGTGCTGTACGCGGTAAGCTTCGATCACTTCAATACGTCCATCATCCATCTTAACGGGGAAACGCATCTGGTACACACTGTTACATGCTTTGATCTGTTCGAGAACACCCGGGTTCCACTGTGTAAATTTTGCTGCTTTGTCAAAACTTCGTTCCACGCTCTGGAAGAAGCTGTATGGCTGCTGTGCTGACATAAAATGTTTGGTTTTTATTTGCAATCGTTTATTAAACGGGCCTTCACCAGGTATCGCGATCAAACTATTAAGACGGGAAAATTCCCTGATCTTATATATTAGTAAGTATATAGCTCTATTCTTTTTCCAGTTTGCTGATCTTCCGGTCAATCATGAACACATAAGCAAAAAGGCCCAGCAGGATGATAAGAACAACAGCTACCACCACATATATCTTACCGTTAGACCGCATTATATCGGCCATTTCGGGACTGTTTTGGGCCATGGCTGTTACTCCGCTCAAAGCGAAACACAACAGCCATATTATGGTTTTGATCAATTTATGCATGGATCAATGATTTATCTTTTAACAGTTGCAGCCTGATCTTTAATGTGGCTATCCATACACCGAGCAGCGTCCACCCGATGACGGCAGGATAGAAAACCATCCGTAGCCGGGTATCTATATCCTTAAAGTTCAGGGCAGGGTTACCGCTGTCGCTGCCAGGTGCACCGGGATGCAAACTGCCCACCAGCCGGGGAATGATCCAGATGGAAGGAAAGAGCATGGCAAACGCGAAAATATTATATACAGCACTTACACGTGCCCTTTTGTCGATATCAGTAAATGACCCGCGTAATACAAAATATGCGCCATAGATCAGCAGGGCAATAGCCGCACCGATCAGTTTAGGCTCTTTTAAAATGCTGGCCAGGCTTTGGCTCTGGTCTGTACGCCAGGTATAATTAGCCCAGATAGTACCGGTGGCATAGCCCAGTATGCCAAGAAAAGTACCCACAGCAGCATAGTGCCTTGCATTGATATCGAAGCGTAAGTTATTGGTACGGAGGTACTTGATGCTGTGTACGATGCCGATCGCAAAGAGGATCATCATGGCAAACCACATGCACACATGGAAATAAAGATTACGTATGGATTCGTTGAGGATGAAGAGCCGCGGAACGTCCAACAAGAGACCACCGGTGACCGTGTAGACCAGCAAGACTAAGGACAATATTTTCCACCAGAGTTTCCTCACTATATGGTAAAGAATGTTGAGTGGCGCAAAGTTAGGGTAAAGGGATTCATTTAACAAATAGGTTATTTGGTTATGAATTATGAAATACAAGTTTACCCGCCACAGGCTTTCCTCTAACTCCCCCATTATACCAATAACACAGGACTTCCTTACACCGTCGTTCCGTTCTTTGGTTTGTCGTACATCTCCACCATCTTCAGCAAAGCGTCTTTGTATTTAAAAATATCATCCAGCTCGGCTATTTCAGTCTTTGTTTCCTTTTTCTGCTCATCAAAAGTGCTGATAAATTTCTTATTGCCGTTCAGGTACAACCGGCATAAGCTTTTCCTGTTATTATCATCAAGCATAATGGCAAAATAGGTTTGTGCATCCCTGTAAGTTACCCGGGCTGCTGGAATATGTTCGCGTAAAATAGCTTTTACGATAGCGAAGCCTTCGAGTTCTTCTTCCGTAGTGATAATCTTATTATCATCATCGTCAGATTTACCTGGGCCTGTAACAGCGTCGGCAGTTTCCTTTTTAGCTTCATTTTCTTTGTCTAATGCCGTTTTCAATCGTTCAGTAATCAGGTCGCTGATGTGAAGATGGATAGATTTCCTGGTAAGGTTAGTGAAGAGCTCCAAAATCTTGGAAGTAATCATGCCGGGATACACCTGGCGTGCAAAATGTTTGGTAAAATCCGGGGATGGATTATTGAGTTCCTGCAAAATCAACTGTTTCAGCTCATTCATGTATTTTAACTCGCTGGCAGTATTCGAAATGCTTTCGGCATCAAAATTAGCTTTATGAAACTTTTTCAGTTCCTCTATCTGGTTCTCCTTAATTTCGGTTATGTCAAATTCAAGAAATGGTTTTTCATCCATTTTATTTGGCTCAACCAGGTCGGAATAAAACCGGTATATCACCCCATTGGTGAGAATACCAAACTTAGCTTTTGACACGTGAAAATAACGAAGTAGTTGACCGTCGTGGAGACTCAGATTTCTTGTCCAATGCTTACATTCGATAAGAATAGTCGGATTACCATCTTTGAAAATGGCATAATCAATCTTCTCTCCTTTTTTTGTACCAATGTCGGTGATAAATTCGGGTACTACCTCTATTGGATCAAAAACATCATAACCGAGGCATTGGAGCAGGGGCATTATAAATGCGTTTTTAGTCGCTTCTTCAGTTTGTATTTGATGTTTGAGCTTTACTACACGGTCAGAAATCTGTTTAAGATGATCTTTAAAGTCCATGAGATGATGGTTTAGGAGTTAATGGTAATAAAAGGGTTATAATTCAAATATAACAATTATTATAAACAATCCCTACTTTTTCATAGGCTGGTAAAGGGTTTTCACGTTTTCCCCGTCATCAATCGTGGCGTCTATTTTGCCGTAAAGAGAGATAGATAAAATCGTGCTATTGCAGATGTTTTAGACTGTAAACCAGTAATCTGAAGAGCAGAATGGCAGGAGTGTCCCAAAATAAGGTATTGGCGGTAGCCAGGAAGTATAAATAAAAACCCCGGGGCCAAACCCCAGGGTCAATTTATGGATTGATCGTATTCTCTTTATTGAATGCCGGTAACCCATTTACTCGGCATGCTTCTTCAGCTTGTTCTTAAACACTTTTTCAAACTTCTCCAGCTTGGGTCTGATCACTATCGAACAATAGGGATTGCTGTCTTTATTATCGTTGTAATAATTCTGGTGATAGTCTTCGGCAGGGAAGAATGTGGTGAATGGTTCAAGTGTGGTAACGATCGGGTTGCCAAAGGCGCCACTTTTATCCAGCTCGGCCTTATAGTGTTCTGCCTTTTGCTTTTGTTCGTCGTTATGGTAAAAAATCACACTGCGGTACTGTGTGCCCACATCATTGCCCTGGCGGTTAAGCGTTGTAGGGTCGTGCGTTTGCCAGAATACCTCTAAAAGTTCGTCAAAGCTGATTACGGTAGTATCGTACACAATATTAAGACACTCTGCGTGCCCGGTAGTGCCTGTACACACCTGTTTATAAGTAGGGCGATCTACATGTCCGCCACTATAACCGCTTGTAACCTTTACCACACCTTTAAGCTGTTGAAATACAGCTTCTGTGCACCAGAAACACCCGGTGCCGAAGGTAGCCGTTGCCAATGTTGCTGAATCTGTCATATTTACTTCTTTTTCTTTTTTTTCTGGTGTATTGTTAGCTGCCGCAGACTGTCGTTGAACACAGAAACTGAGCCCTGTGGCGGCAAGAATGATGGCCATTATCGTTTTCTTCATCTTTATTTTTTCAAACATATACGCAAAGGTATTGCCAACAGATTGCATAACAATGTTTAACCTTTAAAGTTTAACAACCATCAATACACTTGTAAGACAGATATCATCTTTTGCAGGCGATAAAGGGGCGTTGGTGTATCAGAATTTGCGGTCGGGCAACGCCCGTTTACTTTTACTGTACAAAATGTTGCTTACAATACCACAATATAACTCATTACTCTTATTGGCAATAGCGCCCGATCCGTACCCTATGCAGAACTTTATCAGATAAACAGAACCTGCCCGGAGTAACAATTGGTTGGAGTAACCTGAGCAAACAGCAAACAAAATAAGTGCCGGTTTACCCTCCTGATATTTACCGGCGAAAAATACCCAATTCCTGTTTAATACAGTTGGTTATAACGAAAACTACAATATGAGCATTCCTTATGTATTTCATCCCCGCCTTATCATGCGTATCCCCCGGTTTGGCCTTACCACTACTGTAGAGGATATTGATCTGCACCAACTTGCTGCTGATGACAGTTTTATGGAAGCGCTTTACCTCGCTTCACCCGTATTGCATGCAGAGCTGTTAAAGTATTGTGAACAGACAACCAACGACCTCCGGCACGCAAAAAAACTAAAGAGTTCGGTAGCAAAATATTTTCTCCGTATGAGCAGCCGGTGTACGCCATTTGGCCTTTTTTCGGGTTGTGCAGTAGCAGACTGGCAGAAGGGGCCCACTGCCATTATGGTTGAGAGTGCCATCAGGCGGCATACCCGCTTAGATATGAACTATCTCTGTGCATTGGTTCTTCACCTGGCGCGGCATCCCCTTATCCGTAAAAGAATACAGTACTATCCCAACAGTTCAATATATACCATCGGTGATGAACTGCGCTATGTGGAGAACAATTATGCCAATGGCTCGCACAAGCACCAGATCAGTGCTGTGCCGGTATCAGACTACCTGCTGGCCATCCTTGAAGCAGCCCGCAACGGTATCTCTTTTGATGCTATGGTGCAATTACTGATCGATAACAAAGGGGTTACGAAACGTACTGCTGTAGCTTTTGTGGAAGAATTGGTTGACGCCCAGGTATTGGTAAATGAGTTTGAACCAGCCATTACCGGTGCAGAATTTCTTAACCGGATCATCGATATTCTTAACCGGATCAATAAACCTGAAAGCAGGAGTATTACTACGTTAATCATGCAACTGCGCGAAACCCGGCGCCTGTTGGATAATACTGATGCCAATACTTTTAATGAGATAGGTGCGTATAAAAAAATAATAAGCCATGTTAATAATATAGGGGTGCCTTACGAACACGGTAAACTTTTCCAGGTTGATCTCTATTTCCCCTCGCTTACAGGAGGTGTGAATCTTAAGGTAAAAGAAAAATTACTGGAATCCCTTGAAGCCATTAACAGCATGAATAAACGGGGTTCGAATTCCTCTCTCTCCGCTTTTGCCAGGAGGTATTACGAAAGATATGAAAACAGGCAAATGCCCCTGCTCGAAGTGCTGGATATAGAAACCGGTATCGGTTACCTCGAAAACTATCCCGGCGACATTATACCATTGGTAGATGATATGGTGCTGCCCGGCACACCGGCAGACAATGTGCAATTACAATGGGGTAAAAAAGAGAAACTGCTCCTTACCAAACTGCTTGATGCCAATGTTTCCGGGGCATACAGCATAATCCTCACGCCGGAAGACCTGGTTGCTTTTAAAAATGACTGGGAACAGCAGCCCCCTTCAATGGCTGTAATGTTCAGATTGCTGGATGGCGAACAGTTGTTGCTGGAAGGTGCCGGAGGCTCCAGCGCCGTTAACCTGCTCGGCCGGTTTGCCCATGGCAGTAAAAAGATAAATCAAATCATAAACGACGTGGTCAGGATGGAAGAAGTACAGAATCCAGACGTTATTTTCGCAGAGATCGTTCATCTTCCTGAAAGCAGGGTGGGGAATATACTCCTGCATCCTGCTTTCAGGCAGTACGAAATTCCATTCCTGGCCATGTCTTCCGTTGCACCTGCTCAGCAGATTCCGCTGCAGGATTTGTATATATGCGTACAAAACAATACCGTCAGTATTTTTTCACATAAGCTCGGCAAGCAGATCATACCCCGGCTCAGCACTGCACATAACTTCAGCATGAACGCGCTCCCGGTTTACCAGTTTCTCTGCGATCTGCAATTACAGCATAGCCAGGGTGGTATCGCTTTCACCTGGGGCGCCATCGCCTCACAGTACAAATTTTTACCGAGGGTTTATTTTAAAGATACCATCATCAGCGTTGCACAATGGAGCCTTGGTGAAAAAGACATTAAGATGCTGGTGGGCAGGTCTGGCAACGACCTTTTGCAGCAGGTGGGGGTTTTCCGTGCAAAATGGAAAATGCCGGAATTGTTGGTGCTGGCAGAGGGCGATAATGAGTTGCCCGTTAACCTGGCCGACCTGCTGATGATAGAGATATGGCTCGATGCGGTAAAAAATCGGCCGGGCTTTGTGCTGAAGGAGTTTTTTGACTCCACAGGTGATGCTGTTGTAAAAGGAACAGACGGGGCTGTATATACCAACCAGTTTATTGCTGCATTGATACGGGAACAAGCCACCTACTCAGCCGGGCAGGTGGTTCACCGAAAAGAAAATCTCCTGCCCATTATCACTCCCGATTTTTCGCTGGGCAGTGAATGGGCCTATTTCAGCATTTTTTGCGGTATTATGGCTGCTGATAAATTACTGGCGGAAGCCATCCGGCCGCTTGTGGTACAGCTCCTTGCCGAAGGTGTTATTGATAAGTTCTTTTTCATACGCTATAATAACCCCGGTTTTCATATACGGTTGCGCCTTCACCTGCTAAAGGTTTCGGGTATCGGCCGCCTGCTTCAATTATTCCGGGAACAGGTAAGCGTTTTTGAAGAAGAAGGATTTATATGGAAAATACAGGCCGATACGTATAAGCGTGAGCTGGAGCGTTATGGAGCAGATGCAATGGAGCTTACAGAAAGCCTGTTTCATTACGATAGTATGGCCGTGCTTGAAATGCTGGCAGCAACGGAGGCAAATGAGCGCGAAGAGATCCGCTGGCTTTGGATACTGCGAAGTATTGACGAACTGCTTGACGGAGCCAATCTTAACCTCGGCGATAAGCTTGCCCTGCTGGGTAGCATAAAGGATGCCTTTTACAATGAGTATCATGTTGACAGTGCGCTTAAAAGCCAGATGAGTGCCAAGTACAGGAGCTATAAGGCCAAAATCGAAAATATTATGGACCGCTCAAAAGATACAGGCAGCGATCATGAAACACTGTTGAACATACTTAAACAAAGAACGGTTTCGCTGGCGCCCCTGCTGGAAGCGCTTTTGAATATGAACCGGTGTGGTATACTGAATGTGCCTTTGCACGAACTGCTAACCAGTTATATCCATATGCTGGTAAACAGGGTTGTGACATCCAACCCGCGCCTGCATGAACTTGTTTTATATGATCTCGCTTTTACATGGTACCGCTCACTAAGCCAGAGAGCGAAGCAGCAGAATAATAAAGACCAGGCTGCCTGAGCAGCAAAGGGCAGATGCTGATTTCTGCTGCTTTATTAATGAAGCGAAAGTGAGGGTTCGTACGGTATAAAGCCCTGTTGGTGTAACAGAATATACAGGGCTTCAGGAATGTCTAACTTACAGGTATTCCTCACTTTTAAACCGAAGGTTATGAAAACGAAAAAACTTCAATCCAGAAACAAACTTTCCCTAAGCAAAACAGCAATTGCAAGGTTGTCTCTCACAAGAGCTCAACTGCAGGGCATTAATGGCGGGGTTTATTTTGCACTTGCTGAAACGAGTGCAAAAACCTCAAAAGTTGTTGAAGAGGAAGATCCCCGTAATTTTTGTACAAGCGTTACGCATGGGTATGTAAGACCTGGTATTTAAAAACCGGCAGCATCTTTACCAACCGGCGCTGCGGTTTACTGCAGTGCCGGTTTTTGAGGAGGTCGCTGTATTTATATTCATATAATTTCACCAGCATACGGTTGAGCTTTATGAAAAAAATGATACTATATCTACTTTTATTTAATGGATTCACGGTAAGCCTGGCACAGCAGGAAAATAAAAGTGATGTCAGTTTTCTGGTTAAAACCATCCGGAGCGCATATGCCGGTTACCGCGATAAAGTAGAAGGGAGGAAATTTAAACAACTGGTTAGCCATGTAAAAAAAAACCTCGCAACCGATACCTTCGCTTTTTTGTCAAAAATCACTTTGTATTTTAAAGATCTGCACCTTATCTTATATGACCGGAATATCGGTAATAAGGTAGATCGTGACCAATGCAGGCAAGACAGCACAGCGGTAGTAGATTACCTCGATAACCCACAGTTGGGAAAAGGCCACGAAGAAGGATATTGGATCAGCGATTTGGGTAACTGCATAATGGGGCTTCAAAAAGTCAGCAGCAACCCGCTTGTTTATAAGGGCTTCCTTGTGGAAACAAAAACAAAGGCGCCGCCGGGCTATTGTATTCTTACCATGACTGCCGATGACGGGGGATGTTTTATTACCGATTACCGGGAAGAGGGGTTGGCATACAGGGTATTCCTGAGAGCGAAGTTCAGGGATTCGGCAACGCTGCTGGTAAACTCTTACGGTAAATGGCATAAGCTGGCCTCCTACCAGAAAGGGATGCTGGCAACGAGTGAGCCTTTTACCTATAAGACAGAACTGAAAACGTTAGACAGCAATACCATACTCCTGAAGATGCCCGACTTCGGTGCTTACAATATTAAAAAGGTAGACAGCATGGTAAATGCCAACAGCGCTGCCTTTGCCCGGTCGGAGCACCTGATTGTTGATATTCGCAATAATATGGGGGGCAGCATTAATAACTATATGCCGCTGCTGCCATTTCTCTGTGATAAAGACATTGTGCACCCGGCAGCCAGCCAGTTGAGCAGCGAAGAGCTCATCAGGGATATGCAGGAAGACCTTAACTACTACCGCCGGAAGAATAATCTTATAAAGGTAAGAGCTCAACAAACGATGATCGAAAAGATGGAGGCAAATAGAAATGAGTTTATCTATTTTGATAGTGATGTCTTTCATTGTAAACCTGGCAGACACCGGCTGAAACGTGTTTCTGTGCTGGTGAATAACGCCTGCCTGAGTGCTGCTGAACTGATGCTGCTCGATTTTCGCCAGAGCAGTATAGTAAAGATATTTGGCGAAAATACAGGCGGGGCGGTAGATTATCTTGATGCACTTATGCTCAGCCTTCCATCGGAAAAATATGTTTTGCTTGTTGCAACAACAAAAAGGGTACTTACACCAGAACAGGGTAAATTTGATGATACAGGTATTATGCCCGACGTTTGGATACCGGATACAGTATCCGACTGGGTTCAGTTTGTAAAAGACTATTATGAAAATCGATAAACATCACGTACTGTACTGGGGGATTTATATGGTATACACCATGACCCTTGACATTATTAACCTTGGTAAGCAGTTCCGCATAGAAAAAGAGATGGTTGTTTTTGTTATTGAGCTGTGGATATTCTACTCCTTCTATTATACCCTTAAAAGCTATAAGCGCGGCAGGCGCTACAGGGTGCTTCGTACAGCGCTTTACTTTGCGGCATCCCTGATCGCTACCTTCGATCTTAACCAGGTGCGGGTACTTGTGGGGAAACATTTTGGAAACGTCTACTTTAACACTACTACAGAATTTATTATTAACACCATAGAATTTTACACCCAGTTTGCTATGTACTCACTGGTGTACTTTTTTGCCCAGCGGTCATTTATAAAACAAAAGCAACTGCGCATCCTGGAACGGAAAGAACTGGAAACACAAAAAGAACGGCTTGAGCTCAAAAGCAATAATATCCAGTTACAGCAGGAGAACCTGCAGTTGGAAAAGGAACTGCTGCAGTCGGAAAATAATTTTTTGCGCGCACAGATTAATCCTCATTTTCTATACAACAGCCTCAATTTTTTCTTTTCTGAAACCTTTGAACGGCAACCGGAAGTAGCAGAAGGCATTCTTACGCTCTCGCAGATTATGCGGTATTCGCTCAACGATCATAAAAACTCAAACGGGCTCGCCTGGCTTTCGGAAGAGATTGACCACATTAGAAATGTGGTCAAAATGCACCAGATGCGCTTTGAAGATGGCCTGCAGATCAGGCTTGAGGTAGAAGGTGAATACAACCACAGGCAGGTGGCGCCGATGGTATTGATAACACTGGTAGAGAATGTGTTTAAGCATGGCGATCTGCACAATGCGGACAATCCCGCTTTATTGACCTGCCGCATCGACCCGGAAAAGAAAATGGTATGCTTTACAACTTCTAATATGAAGAAAAAAAGTGCTGGAGAGCCTTCCACGGGCGTAGGGCTCAGCAATGCCCTGCAACGCCTGCAAACCCTGTATAAAGAAAATTGCAGCATAACCACCCGGGAGACCGACGCGGATTATACGGTAGAGCTTTTAATGCCATATTTTGACGAGCTGCAGGATACGCATATCTTTAAGAAAGCTTCAAATTATACCGCATGATTAACTGTATTATTATAGACGATGAACAGCCAGCGATCAACATCATTGCCAGTTATATAAAGAACATTCCTTACCTGCACCTTGTAGCCACAACCACAAAGCCGATGGAAGGGTTATCCATTATCAATGAGCAAAAGATAGACCTCATTTTTCTCGATATTCAGATGCCGGACATTACCGGCCTGGAATTTATAAAAGCCATTAATGGCAAATGTAAAGTCATTCTTACTACGGCTTACAGTGAGTATGCACTTGATGGGTTTGAGCTTTCGGTAATCGACTACCTGCTTAAGCCTATTCCCTTCAGCCGTTTTCTTAATGCAGTACAGAAGGCGAGAGAAGTGCTGGACGCCCAGGCACATACCAACCATTCCCTCTTTACGGAGTCGAATTTTATATTGCTTAAGGGGGAGTCAAAAGGGAAACTGATTAAAATAGAACTTGACGAGATCGATTATTTTGAGGGAATGCGTAATTACGTAGCGGTATACAGTAACGGCAAAAAAATACTGGCACTGATCAATATGAAAGACCTAGAGGAAAAACTGCCCGCCAAAAAATTTATCCGTGTACACAAATCTTATATTGTAGCTGTATCGCGTATCACTGCCATAGAAGGAAATATTGTTATCCTGAAGAATTACCCGAAAGGCGATATCCTTATAGGAAATGCCTACCGTTCGACCTTTCTCGATGCAATGAAGTCGAACCTGATCGACTGATGCAGCAACTCCTGTTGCAGGCAGATTTTATCCCTTTGTAAGGATATTTCATCCTTTGGTAAATCATTCTTGTATGAGGAGTTACAACTCGTGTATTTTTATAATGTATTCAACAGATGCTGTATGAAACAAATGATAAAGGACAAGATAGACCGTATCAATGGCCTGATTGCTGATGTTGATTACAGGTATCATGGATTTCTTACCGGGAGTCTCGGCCTGTTATATTATTATTATCACGCAGGGCGTGTATTGAATGATAAAAAACTTCTTGCACGGGCTGGTACGATGCTGGAAAAAGTGTTTGACGACATGAACGGGCTTGATGGCTGTTTACTGGGTGCAGCATACAGTGAGGGTGGCGCGGGCTTTGGATATGTTGTCAACTACCTGCAGGAGCAGGGCTTTATTGATTTTGACAGTAATGAAGGCCTTGCGGGGCTCGACGTTTACCTGTATGAGAATGCGGTAGAAGAGATAGAGGCAGACCATATTGATTTCCTGCACGGTGCTATGGGCATCATCATGTATTTTTCGGAGCGCGAACAGACCTCTGCCATAAACAGTTATCTCAATAATCTTGTGGAAAGGATAGCAGATAAGGCAGTCTATACCGAATCGGGGGTATGGTTTAAAAATATTGCTCCCGAAGACAGGGGTAAGCCCGAAGAGATCAACTTCAGCCTGTCGCACGGGTTATGTGGTACCCTGCTGGTGCTGTTGAAAGCCTACCCGCATATTAAAAACAAAGATAAAATAGAGCAGGTTGTACGCGAAGGCATTCGCTTTATGATCAGGCACGAACTGCCTGTTGATTTCGAGCACGACGAATTTTCCTTTTTCCCGAACCGCTTTAAAAAGGAAGATACCGAGATCACGCGCAACGCCCGCCTGGCCTGGTGCTATGGCGATCTCAATGCTGTATTGGTGTTTTACCGGGCCGGCCGTCTTTTTGGCGACGCGCGCTATACCGCAATTGCCGATCGTATAGGATTAAAGACCACGGAGCGAAAAACACTCGCCTCCACGCTCAGTTCAGGTATCCATTTCTGTCATGGTACCGCAGGCCTGGCACAATTTTATAAGGCACTTTACGCAGAAACTTTCAACTACCAGTATCATGTAGCTTACGAGCACTGGATAGATCAAACCCTTGCGCTGATCGAAGAAGATGCAGCAGCTAACAAATACGCCCGCACCCCCGGCAGCCTTCTCGAAGGATGGCCCGGGGCGGGGATGGTGCTGGTAGAATACCTGGGTAACGAAAAGATGTGCTGGGCAAGAGGATTCCTGTTGTAGCCAAACCCCTAACTTTGCAGCCTCATTGATGTAACTGTGATGAAGTTTTTTCCGGAGTCGGCGTTGACGCAATTAGAATTTGATAAGGTAAAGACCCTCCTGGAGGGATACTGCCGTACCGAATACGCAAAACACAAAGCGGCGCAGCTCCGTATCCATACCAGAAAGGAATACATCGAAACCGAGCTGCAGCAAACGCACGAATATAAGCTGATCATACAATCCGCACTGTACTTCCCCAACGATTTTGCCCTCAATCTCTCCAAAGACCTGAAACTCCTGTCTATACCCGGTGCGGTACTCAGTGGAGAGCAGTTTATGCACCTTAAGAAACTGGCGGAGAATGCGGCAAACATCTTCCGTTGGCTCGACAACGAACGCAGGCTGGCTTATCCGGCAATGACAAAAGTAGTAGAGCAGAGTTATTACGAGAAGGTGATCAATGAGCTGATCGAAGACGTGCTCGACGAATACGGTGTGGTAAAAGACAATGCAAGTGAAGAGCTGCAACGTATACGCATGTCGCTTTACCGTAAGCGCAACGAATTGCGCAGGGTATTCGACCGTATTGTGAGCAAACTGAACAAGCAGGGTTACCTCGCAGATATAGAAGAGAGCTTTATGAACGGCCGCCGTGTGCTGGCTGTCTTTGCTGAGCAGAAACGGACGATAAAAGGCATTCTTCATGGTGAGAGCGACAGCCGTCGTACCAGCTTTATCGAGCCGGAAGAAACGACCGAACTTAACAACGACATATTTGCACTGGAGAGTGATGAAAGTCGCGAAGTGTACCGCATCCTGCGCGACCTTACCGCAAAGCTGAGTATATATGCCACCCTGCTCAAAGGCTATCACGATATTGCCGGTGAATACGATTTTATACACGCCAAGGCTAAGTTTGCCATTGCGGTGGGGGGTAACTATCCCCAGCTTACCGACAGGGCACACGTACACCTTGTACAGGCCTATCATCCACTCCTGTTGCTGTACAACCAAAAAAGCAACAAGCCAACCATACCGGTAAATCTTGAGCTGAATGAAAAGAACCGCATACTGGTGATCAGTGGCCCGAATGCGGGAGGCAAAACGGTAACCCTGAAAACTGTAGGCTTGCTGCAACTGATGCTGCAGGCCGGTTTGCTCGTGCCGGTACAGCCTACGAGTGAAATGGGTATTTTCAGGCAGGTGATGATCCATATCGGTGATACGCAGAGCCTTGAGTTTGAGCTCAGTACTTATTCTTCTCACCTGAAGAATATGAAACACTTTATGGAGAGCGCCAATGGCAAAACCCTTTTTTTTATTGATGAACTGGGCAGCGGCAGCGATCCCAACCTGGGCGGCGCCTTTGCAGAAGTAATTATGGAAGAGCTGGCGCACAAACACAGCTTTGGCATAGTAACCACGCATTACCTGAACCTTAAAGTGATGGCGAATAAAGTGCCGGGTATCATCAATGGAGCTATGCAGTTCGATGAAAAGAACCTGCTGCCGATGTACCGCCTCATTGTGGGTAAGCCGGGCAGCTCATATACTTTCTCCATCGCAGAGCGCATTGGTCTCGAAAAGCGCCTGATCGATAAAGCCCGTAAGCTGGTAGACGACGATCACTTTACACTCGATAAACTGTTGAACCGGACAGAGCAGGATTTGCAAAAAATCGATAAGGATAAGATCGAGTTGCAGAAGCTGTTGAAAGAGAATGAACGCCTGAAAAAGGAAATGCAGCAGGTGATGGACAAAGAGCGGCACAACCAGGAGGTGGAACGGCTGAAACACCAGAACAAGCTGAGCGAAGAAAAGCTGACCTACCTGAAAGATATGGAACGACGGCTTAAGGCGATGGTGGTAGAATGGCGGCGGGCTGAAGATAAAGACCAGGTAGTTAAATTGATACATGCGCTGCTGTTTAAGCAGAAGGAAAAGCAGGTAGCCGAAAAACAGCAGAAAAAGCTGAACGAGAAGTTCGAGGAAGTAGGAGGGGAGGTCAGGATAGGCGATAAGGCCAAAATGAAGCAAAACCGCCAGGTAGGTACAGTAAAAGAAATTCGTGGAAAAAAGGCTATTTTGCAGGTGGGTGTGGTACCAATTACGGTAGATATAAAGGACCTTGTAGTGGTGGTAGACAGGCCGGTGGATAAAGAAGTACCATAAATTACCTGTACGGCCATTTCTGACAATAAAATGGTTCGATCGGCGTTTCCGTACCCGGGCCCAATACATTCGCGAAAACTAATATTGCCTGTGCATGAAAAAGATTTTTACCCTCTTTCTTTTCATTCTTTCTTATTCTTTTACCTTTTCCCAGGCCTGGGATTGGACCAAAGCCGGTCCGGAAGCTGTAAGCAGTATCGCTATAGATAACCAGCAGTTTTTTGTTTCTGCCCTGTCCGGCGGAGCTTTAACCAAAAGAGAGAGGAATGGTAGTCTTGTTTGGCAAAAGGCTTTTGTTCGTAGCCAGGGCGGTGGTGCCCGCCCCGCGCCTGTATATGGTGTCGTTACCGATAATGATGGTAATATTTATACCTCTAATAATGCTTACGATACCATAAATCATGTTTTTACCGGAGAGCAGGGGGCTGTGAGCAAATTCGACTTTAATGGCAACCTGGTATGGAGCCGGGTGTTCAAATGGCTCGACGATTCTAATATTGAAAGGGGGGATATTACCAACAGCGCTATTGCCAGGGATGAGCAGGATAATATTTATGTAACCGGCATTGCAGGGCCTGGCTTTTACGGCCCGAATTTTTCCAGCTATAATAAACGTATTGTATTCGGAACCGATACCCTTTCCATCCCCGGCACAGGTACTTATCTTATTGTGGCCAAGGTAGATAAAAATGGTCAGCGGCAGTGGATCAAAAGCTTTTTGTACACAATGCCCGCCAACGCCCCGCATCGCACTAATATTACCTCCATCGCTGTAAAAAACAACCAGGTAGCTATAGCGGGCACTTCCAACCTGACCAATATCTATTTCGATACCTATACAGTTACGGGAGGTAAGGGCACTAACTTCCTGGTGCTGCTTAACGGGGCGGATGGTGGGGTGAAATGGGTAAAAGACATCAGGTTTTTATCCCAGCAGATTGCCTGCATCGGTGGTTGCGACGCGCCCACTGCAAGGGTGCTGTTCAACGATCACGGTAAGCTGGTCTTTACAAGCGCGTTTATGGATACGCTTCGTTTTGGCGGTATCACATACAACGCTAATAACAGAAAGCAATACTATATATCGCAATACGATACCAGCGGTACAGAAGATATTTTTAAGATATTCCCCAATGATAATCTTGGTAATGGAAATCCTGCCCAATCCATTCCCTTTTATACCTCACCTGCAATAGCAAAAGCGGGTAATGCATACTATTACCACGTACTGAACCACCTCTATAAATTAGACAGTGCGTATAATATTATCTGGACCTCTACCAACAGCACCTCTTATGGCGATCATATGGCTTTGACAGCAGATCCTTCAGGTCAGGTCATCGGGCAGAGCAGTTCGTTTAGCGGTACCAGCGCACAGGCAGGCCAGGAAGATGTAGTCAATCCTGTGCCCGGAAATACTTATTACTACCAGTCGAGGATCAATAGCAATTACAATATTGTATCTGGCTATGTGTTTTACGATATTAACGGCAACGGGATAAAAGATCCGGGTGAGCAGCCTGTTAAAAATATGCCGGTGGGCATACAGCCCGGTAACCGTTTTATCAGCCTGACTGATACAACCGGTTTATATGAATGTCTGTCCGACACAGGCAGCTTTACCTTTAACCTGTTACGCTTTCCTCCATATTATATATTAAGTCCTGCAGCAGGGCATAGCATATCAATGAACAGTTTTAACCAGCACATTACCGGTAAGGATTTTGCCCTTAGACCGCTCCCCGGTATTGTTGACCTTTCTGCAGACCTTGCAGGGATTACGATCAACCGGCCGGGCTTTTTGGGTAATTACAGGCTGGCCATTCATAACAAGGGCACCACTATACAGACCGGCACCTGCACTGTCCGGCTTTCGGATAAAATACAATTTAATTTTGCGGCACCTGCACCGGCATCTGTATCCCCGGATTCACTGGTATTTAACTACGTCAATCTATCACCAGGGCAATCGCAGTTTTTTGATATTCATTATATAGTAAAAACAACTACCACTTTTACAGACAGTATCGTAAGCTATGCCACCGTTTACCCGGTTGCTACAGATACGGTAAAGGCAGACAACTACGATACACTGCGCATGCCGGTAAGAGCCTCTTATGATCCTAATGATAAGCAGGTAGATCTTAACGGGGATGTATCCATAGAAAGAAAAGGGCAGGCATTGGAATATACCATCCGTTTCCAGAATACAGGTAACGATACTGCGTTTAACGTACGCGTTACCGATACGCTTTCTGCTAAAATTGATGTTGCTTCTTTTGAACTGGTAAGCAGTACGCATAGCGTACAACCTTTAATTACCGGCGATAAAGTACTGACCTTTTACTTTGATAATATACTATTGGCAGATAGTGTACACAATGAACCGCTGAGCCATGGTATGGTTAAGTTCAGGATGAAGCCCATCACGACCGTACAGGTAAATGATGTTATTACCAACCGGGCCGCTATCTATTTTGATTATAATGCACCTGTACTTACCAATACAGTACAGACACGTTATGTACAGCCAGTAGTTATTGCCCCGGTAGTAAACCTTGGTGCCGACACTGCCCGGTGTGGCGGCAGCATTACCCTTAATGCAGGGAATACAGGAGCGCGGTTCTTATGGAACACGGGCGATACTACCCAGAGCATTACGGCTACTATCAGCGGAGCATACTGGGTACGTGTTACCAACAGCTATGGTATTGCAGCAAGGGATACGATACAGGTTACCATTAATGCCCTGCCCATAGTAAACCTTGGCCCTGATATTATCCGGTGTGGCGGTAGTGTTATACTTAACGCCGGTAATACAGGCAGCAGCTACCTGTGGAGCAATGGGGCCCTTACACAAAGCATCACCGCAACTGTTTCCGGTACATACTCCGTAAGAGTAACCAACGCCAATGGCTGTATAGGCTATGATACGGTGCAGGTAACGATCAATGCCCGCCCGGTAGTAAACCTCGGTAACGATACCAGTTTCTGTACCGGTTCAGGGCTTGTGCTTGATGCGGGTAATAGCGGTGCATCATATTTGTGGAACAATAACACTACTAATCGTACGCTCACCGTGAGCCAGGCGGGTATTTACACTGTTCGGGTAACCAATGCCGCGGGTTGTATTGCTGCCGATACCATACAGGTATCGCTTCGTCCGCTGCCCGTCATCACCTTCAGTGTACCCGATACTATATACGCGAATGATACACCTGTACCTCTTACTGCCACACCTGCCGGCGGACAATATACTGGTGCGGGCATTAGTAATGGCCAGTTTAATCCCGCTGCAACCGGTGCGGGTACTTATGCCCTGCAATACCGTTTTACGGATGCTTTTGGTTGCAGCGCTGCTGCAGACGGCCGTATTGTAGTGGTAGCGCCGGTGAACAGAATCAATGTGTACCCCAACCCTAACCGCGGCAGTTTTTCTGTTGTATTGGCCAGTAACCTGCGCAATACTACGCTTACCATTGTTACGCCATCGGGCCAGGTGGCAGGGCAATACACTTTATACGCCATTTTACAGCAACTGCGTCTTTCCCTGCGGCCAGGTATATATTATCTCCGGTTCAGGAACAAAGATTTTACCGAAACAAAACGTATGATAGTGTGGTAAAAGGAAATTTGCCTGAATCAGCATGCGTTTTATATCCTTCAAGATTTCGGAGCAATTCAAAGAATTTTTAGCTCTGATTTCAGGATGGCCACTACGTGCGTGAGCATACCATGCCTTGTTAGCTGCAATGGAAGAAATATGTGTTAACCATAAATTAGCCAGGTGCCAACCACAGCTTATAGTAGTCTTACCTTTTGGCACCCATATTGCTTATCTATAAATACTAATGCGCAAAAAATTATCATTTAAAGGCATCTGGAAGGTGCTGAAAGCAACTTTCAGAGGGGTGTCCGACGATAAGGTAACCAAACTTAGTGCCTCCCTGGCTTATTATACCGTTTTTTCCATGGGTCCTTTACTCGTGGTGATTATTTCTTTATGCGGTATATTCCTCGGCAGGGATGCTGTAGAGGGCAGGGTATATGCGGTGCTGCAGGATTTTATAGGACAGGACACGGCGGCCCAGCTCCAGGAGATCATCAAAAATGCTTCTGTAGGCAACAGGAGTACTGTTGCTGCTACTATTGGCGTTATAACCCTTCTTATAGGTGCTACAGGTGTTTTTGCCGAAATACAGGATTCTATCAATAGTATATGGAGGTTAAAGGCCAAGCCTAAGCGCGGATGGTTGAAAATGCTCTGGAACAGGCTGTTGTCTTTTTCCGTGATTGCAAGTCTTGGATTCTTATTACTGGTGTCATTGGCACTTACGGGCCTTATTGAATCTATCGGTTCGCGGCTGGAGGCGAGGTTTCCGGATGTGGCAGTGATTACTTTCTACATCATCAATCTCATGCTCACATTAGGAGTTAGTATGCTCATTTTTGCAGTAATCTTCAAAGTGCTGCCCGACGCTAAAATAAAATGGAAGGATGTAGTTGCCGGGGCCTTTGTTACTGCTGTCCTTTTCATGGCTGGTAAATTTGGTATCTCTTTCTATATTTCTCAAACAAAGGTTGGCAGTACCTATGGCGCAGCAGGTTCCCTTGTAATATTACTGGTATGGGTATATTACTCTTCTATTATTCTTTATACGGGTGCAGAGTTTACCAAAGCATACGCGATGGAATATGGCGATGCCATACACCCGAACGATTATGCAGTAACTACAAAACAGGTTGAGATCGAAACAGAAACTGCTACCATACAGCAGAATGAAAAGATAAAGGCCGATATTGATCTGCGATGAGATCATGCAGCACAACCAACACCGCTTATTTAATGCTGTAGGTAGTTTAATTTCTGCGTCCGTAAAGTAACAATCTCTTAAAAGCATAAATGGCCGGAAACCGTTTGAATGCTTTTTGTACACGGCTCCTGTACTCAGGTATAAATATTTGCTGCTCCTTTTCAGACATCTTTTCCATATAAGGAACCAGGGAAGACCCGGAGATAAAATCAAGCAGCGTTTCCGGGCTGTCGGCTATAATAGGATAGACTTTCTGCATGATCCGGATATCGCTTAAGCCGTTCTCAAACATTATCTGGGCATACTCATCAATACTCAATACGGGCGAGAGCCTTTTCCAGCCGCTTAAAAAATTAACAAACGGTTTTTCCTGAACCAGGTCTGCCAGTATCTTATTGAGCAGGTTTTCTTTCTGTACCGGTACCTGTACAGCAAGTTGGCCCCCATCATTATTTAAAAGCGAAATTAACCGTGGAAATAATTCTTCGTGATGGTCCGACCATTGCAAAGCGGCATTGCTGAAAATAAGATCCCGTTTTACTCCGGCATCCGAAGCTAAAAAAGCTTCCACTGTGGTGCTCCTGAAGCTCAATCTTTCACTTTCAAAATTTCGGCTTTGGGCAAGCATTTCAGGCGAAGGATCAATACCTAAAAAAATAGCCGTATCAAATTTTTCTGAAAGTATTTTAGTCTGTTCACCCGTACCGCATCCTATATCTAAGCCATTCTGCAGACCATCGTTGGAAATCAATTCCATCAGGTCGAAAAAAGGTTGGTTCCGGATACTCTTAAACTGGTTATATTTTTCAGGATTCCAGGGCATAACATATTCATTTATTTTTATTTAATTGTACCAGCGCCGCAGGCGCAGAGCCAAAGGAGCGAACAACTATCCGGCTTAAAAAAACTGTCTTCATAGCTGAAAAACTTTGTATCTTCTGTGGTATACCTGGCCTTATATTCCATACTGTATTTTCTTTCTCAGAACGGAAACCAATAGTGTAAAAATAAGCAACATCATAAACTTTGCTTAACAGGTCATATTTACTTTGTACAGAAAGCCGGAATTGGTTGATTGGTAAGGGGTGCCAGCAAATTGATACAGCGTCGGGAAGAGTAAAGCAAAGATATCGCTAAGGGCTGTTTGCTTTGAAGATGTTTTGAGTAATGTGAAGACTGCCCCAAATAAAAAACCCTTGCCCACACTAAGTTTGCAAGGATTTAATACTTTTTGAACAGTGTTCCGGCGGAGAGAGAGGGATTCGAACCCCCGGACCTGTGACAGTCAACGGTTTTCAAGACCGCCGCATTCGACCGCTCTGCCATCTCTCCGGCGCAAAAATACAGTATAGGGTCTTTCATCCCAAAAAAATATACAATTTGTTTTCTGCAATTGCATAAAGCAGCGTTTACGGCTATTGCGTATCTTTATCACAACCCTTAGTGAATAAGCATCTCAACAGTACTCACCATAAAACCTATACAACATGGCAGCAAAGAAAATCGGCGCTTTTCAATTTAAAGACCTGGGAGATGGCTGCATCAGTAGCAAATATTTTAACGGCGGGATGAAGCATCCTTATGTGGAATGTGCGCTTAGAATTACCCCGGGCGAATCGGATCCTTTTATTGGTACTTATAGTACTACATGGTTAGAAGAAAAAGATAAGGCAATAAAAGCAACTCTAACAATCACGGGCAATGGCAATGGTTTATACATCGTAGAATGGAATGAAACACCAGTGGTATACCATGGCGAAGCCATGCTCACAGATGGTATGCTGGTAGGGTATTTCTGGTGGGAATAGTAAATATTGCGTGTTTTGCCTCATATCATTACCTCCCCGGCATCCTCCCCGCCCAATCTATAAACCCATCTGCATCCGGCATAGAAAAGAAGTGGGGGGTGGCGGCTGCCATCGGGCTTAAAGCCCTTGCCGAGGCAGTGTACAAACCCGGCGTTGGCATTACCAAGCAATTTGAGCTGTGAGATGCAGCCCGGGAGGTTGGCCATGTTCATATACTCCGCGCTGCCCCTGCGGTTGTTGATGATACAGCGTATATCCGGGTTGCAGTAGAGGCGTACGGGTACCGGAGTTGTAAGCAGTTAGCAGTAACCAGTATACCAAATGCCCCTGATCCCTCTTTAAAAAAGAAGAGGTTGCCTTTTTACAGACAACCTCTTCTTAAATATTCTTTTCCTGCTGCTAATTCTTTATCTCTTTCTGCATCGGGTTGCCACCTGCCGCAGCGCTGCCACCCGAGCCCCTTGGTGTATTCCTCGCTTTGAACAACTGGAACTTACTGGGTGTTTCGGCTACAGGCCAGGTATTGTTCTTTTCATTAATATCTGCCGTCTCGCGCATAGGGTCGAGCTTTACAGAAGCCACTTCCTTATCTTTCATAAAAGATTTAACCACCCTGTTCTCGTTCTTGCGCCAAACCTGTACCGGTATGCGGTCTATTTCTTTGCTACCGTCTTTATAAGTCCATTCGATGATGATCGGCATTACCAATCCGCCTTTGTTGCTGAATGTAAGCTCATACATGAATTTGTTGCCCGCGATCCTCATTTTCTCGTCGTTACTCATTGTATCAGGTACTGCCGCTGCTGTGGTAATCTCAAAGGGAGTAGTATCCACTTTAGCTAAACCACGGTCGTAGTTCCAGTAAAAGTCGCGGAGCGAAAGATCGGCATCTGTGGCAAATACAATATTCTTGTCTTCGCGGTTGCGGATCTTAGAAATATCTTCGAAGCTGTTCAGTACGGGTTTTGCCACAGGGATCTTCATGCTCGATCCGCCACCGCTTCTTGCCGGAGCAGGGTCAAGGCTGAGCGTTGCCCATTTTACCGTATCAAGAGAAATGTCTACCGGGTCAATATTATAGAACCAGCCCCTCCAGAACCAGTCGAGGTCCTCGCCGCTCGCATCTTCCATAGTACGGAAGAGGTCGGCAGGAGTGGGGTGTTTGAAAGCCCAGCGGCGGGCATATTCTTTAAATGCATAGTCGAACAGGTCGCGGCCCATGATGGTTTCGCGGAGTATGTTCAGCCCCGTTGCAGGTTTGGAATAGGCATTAGGGCCAAAATTGATGATGTTTTCGCTGTTGGTCATGATCGGTTCAAGCTGGTCTTTCGGCAGCTTCATATAATCGATGATCTTGTAAGCAGCACCCTTTGTTATAGGAAATTTATTATCCCAAAGCTCTTCCGTGAGGTATTCGCAGAAAGAGTTCAGTCCCTCATCCATCCATGTCCATTGTCTTTCATCGCTGTTGATGATCATCGGGAAGAAGTTATGACCCACTTCGTGGATCACCACGCCGAGCATACCATTTTTGGTGGCCTCGCTGTAGGTGCCGTCTTTTTCGCAGCGGCCGAAGTTGAAGCAGATCATGGGATATTCCATACCATTCGACGCTTCGATGCTCTGTGCTACAGGGTAAGGGTAGGGGATGGTAAATTTAGAATAGGTTTTGATAGTATGTGCCACAGCCTTGGTACTGAACTTACGGTACAGATTATAGGCCTCTTTGGCATAGCCGCTCATGCACATTACCTTTTTACCTTCCACTACCGCAGGCATGGCGTCCCATATAAATTTACGGCTGCTGCCCCAGGCAAAGTCGCGTACCATTTCTGCCCTGAACATCCATGTTTTCTTCGCGGTCGATTTCTGTTTTTCTTTGGCAGTAGCTTCAGCAAGGGTAACAATCTCTGTTACGTCTTTAGCCGTTTGCGCCTGCTGCCATCTTTTTTGTTCGGCGGGGTTCAGTACCTGGGCATAGTTCTTACACTCACCCGTTGCCAGTACCACGTGATCGGCAGGTACCGTCATCGCTACATTAAAGTTGCCAAAAGTGAGGGTAAACTCACCCGTGCCGGTAAACTGGTGGTTCTGCCAGCCCTGGTTATCGCTGTACACACAAAGACGGGGGTACCATTGGGTCATGGTAAAGAGGTGGTTACCATCTTCGGGGAAATATTCATAACCACCACGGCCACCCTGGCGTATGCGGTCTACGATATAGTAGTTCCATTCCACGTTAAAGATAAACTGCTGCCCCGGTTTCAATGTCTGGGGCAATTCGAGGCGCATCATGGTTTTGTTGATCGTATATTTCAGCGGGCGGCCCATCGCATCTGTTACTTTGGTAATGTTGTCGCCATATTCCTTTTCAGTTTTGCCCGTCATGCGCCTGATATCCTGCTCCGTAACGCTGCGCTGCATGGGGTTGCTGTTCTGGTAACCCGAATTGTTTTTACTGCTGTGCTGGTTTTCGTCCAGTTGCAGCCAGAGATAGGTGAGGGGGTCGGGAGAGTTGTTGTAATAGGTGATCTTCTCTTTACCCGTCAGGCGCAGGTTAGGTTCATCCAGCTCGCAGGTAATATCATAATCGCAACGCTGCTGCCAGTACTTAGGGCCAGGCGCACCACTCGCCGTTCTGTATTCGTTTGGTGTAGGCAGAATGGTGCCCAACTGCTCAAAACGGTTACCGTGGTTACTGTTTGGATTGTTCCTGATGTCCTGGCTCAGGGATGCCAAACCGATAAAAGTCAGGAAAAACAGCAAAAACAGCTTGTTCATATCAGATCTTGTTTAGTATGTATGCGTATTTATGGGCAGGTACCTCCACCCCTCATAACAGACCTTAAAGGTAAAGATTTCAGGGCAAACGCTGCGCTGCAAAAACCGCTGCCCAGCCCATCGCCACCAGGCTGGAACCCCATATCCACCATTTGCGCCGCAGGCCCAGTTGTACTACTGCCAATTGTGCTGTCAGGAGGATCAGCGTCACCACCACAATCTGCCCCAACTCCAGCCCCACGTTAAATCCAAACAGCGGAACGCCGATGCCCTGGCCTCCTGCCAGCATAAAGCGTATGGTATTGGCAAAGCCCAGCCCGTGCACAAGCCCAAAGAAAAGCGCCAGCAGGTAATTGAGCTGTATCCCGTGTCTTTCGCGGCTGCCCTGCAACAGGTTAAATAAACCCGTAATTACAATGGTACAGGGAATCAGGAACTCTACCCATTTGTCGTTTACCCTTACTATATTATATATACTTAATGCAAGCGTTAAGGAATGCCCGATCGTAAAAGCGGTAACCAGCACCAGTACCTGCTTCCAGTTTCTGAGCAGGTAGATCGACGAGAGGGCGAGAATAAAAAGTAAATGATCCAGCGCATCCCAACTGATGATATGTTGCCAACCGATTTTTAAATAGAATATAAAATCTCCCATCAACAGGTAATCGTGATTGTTTTGGTCTTAATTTTGGTCTTCCAAATATCTCCTTTAGCAGGGAAACAAGCAAAAACAATTGGTGAATGGCAGCTATATGGTATAAATGGTTACTCGCGGTGGTTGTATTTCCGCTCCTGCCGGCAGCCCCGGCCAGGCATCCCATCTTTGTGAGTGTGACCGAGATAGAGCATAATGCCAAAGACAAAACCCTTGAGATCAGTTGCAAACTTTTTACCGACGATTTTGAAAAGATACTCCGGCAGGTGTACCGTACAGGTGTAGACCTCATTGAGCCCAAAGACAAAAACGCCATGAACCGCCTCGTGAGCGATTATGTGCAGAAACATTTTTCAGTAAAAGTAAATGAGCAGCCCGTAGCCCTGCAGTTCCTGGGTTTTGAGCGGCAGGAAGAGGCCATATATAGTTACTGGCAGGCAAATAATATTACCGCAGTGAAAAAAGTGAATGTAACCGATAACCTCCTGTACGATTATAAAAAAGAACAGATCAGCATCATACACGTTATTGTAGGCGGCGAAAGAAAAAGCACCAAACTGAATAACCCCGACGATAAGGCCTCATTCGAATATTAGGCAGCGCTTACCTCTCTGCGTCATCCAGTTCTTCCCTGATCTCTTCGCTCACGGTCACCAGCAGTTTGTCTATCCGCTGCCCGTCCATATCAACGATCTCAAAATGAAAGCCCTTCCAGTCAAACTCATCGCCCGTTTTCGGGATGCGTTCCAGTTCGTGCAGCACAAAGCCCGCTAAAGTATCAAAGTCATGCTCGCCCTCGTTCATCCATTCCGTTTTATCAAAACGGCTCAGGAAGTCATAAAAAGGCAATTGTGCGTCTACGAGGAAGCTGCCGTCCTTACGTTCCGTGATGGCGTATTCTTCCTGGCCCCGCTGCGGTACATCGCCCACGATGGCTTCGAGGATGTCGTTAAGAGTAATAAGTCCTTCCAGCGTACCATATTCATTAACGATAAAACAACTGTGGATACCCGTTTCCTTAAATCGCTCCAGCAATTGATAGGCAGTATTGTTCTCCGGTACAAACAGGGCCGTACGCATCAATTTCTCCATCGTCAGCTCCGGGTCTGTTGCCAGGAAAAGGTCTTTCATATATACCAGTCCTTTGATATTGTCGATCATGTCTTCACAAACCGGGTAAGAAGAGTAGGGCTGGTTGCCGATCCTGGCCTTTACAGAACTGATTGTTTCCTTCAGGTCAACCCACACAATGTCTGTACGGTGTGTCATCAGTGAAGTAATATTGCGGTCGCCGAGATGAAACACCCTTTCGATGATCTCTTTTTCCTCTTCCTCAATGGCGCCATGCTCGCTGCCCTCGCTGATGATGGCCTTGATCTCTTCTTCTGTAACCAGGCTCTCGTTCTGCTGTTTTACATTAAACAGGCGAAACAGGAAACCACTTACACGCGTAAGCAGCCACACTATAGGGGCGGTAATTTTGGAAAATATATCCATCGGGCCGGCCACCTGCCGCGCTATCTTTTCGGCCCGCAGCATACCCAGGCGTTTGGGCATCAGCTCGCCAAAAATGATGGTGAGGAAGGTTACCACCATAACAATGAGCGTAATGGAAAGGGTATCGGCATAAGGCTTGAACAACTCTACCCTTTCAAGATAGGGTTTAAGATCGTCGCTGAACTTTTCGCCCGAATATAAACCCGTAAGGATGGCAACGAGGGTAATACCGATCTGTGCTGCAGAAAGAAAAACTTCGGGATTCTCAGACAGTTTAAGGGCCTTTTTTGCTTTCAGATCGCCTTTGGCAGCCATACTTTCAAGACGGCTTTTACGGGCGCTGACGAGAGCAATCTCACTCATGACAAAAAGGCCGTTGATGATGATCAGGAGTAAGAGAATGACGACTTCTACCATAACTTGTTATTGCAGGGAGTATCTTTTAGAACACCACCTGCCCGGCAAATATCCGATTAAAATTCCAATTGCTGCTCCTGCAAGCACATCCAGGGGGTAATGAACGCCTACATATACCTGCGCATAGCAGATGCAGAAGGCCCAGAACCACCAGAGCCAAACTACCCGGCCAAGTTCCTTTTTGAGAATAATTACCAGGTAAGTGGCCAGGGCAAAATGATTTACCGCGTGCGAAGAAGTAAAGCTTGAGCTCTGCGGCCTGTAACCCACCAGCACACGGATGGTATCTGCCAGTGAAGCATCATTACAGGGGCGTAGCCGGTAGATGTTTTCCTTGATCAGGTCGCTGCTGATGAAATTGGCGATACCGGCCACTGCAACAGCCACTATGATATGTATCCAGCCCGTTTTCCGGAAATTGATGAGAAGGAAAAGCGCGGTGATAAGATAAAGGGGAACCCAGACCGGCGAATTGCGTAACCAGGGCATCAGCCAGTCGAAAAAGTCATTAGCCCAGCGCCCGTTTATAATGCCGAACAACTGCCTGTCGTATTGAAAAAGAGATTGTATCAAGAAATGCTAACAGTTAAAATGAAACTGCCCAAAAATAATTAAACTAACTTTGTTGCCCATTAATATTTCGCAGCATCATGCTTTTACGTTTCCCCCGCCTTTTTCGCTGGTCGCTCGCTGTTACGATGTTCTGGCTGCTGGCAATGACCATTGCGCGGTTGCTCTTTTTTGCCCATTATAATCCACCCGGCAAGGCCTTCTCCGGCTCGGCCTTCCTGCTTGGGCTGCGTTTCGACCTTCGGTATGTGGCCATAACAGGTCTTACCATACTTATTTTATCTGCTTTCCGCCCGTTTAACCCCTTTATCAGCATCCGCGCACGTCGCTTCTGGAATATCCTGCTGCCCCTGCTGTTCCTTATCATGCTTTTTCTTTACATCGTCGATTATTACCATTTTGATTACCTGCACCAGCGGCTCAATGCCAGTGTACTTAATTACCTGGCCGATGCGAAGATATCGGGCAGTATGGTGCTGCAAAGCTACCCCGTGGTAACGGTGGTGGTGGTGCTTGTTGCCATAACCCTGCTTGTAGCTGCAGGCTTCAGGCGCCTGCTCAATCATTATATTACGGAGGGCGACAGTGGCCGCAGGGGTATCCTTGCCTATGCCGTTTTAGTACTGCTCTTTGGCGCGCTGGCCTATGGTAAGATCAGCCAGTTTCCCCTGCGCTGGAGCGATGCCTTCCTGCTGAGCGACGATTTCAAAGCGCAGTTGGCATTAAACCCCCTGCAGAGCTTCTTAAGCACCATGAGTTTCCGCGATGCACAACCCGACCGGGCAAAAGTAGCAGCACACTATGCCGAAATGAGCAGCTACCTGGGTGTACAGCAACCCGGCAAAGACAGCCTGAACTTTACACGCCGGTATTCATCAGCCAACCCCGCAAAAAACATAAATGTAGTGCTGGTGATCTGCGAAAGTTTTTCCGGTTATAAAAGCAGTATGTGGGGCAACCCCCTCAATACCACCCCCTTTTTCGACTCGATGAGCAGGAAGGGTTTCTTTTTTGATCATTGCTTTACCCCGGCTTATGGCACAGCGCGGGGAGTGTGGGCCACAGTAACGGGTACACCGGATGTGCAGGCCCAAAAAACAGCCAGCCGTAACCCGGCTGCGGTAGACCAGCATACCATCATCAACGATTTTACTGCACATAATAAATTATATTTTCTTGGCGGCGATCCTACCTGGGCAAATATCCAGGGGCTGCTGGCTAATAATATCACGGGGCTGGACATATACAGCCAGGATAATTTTAAAGCAAAGAAAATAGACGTGTGGGGAATAAGCGATAAGAATCTTTTTCTCGAAGCAAATGGCATACTTGCCAAACAGGATAAACCTTTCTTCGCTATCATACAGACCGCTGATAACCATCGCCCCTATACGATACCGGCAGAAGATGCAAAACAGTTTGAGCGTAAAACCTATCCGGAAGATACATTAAAGAAGTATGGCTTTGAAAATAATGACGAGATGAATGCATTCCGCTACACCGATTTTTGTTTTCAGCAGTTTATGCATGCCGCACAGAAAGAGAAATATTTTGATTCCACCGTATTTGTATTTGTAGGCGATCATGGCATAAGAGGTTCTGCCGGAGATATGTTTCCCCGAAGCTGGACGAGTGCCGGTCTTACCTGCGAACATGTACCCTTACTGTTTTATGCGCCGGCACTGTTGCCCGCACAGCGAAGCAATGAGATATGTTCGCAGATCGATATATTGCCCACCATCGCGGGTTTGCTGCGGCAGCCTTATCAGAATACCACACTCGGGCGCGATCTGTTCAACAGCATGCCCCCCGCTGCGTACACACCACGCAGTGGCGCATCTTCACGGGCATTCATCATTGATCACGATGATAAAACCATCGGTATGGTCTGCGATAAGTATGTGTACCGCAAACAACTCAGCGGCGGAAAAGAAGAATTGCTTTCTATTATTGATAATACGACATTGCCTCCCGGCCGGTTTACAGATAGTGTATTGCAATCGCTGCGCAGTTACACCGCTGCATTTTATGAAACAGCAAAATGGATGCTTGTTAATAATAAAAAGAACATACCGGCATCACAGTAACAATGCAGCAGGCGCCATAAATTGGTGAAACTTTTTCTGAAAAAGATATTACTGATTGTCAGCCAGTTAGAAAAAGAGGGTACGCATAAACGCAGTTAAGCTTTTTTTGCCGGGTAGTTTTGGCACCACCTTTGTAATATTATGTCTGTATTGCTTTTAGATAATATAAAACAGATAATGACTAAACTATGACTGTGCAGGCATGTATTCTGAAGTAATTTTACACCATGCTAAACCGGATGCCTGATTTGAATGCGGTGATGGTTTTCCCTGATATAATCCTTGTTAAGAATAATTTTGTGTAATCGGCAGCACTCTTACATCATATTCCGGATGCAGCTAATACATACACTATAACGCGACTATCAGAAAAAACTATTGCACACATGCGCAGAAAGAAATATTCAGCATAGCAAAATATTTTTCGTGTTTGTTTAAGTAGATATACGGCGGGGGTTTCCACCCCTGCTTTTTTATGTGCTGCCCTGCTCACCCTGTTCCGGGCAAAAAGGCTATTTTTTATACAGGTATTTATACCCGAATCGAGAAAAGAATAATAACCTTACCTTGTTATCTAAAACAAACACGTTATGGAAACTGTTAAAAGTAGCCTCAGGTTGGGTACGGCCACCAACCTGGCCAATGGTTACGACCCATCCTGGACCCCCGGGAACATCCTTGCCCCCGGTTTATTCTCTACCCCTGCTGCGCCCCTTACAGGTGCAGACATTACCATTACCCCCGGCGATGCCGGATGGACCCTTCCCGTTATCAGTATATACGACGATGCGGGTGCCCTCCTCAACGCGCTTTTTCCTTTTACTGTTTCCAACCCTTCCGATCTGGTGAAAGAGTTTGAGGCAGGCGCAGGCAGTTTACTGCTGGCAAGCGGAAAAGCCGCTTCGCTCGAAAAAACCCTTGGCGTACCCCTTACCGGCAACTATGGGTATGCCCTGCTGAAGATTACGCGTGTTTCCGGCCAGGCTGCCCATCCCGTTTCTGCCACCGGCATCCATATCCATCCCAACCCTGCCACGCCCGACCCTGCTTTTGGTGTAAACGACGATTTCCGTAAAGACCTTGCTGCCGTAAGACCGTCTATAGGCGTTGGCAATCATTTCGACCCGCAGGAGCTCACCGTTGCCCAGGCGCAGACCTGTATCAACCTTTTTAATAAATGGGGCACCCACTTTGTATCACGGGTAACGGTGGGCGATATGCTCTTCCAGGTATTTTGTTATAATGCCGACCGCTATGCCGATATGAAGGCAGCGTTTGCAAAAAACGACTTCTCGGGATACAATGCTGTAAACTTCGCTTATTATACTGCCAATGCCAATACGGGCACAACCGGTTATGTAACCCGGGCCGGCCTCATCTTAAGCGCGAGTGGCGATCCTGCCATTACGCAGTCTGTCTGCAATGGCGACTGGCAGGATGCGCAGTGGTCGGGTGGCAACAGTCTCCTGGCCCCACTGCTCGGCAAGGGAAAGATCACTATGGATACAGTGAATACCTTTACGTCGATGGTGCCCATTGCGTTTCAGCTCACCTCCCTCTCCATATTTGCCGAAGCCGAACGCCGCCGCTGCATGCGTCGTGTATTGAAAGGCGTTATGATACAACAGTTTGGCAATGGCATAGCGCCGCATTTTGAAACCTATTGCCCCTATGATCCCACTACCATTATACCCAACAATGATATTGAAGCGCCCTTATCTGCTATAGCATCCCCGCTTATAGACATATACGCTCCGCGTACCGACCTGGGTACCCTACAGTTTGTGGCAGGCGATACCACGGTAAAGTTTACCCTTTGCAGTAATATGCTGTACAGTACCGCCAGCCAGCTTAGCCTGCCTGGTACCGATGTGGCTATTCTCTGCCAGGAAGCCAGCTTCGAGTCGGACAGCTCATTTTTTACCCTCACCCTTACCGATGCGGCCTTTACGCAATACCAGCTCAGCACAGGCAAATGGTATGGCTGCATGCAGGTAAGCAATACCAGCGGTACTGCGCGCGAAACGATACTCGACGGCCTGGTGTTCGTTTCGGGCGATACTGATGCCACCACCGGCCTGCCCCTGGTATCAGCAGGCAGGGATATCCGTAATGTGCCTGCCGATGCCAGCGTTCCCCGCTTTGCAGACAGCCTGCATTTTGTATATGCTTTTTCGGATGCTATGCTCAACGGTATCAGGGATACCAGCAGTATTTCGGGCAACAATACCCTCAGCTTTATTACAGAGAGCCTCAACTGGCTGAGCACGCTTATACCGGCATCGAGCCAGGATATAGACCTGCAGGACCTCCGGCTGCGCGCCCTGGATGCTTACCAGCAGGCCAGCAATCCTGCCTATGGCAGTTATGTACCCCTGCTCACGGCCACCGACTACCAGCCACAGGTAGATGCTATACTGGGGTATGTGGATACGGTGAACCAGCAGATCAGCGATTACCGGCAGCAGCTTGCAGAGCGCAGGCAGGAAGAGCTGGTAATTAATGTTGCCACCGCCTTAAACGACAATATTATTCAATCGGGCAAACTGCTCTCGGGTTATATACAGAGCAGTGTGTCGCAGCAGCAGGATCTCGACGGTTATTATGCTACGCTCATCACACAGAAACAGGGCGAGCTGGCACAGCTCGAAAAAACGATCAACGATCTGCAAACAAGCCTTACCGCACAGCAGAGCGATGTGCATACCGCAGTAGTGGGGTATAAGCAGGCGCTTACCGACTGGGAAACGCGCGAGGCTATTAAGTTTGCGCTGGGCATCGCCACCGCTGTATTTGATATAGGTGTATCAATAGCTACGCCTTCGGGCGAGATCAAGGCCGTTGCCAGTCTTGGTGCAGCCGTACAGAAAATACAGAAAGTGCTGAACGTGCTCAATAATGTGTACAAGGCCTTTAGCGAAGCCGATGCCACCATGCGGGGTATACTCAACGCGCAGGCTTCGCTGGATGCGGCATCGGGCCTGAGCTTTGATATCAACTCCAACCAGCAGTTCGACGAAATGAATGCCAACCTTGGCGAGATACTCGGTACAGCGCCCAGCGACCCTGAAGTTGTTGCAGCAAAAGCAGCGTTGCAGAAGGCATTTACCATACTGCTCATCAGGGGTAAGGCACTCATCAGTGCCCAGTCGGGCGCCAAACAACTGGCTGCCGATCTTTACAACCAGCAGCGTTTGCAGCAGTTGTCGGACCGGCAGCAGGCGCGCCTTACCGCGCTCAGCAATTCGCTGCAACCCCAGAACCTGCCCTCGCTCGACCCTTCCACGATCGATCTTTCGGGCCTCACGGGCAGCCTCGTATATGCGCGCAGCAGGGTACTTTCTACACTGGCCAGCACATTTATATTGCAGGACCAGGCATTGCAGTACCAGTACCTGCAACCCGCTACAGCCATCAGTTCCTTCGACCTGCTGAACTTTAAAGGCAGCATCGTAAAACAGTCGGCCGCCACCATCAGCGCAAAGAATAAGCTGAATGCCATACAGGCATCGGTTACTCAGCTTATACCCATACAGGTGCAGATACCGGCCGCCGATCTGCTCAACGGCCGCACGGCTACCTTTACCATACAGGCCGATAATCCTGCCTTCTACGAATATGTAGATGCCCGCGTACAGTCTGTTGACCTTGCGCTCGACAGTGTTGCCAAAACCGATTCGGGCAAATACACGGTTAAGCTGGAGTACGACGGATCGCCTTTTAACGACCGCGATATGAGCCGGCAGCCATTGGTGTTCCGCACACAACCACGTCAACGTACATACGAATACATGGCAGGTACCAACCAACCCAATTATACCGATGGGGGTAATACCTGGTCGGAAGATGTAAACCCCATCACCCCATTCTCGGCCTGGCGTGTAAGCCTGCCTGCAGAAGGGTTTAATACCGGCCTCATATTTAAGGATGCCACGGTAACCATTACCCTCAGTTTTGTACTGAAAGCCCGTATCGTACAGACCGCAGGCATGCCCGTACGTAACCCTGCACCCGCAGATGATGCAGGTGGGGCGCTGCGCCTGCCGATGGTTAATGCCCCATCGCTGGATGCACTGGTAACGGCTATGCAGGGCAGGTCAACACTCAATGGCTGGGATGTGGTGTTTAACTTTTCGCTCGACAGGATACAGCAGGTGATCAATAAGCAGTACGACGACCTGAAGACCAGCACGCATTATGGCGGGGTTATACAGGCCAGTTCGAGCATAAAGGAAACCTCGCATGTTACCATCTGGCGAAAGTTTAACCTGCAGTACAGTTATCCAAAGCTGTCTTTTTCACCTGCCGACAGTACAAGGGTACAGCTCACCATCAATATTACGGGCGGCTCGGTTACCAACGGCTCGCAGTACGACAGTAACCCGATAGAATGGGATGCACCGGTAAATGTGGATGCAGGCGCCTATATCAGCGCCAATGTGCCGCTGGGGCAGGTAGCCGGCCTGGTGCAGGGCGTATCCAATAATACCCTGAGCGTAGTGCTCGATATGGGTACCGGCACATTTACCGCCAATAACCTCGGGGTAATGAACGACGCAGACAAAGCGGCTTTCAATAGCGCCCTGAGCGATTATTTTGTAAACAACCCGGTAAGGTTTATCATCAATACGCTCGACCTGGGGCAAACCGGTACAATACCCGACCTGCAACCCGGGCAGTTTGCCTTTAAAGCGCTGGTTACGCCATACAATGCCAATCATATACTCCAGCTCTTTATCATGACGGGTAACCGTACAAAGTTGGATTACAGCCAGACCTTCCTGAACAATATACCCGAGCCCGTAACGATAAATAGCGACTGCAGCCTCATGATCAGCAGTAAGGTTTTCTTTACCGGTGTATTACCCGCCGCCCTTAACAGGGCCGGCTGGCAGGTAGCCGGGGTAAACCCCAACGATCCTAATAAAGCCTGGTCCGGTAATTATGTCCAGGGCGTTATTGCGGGTACCGCCGATCTGAGTAAGATGAACTATGTGCAGAGCTCCAGGTATTTGAACGTTTGGTCGAGAGATACATATACCTTCAGTATTCCGCCGAACAATATGGTGTACATACCCGTTACCGGTATGACGCTGCTGCCCACCGGCAATACTGTAAAAATAGAATTGCACCACGTGAGCACACAAGCATACTCGGAAAACGATTATATTGAGGGTAACGATAAAGCCCCTATTAATGTAACGACGCCGCATTCCGCCGATTTTACACTCGACATTGCTGCCGATATGCCACTGGCCATTAGCGGCACAGGCGCTTCGCAGTCTGTTGCGCTGAATGTGGAGAATATATCTTCCGGTATTTCGGGGCATCTTTCCGGCGGGGGCGACTGTGGTTGCGGGGATGACCTTGCAGCACAGTTTAACCAGCAACTGGCAGCACAAATACCTGCGCAGGTACAGTCGCAGTTGAACGTACCGTTTAAAGATGTTTCCATATTTGCCTTAAAGAACCTGCTGTTTACCGATGGCAGTATGATCAGCATGAGTGATGTGCGCCTGCCCGGCGATATGCTGCTGATAGGTAATATAAGTGGGGTATAAGCAGGTCTTTTTGTTGTTATTGGCAGGCACGATGCAGCAGAGCAAAGGGTGTTTTAGGTAAAATACCGTTGTTTACGAACCAAAATTCAGGGAAAACCCTGTACTACCCTGTCAATTAGCTTTTGTAATCTTGCAGTAGTGAAAAAATAGAAGATTCAGTTCATTAGCGTGTTTGTTTAAGTAGATATACGGCGGGGGTTTCCACCCCTGCCACATTTTTGGTTTGACGCTGACCTGGTTACGCACCTCTATTGCAGCAGGACTTCACCATACACCATTGCCGTTAGCTACCCTCTGGGAAAGGCCCTGCTGTTTGTTTACCCCGGTAGCTGTTCCCGGCGTGACATTATTGTAAAAAAATACAGGCATACACAACACAACCCCACCGGGGTGACATTATTATAGGCCGAAACGATACAGGTATGTACAACCCTAACCCCGCAGGGGTGACATTATTATAGGCCGAAACGATACAGGCATACGCATCATAACCCCGCAGGGGTGACATTATTATAGGACGGAACGATACAGGTATACACGCACACCTAACCCCGCAGGGGTGACATTATTATAGCATATTAACATACAACAACCACAACCCCGCAGGGGTGACATTATTATAGGCCGAAACGATACAGGAATGTACAATCATAACCCCACCGGGGTGACATTATTATAGGACGGAACGATACAGGCATACGCATCACAACCCCGCCGGGGTGACATTATTATACCCATACCATTATCACGCCGTTGCACAAACAATAATAAATCTTTATTTTGCTTCAAATCGCCCTGCATGCTTCGCCGTCAATTTATAAAAACCTCTTCTGTTATCGGTACCGGGATGCTGTTCAAACAGCAAATAGGTTTTGGCATGCCCGTTACGGAATTTGTTTCCAAACGACCCGCGCCGGCCGACCGGCATTTTACCAGCAGCGCTGTAGAAGCCGCCATCGTCCGTATAAAAAAGAAGATCAGCGATCCCGAACTGGCCTGGCTGTTTGAGAATTGTTTTCCCAATACGCTCGATACCACGGTATATTATGAAGAAATCAATGGCCGCCCCGATACCTATGTCATTACCGGCGATATTGATGCCATGTGGATGCGCGACAGTACTGCGCAGGTATGGCCTTATCTTTCGCTGGTAAAGGACGATGAAAAGCTGCAACGCCTGATTGCGGGCGTCATTAACCGGCAAACGGGTTATATCCACAAAGATCCTTATGCCAATGCTTTTTATAAGGATGCCAACAAGATCAGCGAGTGGAAAGACGACCATACCGAGATGAAACCCGGCGTACATGAACATAAATGGGAGATCGATTCATTGTGTTACCCCATCCGCCTGGCACACGGGTACTGGACAGCAACGGGGGATGCCAGTCCCTTCGACCAGCGCTGGCGCGATGCCATTGCTATTGTGGTAAAGACCTTCCGCGAGCAGCAGCGTAAAAAGGACAATGGTCCCTACCGTTTCCAGCGCACCACGTCTAACCCTACGGATACTGTGCCGCTTGGTGGCTATGGCTATCCCATCAGGCCTGTTGGTCTGATCTGTTCTACCTTCCGGCCCAGCGACGATGCTACGGTCTTTTCCTTCCTGATACCCTCTAATTTTTTTGCGGTGCAATCGCTGCGGCAGGCGGCAGCGATGGTAAAAACCATTCATAAAGACAATGCCCTTGCCACTGAATGTACGAACCTTGCGAAGGAGGTGGAAACTGCGCTTAAGCAATACGCTGCTGTAAACCATCCCGTGTTCGGAAAAGTATATGCCTATGAGGCAGACGGTTTTGGCAATCACCTGTGTATGGACGATGCCAATGTGCCCAGCCTCTTATCATTACCTTACCTTGGTTGCTGCAGCAAGACAGATCCCATTTACCTGAACACGCGTAAGCTGTTATTGTCGGGTCACAATCCCTATTTTTTCAGGGGCAGGGCAGGGGAGGGCATTGGTGGTCCGCACGTAGGCGCCGATATGATCTGGCCACTCGGTATTACCATGCGGGCACTTACCAGTACCTCAACTGCTGAGGTCAATAATTGCATACAAATGCTGAAACGAACACATGGCGGTACGGGGTTTATGCACGAGGCGTTCCATAAAGACGATCCCGCTAAATTTACACGCAGTTGGTTTGCGTGGGCGAATACCCTGTTTGGAGAGCTGCTTTTGAGTTATAAAGGATGAACTTCCTACCCCGGATAGCGACAATCCTACCCCGGATTACGACAATCCCACCCCGGATAGCGGCAATCCCACCCCGGACAGCGGCAATCCGGGTAGATTTTGG
>CAZPXP010000004.1:0-185798 GCA_964590975.1 uncultured Ferruginibacter sp. | reverse complement strand
CCACCCTTGCCCTGAAGGTGATGGCGGGGGACAAAGTGGACATCGCCACCCGTGCATGGGTACCCTATGCGGCCAGTGCCCCCGATGAACAACCCATAGAGCCGGTGAGCCTGTTCAGCAGCCTGCTGAATGCTCTAAGCAACGGGGCAGCAGGCCTCAGCGGTGGCCATACCACCCCGGGGGTACTACAGGGTACCGGCAGCAGTATGCCCCCCGGCATCACCAGCTTCCTGAACAACCACAATGATGTGGTACTGCCCGCACCACCGAAAGCCTACCTGAACTGGATACTGTTCGATGAGCAGTTCAGGTACGTACCCGAAGGCAGTGGCTTTATCCGTGTGGGCTACTATGACGACGGGCGATTGCAGACATTAGGAAAAACTGCTCTGCCTATTGCAAAATCCGGGTTTTTGTTTATATATTTGAGTAATGAAAGCAAAAAACCTGTGTTTTTTGATAATTTTACCGTGCAGCACTATACGGGACCGCTAACCGAAGAAACGCAGTATTACCCATTTGGTTTGGTCATGAAGGGATTATCAAGTAAGGCTTACGGAAAATTAGTTAATAACTACAAATTCAATTCAAAAGAACAGCAAAGCCGGGAGTTCAGTGATGGTAGCGGTTTAGAACTGGAAGATTACGGTGCAAGAATGTATAACCCACAAATAGGAAGGTGGCATGTGGTAGATCCTAAAACAGAGGTTTCTCATTCATTTTCATCGTATACGTATTGCTATAATAACCCAATTATCTTTGTTGATCCCGATGGGATGTTAGCAAGGTACAATTATGATGATGGTAAATATTATGATAGCGGGAAAGAGGTTAGTTGGGAAGAAGTTAGTAGGCAATATGGAATAGGTGATTATGCTTCAACAGTTTCAGTTTTTTTAACACAGCAATATACCGATGATAAAAAAAATAGACTTAAAAACGATGATAATGGAGGCCTATTGGGTGAATTAAAATATTTTCTTAATGCCTCGGATGGAAAAGGAACTTGTAAAATAATTCAGGCTAATGATGCTAAAGATGCGGCTGATAAAATAGAAAAAATAGATAATATAATAGATAATTTGTTTGTTTCTTCACATGGAGGTGAAGATTACGCTCACTTTTCAATAGGAAGTACAAGATTCTACAATTTTGTTGACGTACGTGAAAATGAAGATTTGGGCAGAATAGCAAAGAAATTATACCAATCTAAAGGTATGTTAGGAAAACTATCAATGCCAATAGTAACTATTGCTGCGTGTTTCTCAGCGCTACGAAGTGCTGGTGGCGAGAGCCTAATGCAGGCTGTAGCCGATAAGTTTAATGCTGCAACCATTGCCCCCGAAGGATTATGCTATCCTTCGCATTTTGACTCTGCGCCTAAAGAAATACAATCTTCTTGGAAGATGTTCTTGCCCAGTGTTCTAACCAATAATTCAATTCGACCTATTTATTTAACGGGCGTATATTTTGATAATACAGCCCGAATAAATTACACTGTTCCCCAGCAGTAAAATCTATGAGAATACATTAAACCGATTAAAATGGTAAAACTATTTGCATTCTTTATCCTCATGGTCAGCAGTACTACTGCGGGAAGTAGCTTTAAAAAAGAAGAAATTAAAAAGCAATATTTCAAATATTATGATTTGATAAGCCTGAAAGGGGAATCACCAATTGAGCCTGGAAAGAACCTTACATATCCATATGTATCAATCGACTCTTCAGGTAAGAACACGACAATCACCCATTTTATCTCGGAAAGAGATTTTTTTAGTTCCACTTATACGCAAAGAAGTAACTATCAGGAAAGGAAAATATACGACTCAAAGCAACCCGGCGAAATTAGATTTCGGGAGTTTATAAGAAATGATTCTATTATTACGCTTTCTTATGAGGTAGAAACTGATAATCGCATTGCTGCAATAGGAATTTATCAAAATAACGTATTTGTTAGTTATGGATTGTCAGAATTCTTAAAAGGTGATATTTCTCCAGATATAGCAGTCGATCATGCCAAAAAAATGAAATCGGGCTTATTGAAGCGAATAGAATTTTCTCAAAAGAATGAGAATGTTTTTGTTTCTTATGAATCAAAATATATCAATGACCCGCATGTCTTATACTCCAACTCTTTTGCATTTAAAAATAATAATGAAGCGCTACAGTGGTGGCTGATATTCAAATGGAAATCTTATTTAAGATCAATATTCAGTTCAAGAGAAAATTTGATTTCCTTGGGTGTTGATAAAAAGGAGTTATAAAACCACAGAATCTGGACATGTATAAGATGTCAAAAGTTATTTTTGTGAGTGTCATGTGCAGTTGTCGCCCGATTGAAACTACTGATGTTAAGAACAACTGGTTTGAGTATTATGACTTATTTACTTTGCAAGGCAAATCTCCACTTGCTGAAAAAGGATTTAATTACCCTTATGTATCAATAGATCAAAAGGACAGCCTCATTACAGTTCACCACTTTTCCTCACAAAAAGACATCTTTACTTCTGATTACACCAGAAAGAAAAATTGGATAGAGAGGGGTGGTATATGATACTATATTTCCCAAAGCACGTCATTACCATGAGTTTATCCGGAATGATTCGATAATAACCATTGTGTATGACCTGGCTGGTGAAGCAAGTGTTGGCGCAATCGGCATTTACACCGGAAATGAATTTTTTGATTATGGGATAGGCGAATCTATTAAACAAGATTTTTCGCCCGACGAAGCACTCCAATTATGCAAAGAATCTTAAAAAAGGAATATTGTCTAAAATTGATTTCTCACATAAAACTGGCAGTAGCATTGTCTCTATTGAAGCAAAGCGTATCCAAGACTCTGTAGTCTTCTACTCAAAAAGATTCAGCTTCGAGAACATCGGTAAATCACCAGAATGGTGGTTCATATTCAGATGGAAATATTATACAAACTCCATGTTTGATACACCAGAAAACTATAAGTTCTTAGGTGTAAACCTAAGAGAGCTATAAGTAAGGCGACCGGGGAAATCAAATTGCGGGAGTTTTATTATTATGCCTTCCTGCGAATCAAAATATATTAATGCCTCCCGGATTCTATATTCAAACTCTTTTGCATTTAAAAATAATAATGAAACAATACCCAGTGGTGTAAGTACTCTTTATTTCAGTATAAAAATATTTGACACAATAAGTAAATAAAGCCGCAAAGATGCGGCTTCTGTGTTTTACATGACGTTTCATGCATCATAAGAATGATAGCAGGACAGAGATAATAATACTTTGTCCTATCTCTGCGGCTGGTTCGTTATGCATATTCTTGTACCGGGCATGAAAAGGAGCTAAGGCGCCACCCTCATAACCGGATCACTCCAGGCACCCTGCCCGGCAGCACCATTGGCGGCTACCTGGAACCAGTATTGTTTACCCGGGGTAAGTCTCCTTACCAGGAAGCTGCTTTTAGTAACGATGCCCAGTTGCTGCCAGTTTGCTTCGTTACTGATGTTTTCCGTTACGGCTATGATATAAGCCCTGGCGCCCCGCACAGCTTTCCACTTCAGCTTAATGGTACCCCTTAAAGGCCCTTCAGCCGAAACAAAAGAGCCCGGAGGGTCGGGGATACCTACCGGTGTATTGCCTGCGCGTACATCCATGCCGGCACTCCTGATGCTCGCTTCGTCGCCCATACTTATTACGTCAACATAATTACCCAATGCAGTAAGCAGTTTATCCAAAAAAACTTCCTGCTGGTTTTGCAGTGCCGTTTCGTGAGAAGCGCTTTGACGCAACTCAATAGCCCGTATGTATCTTCTTTCCAGTTGATCGATTATAGATCTTATCTCGGCAAGAGATGGAATAGGGTTTGGAAAGCGTGGGTTATCCTCCAGAGCCTTTACATAGTTTCTTGCTTTTCCAAGCTTTTCGGGTATGCTCAACCTCCCGAGGTTAAGCACAACCTTGTGTCTTTTTTTCATACCTGTTAGCGTTACTGTTTTGTCAGCAACCCCATAAAATTGCAGCGTTCCTTTTACAGATTTAAAAAATAAATGTTAATATTTGTTAAAATGGCCCTTTTTGTTAGCAAATGCTAAATTTGCAATATTGTTGCAACGGATAAAAACGGTGTTTTCTCTTCGGTCTGCAACAAATACAGCTATACATACGTATGGTATGCAATCTATAAATAAACCATGTGCCCGCTGAACAGCACAGCACTAATCCTGGTCAGCACAGCCGTAATCTTACTGGTCATCAGTATAAGTATTACTAACATCACGGTAATGTTGGTAAGCATTTACCCGGTGGTGATTAAGCCCGCACCAATGTAAGTCTTTACTGCTGCTGTATTGCTGACAGGCAGGCTGGTTTATACAGTATACTGCGCCAGGTTTTCACAACCCGGGCATAGTATAACTTAGATTGGTATAGTGTTTACCAGCATTGTTGCAATTTCAGTAAACATTATTACGGTTATGATAAACACCGGCGCGGGTAAAACAAGTATTGTGGTGATTATAGTTAAAATAGCTACAGCGTTTGATGGAAACCTGGTTTACGTAAAGTAAATATGCGTAATAACCTTTTTCCGGAGTCTGTTCTTTATTTATGGGTTTATTTTCGTACAGGACATATATAAACACACTAAAAACCCGCCACAATTGCGGCGGGTTTTAGTAATACCGCTGTTTTAATCTTTTGCCTTACAGATGTTGTTCACAAAAAGCCTTTGAATACTGCTTTATCATATCGCGTACTTCCCTGAATTTTTTCATTATCTGCTCCTCACTGCCCTGCTCTTTAGCAGGATCAGGAAAGTTGTGGTGAAATTTCTTTGCCTTCGAAATAAATACGGGGCAGTTCTCACTAGCGTTATCGCATACCGTAATGACTATATCAAACTCAATATCCCGGTACTCAGCAACATTGTTGGAGGTATGATGGGCAATGTCGATATGATCTTCTTTCATCACCGCTATTGCCCCTGGGTTTACGCCATGCGTTTCGATGCCCGCGCTGAATACTTCTGCCCTGGTTCCGGCAAATAATCTTAAGTATCCTTCAGCCATCTGGCTGCGGCAACTGTTGCCGGTGCATAATACGAGTATTTTTTTCATCTTCCGGTTTTAAAAGGGATCAGCCATATTAAATTGATGATCGTAAACTTTGGGTCAAAGCCGAATATAATATTCAGAGCCGTTACCGAAAAAACAATTACAAGTGGTTTATAGAATTTAGGATTCATAGCGGGTTAATTACAGCATTCGGGTCCACAACAGTTTTTTTCATTTGCCGGTTTTTGTGCAAATACCGTTATGCTGTAGATACCCGTATCCGCGTTTTTGAACTCAGCCAGGCTTTTTTCGTCGAGGTACTGGCTTAATATATCGTCGGGAACTACAATTGGTTTTTCCTTCTGAATCGTTATACTTTCAAAACCATTCACCTTTATAAGTTCAAGATAGGTTTCCTTTTGTATTGCTCCTGCCACGCAGCCCGCATACATCTCGGCAGCTTCCTGTATCTGTTTGGGGAGCGAGCCTTCCAGTACTATGTCGGAAATACTAAAATGCCCCCCGGGTTTAAGTACGCGGAATATTTCCTTAAACACATTATTTTTATTTGGCACAAGGTTGAGTACACAATTGCTTACGATCACGTCTGTAAAATTGTCTTTTACCGGCATGTCCTCAATATCACCCTGCCTGAATTCTACATTTGTAAATCCGAGTTTGGCTGCATTTAAAACCGCTTTCTCAACCATTGCAGGGGTAAAGTCAATCCCGATCACTTTGCCGGTTTCTCCTGTTTCGGCCCTTGCGATAAAGCAGTCGTTTCCGGCACCGGAACCAAGATCAATCACCGTGTCGCCCTTTTTGATCTTTGCAAATTGTGTAGGCAACCCGCATCCGAGACCAAGGTCGGCATCGGGGCTGTAGCCTTCCATGTCGGTATAATCGTCTGTCATTATGTTATAGACTTCAGTGGAGCAGCAGCCGGAGCCACAGCACGAGCTTTCGTTTGTGTCTTTATCCTGTAAAGCAATCTGGCTGTATTTCTGCTTCACTATTTCTTTGAGTTGTTGTTCGTTTTCCATTTTTACTTTTTTATTATTGTAATATTGCGATGAATCATTCCAAAAAAAATCAGCAGCAATCTTTCCGGGGCGCTTCTTTCCGAAAGAACCCCGATAATAATGCCCTGTATCGCTGCCATACCTTTGGGTCGATACAATAACAAATGCTTGTTCCTTCAATGTTACCCTGTATAAGACCTACGTTCTTTAGCTCTTTCAAATGCTGGGATATGGTGGCCTGTGCAAGCCCGAGCTCCTCCACAAGGTCTCCGCAAATACAAGCATTAGACTTTAGAAGGATCTGAAGAATTGCGATACGTGCAGGATGGCCAATGGCTTTTGCCATTGTGGCCAGGTCGTTCTGCTCCTTCGTAAATAAGTCTGTTTTTGTTGCTCCCATAATTATTACATCGCAATATTACGATTAATATTTTTTTCATCAAATTTTTTCCGGAAAGAGGTACACCATTGCTGTAGCATACAATAGTTTCGGTTGGCAGGGTGCATATAAAAACCCCACCAGCTTGCGCTGATGGGGCTAAACTATAAAACCAATCCCAATTATCGTATAACTTCAATTGTTTTTGTAATCATTTCAAGATCTGTCTGAACACGTACCATGTACTTACCCGCTGCCAGTTGATTAACAGGTAATGTTTCTGTCTGGCTGAGTGCTGTTACCTGTTTGCGGTAAACTGTACGGCCATCCATACCCATGATGCTGATCGTTGCAGGGGCATTGAGCAGGTTGCCTGTAAGGGTGATGTTAACCACATCTCTTGCAGGGTTGGGATAGATGCTGATACCACCGGCTTTACCAAAGTTTACACGGCGTATCTCGCTGTAAGCAAAACTACCATCGCGGTCGGTAGGTTTAAGGCGGTAGTAGTTGATGCCGGTAACAGGGCTGCTGTGCAGCAATTGATAGCTGCTGCGGCCGCTTGCGGTTACCGAGCCAATGCTGTTCCAGTTGCGGCCGTCAGTACTGTATTCCACTACATATTGCTGCAGGTTCAGTTCGAGGCCAACGCTCCAGTTGAGGATCACCGCTGTACCCTGTGGTGCAGCCGTAAAGCTTACCAGTGATACCGGCAGTACGGCACTGAATGGCCAGTTGATGATACCCGCATCCATATTGGGGAAGTTATTACCTGCTGCGATGGTAAACGTAGCTGTTTGTCCTGCTGTGCCTCCTGAAGGATTCACATCACTGTCTGTATTACTTTCCGTACCACTACTCAGCGACTGTGTACCATTGGCGCCAACGTTCTGGAGTGTCCATGCCGGTGCAGCGCCCGGTGTAACGCTGGTGCTGAAAGTGGGCAGGTTGGGTGTAAAGATGAGGTAGTAGCCGGTGCCGGGAGGTACATTGGTAATGCTCCACATGCCATTGCCATCTGTTACTGCACTACCGATTGGCTGGTTGCTGCTGTTGTACAGCGTTACCACCACGCCGCCGATACCGGGCTCACCCGCATTCTGTACGCCGTCTTTATTGAGGTCAGACCATACACGGTCGCCTATCGTTGCCGGTATGCGTACACTCAGGCCAGCATCGATCGTAAGATCCACTTCACTGGCACCGAGGTTGATGAGTGACGTTACCCCTGTAGCAGGATTGGCGTCGCTGTTTGTATTATCCTGGTTATCGCCCGGTGTATTCTGAACCGTAAAGCTCATGTTGTTCGGAACAGTGGTGAAGCCCACGATATAGTTACCTGCCAGCAGGTTAGGGAAGAAATAACCACCGTTGGCATTCGTCACCATTGCAGCTACAGGATTAGTCAGTTCAGCGCCGCTGATGCTGCCGTTATTATCCGCATCATAGTAGAGACTCACCGTTACGCCGCCGATACCGGGCTCACCTGCATCCTGCACACCATCGGCATCGAAATCGTTCCATACAAAATTACCGAGGGCAGCCCTTGTGCTTACGATACCCGCATCCAGCGAGCGGTCGTTGCGGTTACCTGCATTGAGCGTAACCGTGGCCGTTATACCGGAGATGCGGTCCGCATCACTATCAGCAGCGCCATTGCCCGGTGTGCCGTCGGTATCTTTTGTAGTTACATTAAAGCCTGCAGGCAGGTTGCTGAAACCAACGCTGTAGTTGCCATTGGCCAGGCCTGCAAAAAGGTATTCGCCACTGGCATCTGTTGTGGTGGTTGCAATGGGGAGTGCATCATCTGCATTACCCGCAACGCCATCCAGGCCAAAGCCCGGGCGGTAGAGGGAAACGGTTACACCTGGTACACCTGGTTCACCCGCATCCTGCACGCCGTCTGTATCAAGATCGTACCATACAAAATTGCCCAATGTATTGGTGTTTGCAGGTGGAACTAAACCAAGGTCGATAGTGAGGTTGTCTTCGCCCGTTGCAAGATTGATCACGGCTGCGCGCGATGTACCCGCCGGTGCGCCACCGGTGCCTGTAGCGCCGCCATCACTGTCTGTTTCATCATTACCCGTATTGGGAGTGGTTACCGTAAAGCCCGAAGGCAGGTTGCTGAAGTCTACCGCATAGTTACCCGCGGGCAAACCTGTAAAGATATATTCACCCAGCGCATTGGTAATAGTAGTGCGCGAAGCACCATCGTCGCCATTACCTGCGATGCCGTCTGCACCCGCGTCGCGGAGGATCACAGTTACATTGGGAACACCCAACTCACCTGCATCCTGCTGGCCGTTGCTGTTCAGATCGTACCAAACCCTGTTACCGATGCTGCCAAGACCGCTCGGTGTACCCTGGCGTATGCCTGCATCCAATGTAGTAGTGGTAGTGCCTGCTGTTACAGCCACCGCAGTTGTGCGGCCTGTAGCGGGGTTGGCATCGCTGTCGGTAGCATCGCTGCCACCCTGGTCTGCCAGCGTAAAGCTGAACCCTGCGGGCAGGTTGCTGAAACCAACGCTATAGCTGCCCGGCGTAAGATTGGTGAACAGGTAGTTGCCATTGGCATCGGTAAATGTGGTGGCGATTGCAGTACCCGTGTTATTATACAGCGTTACGGTAATGCCTGCCACACCCGGTTCATTGGCGTCCTGTATGCCATCACCATCAAGATCGTTCCACACTTTGTCGCCCAGCGCGCCCACGTTTGCAGCAGGTGCAGTACTATAGATACCGCAGTCTACCGACATATTTTTAGCACCCGCTGCAAGATTATAGATCGTTGTACGGCCCGTAGCAATATCAGGATCACTGTCCGATCCATCTGTTGGAGCAGTGCCGCCCGTAGCATCACGCGTAGTGATCACCATACCCGCAGGTGTGGTAAACACCACGTTATAATTACCAGGGGTAAGGTTATTGAATACATAATAGCCATAAGCATCCGTTGTTCTTGTAGCTACGGCTGTGGATGCTTCAGCGCCATTGATAAAACCATCGCCGTTGGTATCAAAATAAAGATTTACCGTTACACCCGCCACACCCGGTTCTCCTGCATCCTGGTCGCCATCGCGGTTGTTGTCGTACCAAACCCTGTCGCCAAGTGAAGCCAGTAGAGCAGACTGCGCCACAATACCCGCATCCACGTTAATGATCTGCTGTCCGGCCGTTAAGGTAAACGTACCTGTATTACCATTGGTGCCCGCATCACTATCGGTATCGCTCTCTGCAACACCGCCAGTACCCGCAGCGCCCGCACCCTGGTTGGCTGCAGTGAAGATCATACCGGCAGGCTGTGTAAAGCGTACATAGTATAGTTGTGCGCCCGAGGTAGGCGTTACATTCGTAAACTGGTAAAACCCTGTGGCATCCGTTACCTGTGCACCCACCAGTACATCATCACCATTACCCGCCACACCGTCGGGGCCTGTGCTCCAGAGCATTACGGTTACACCGCTTACGCCCGGCTCATTACCATTCTGTATGCCATCATTGGCTGTACCACCGCCTGTACCATTATCCAGCCATACGCGGTTGCCCACGCTTGCTGTAGCGGCAGGAGTATTAAATATAAGACCTGCGTCAATATTCCTTTCGTTTTCACCCGCGCTGAGTGTGATCGTGTACGACTGTCCGGTAGTTGCGTTTATGTCGCTGCCCGTTGCTATTGGTGCAGCACCCGCTGTGTTGTCAACCGTATTCGTCTGCGTGGTAAACTGGTAGTTGGCAGGCTGGGTAACCGTTATGGTATAGTTGCCCGGAATAAGGTTATCGAACAGGTAGTTGCCATAGCCATCCGTAACTGTAGAAGCTACTGGTAATGCATCATCTGCTGTACCTGCAATACCGTCGGCACCAAAACCGGCGCGGTAGAGTGCAATAGTTACACCCGCCACACCCGGTTCATTTGCATCCTGCACACCGTCTTTATCATCATCACGCCATACTTTATCACCCAGCGAAGCGAGTCCTTTAAAGCCAAAGTCAAAATTATGATCAGTATTGGCCGTGGTAAAGTTCACCGCAGCAAAGCCATTGATCAGGCCTGCGTCGTTATCAATCTGGTCGGCCGAGTTGGCCGCTGCATCCTGCCGGGTCAACTGAACACCCGCAAGCGCTGCCTGTGAAGGATTGATCCTTACCTGGTAAGCAAAGCCCGGCAGAATGGCATTATTTGCCAGTCCATCAAAAGTGGCCGGCTTGCGGATGTCGGGTGTGCTTAAGGTATTAAAATAATATTCTCCCGCTGTATTGGTCGTTGCGGTAGCCAGTACCACGTCGTCGCCCGTACCCAGGAGGCCATCCGTACCGGGGCCGGTAAGCTCTACCGTTACCCCGTTAATGGGTGCTTCGCCTGCATCCTGTATACCGTTGCCATTGGCATCGTTCCATACACGGTTGCCGATCTCTATCGGTTGGTAATCCGTCAGCAGTTCAAGATCACCCACACCACCGGCCTTACCCATGTTGGCAGGATCGCCAGGTGTGCCGGTTGCTGTAGCAATCAGTTGTAAGCGTTGCGATAGGTTACCGGCAGAGGCACCGGAGTTAAAGTTTTTAATAACTCCTTCGGTATAGGAAGTAGCCAGGGGGTCCATAAGCGTGTGCATCACTTCGTTGGAGCCTGCCAGCAGGGCCAGCCCCGCATTCGATTTTACATAGTGCGAATTGATGGCGCCGCCGGGGTTCAGGGTGCCTGGTGTGCCCGTTGTAGTAAAGTTGTGATTGAAATAAAAATAAGCACCCTGTGTACCGGGGTTAGGACCACCTGCGGGTACTGTACCTGAAGTACCGCCCCAGCCGGGTCCGTAATTACCACCCCAAGGGGTACCTGTATTGGCTGTCCAGGAACCACCCACAGCGGGGTTACCCGTTGCCACACCGGTGGTGGTGGTGGTAACACCGTTGGTGGTAACTGAACCAAGATTTTCTATTGTAAACGAACTGCCGGTAAGGTTTTTACCGGCCCTCAGCAGTTCGCCCGAAGAGAGAGCCCTGAAGAAGTTATTTGCTGCGCCAAAACCTGTGCCCGTTGGCAGGCCGTCGTTCGAAATATTCTGGTAACCCATCTGGTCGCCGAACCGGTCGCGTATACCGATCACCATAGAACCGTCTACGTCAAACTCTATATCGCTCAGCATAGGCTGTGGATAGTAGATACCACCGGTAAATGTACCCGCACCGGTATTGTAATCGGCCTGTAACGGATCGGCAGCGCCGCCGTTACCATTATTCTGCCAGGCACACCACCAGTTATTTTTAAAAGGATAACGGGCATCGCTGTTGCTGAAACCACGCCTGTATGAAAGCGGAAAACGCAGCACTTCTGTAAAGCCTGCGGTTACGGGGTCAAATTCGTAAACAATGCCCCGCATACCCACAGTGTCGGTAGTGAGGTTATGATTGGTTGTTTTTTCAATAGCAGTAACGCCGCCTACATACACTTTTCCGTTTGCAACTTTACAGGCCATGGGGTGCCATACTGTACCTGCAATGCCCGGATCAGGAATAACCCATGAACCGGTTACATCTGCCGCCGTAATAGTGGCCTTGATAGGACTGCCTATATTGATGCGGTGCAGTTTTTTCTCAAACATATTAACGAAGAAGAGGTTCGTCTCGTCGGGGCTCAGGTCCATACCGCCAATACCCCGCTTACCCACTTCAGCAAAAACACCAAGGTCGGCGTTTCTTGTGTTGGAAGCTGCGGGCAGTGCTACCGTGCGCGGATCGGTGCCCACATTGATGCCAATGGTATTTACATTAACCAGCAGTGTTGCAGCAGCGGGTACACCTGTTGAAGGAATATCTGACTTATATATAGCACCGATACCATTCGGGCCAAAACTTACGTGACGCTTTAAGTAAGCGCTGTACAGTAACGTGCGGCTGGCCCTCTGAAAGGCAAGCCCATATACCGAACCAAGCTGGCTGTTGGGTAACCGCCGTGTAGTACCTCCGTCATTGGGCGTACCGTTTCCCATATCGTAGGGAAATACAAAAAGGTTATAATTTGTACCTGCCGTACCACCACCGGTAGCATTACCATTGGTATAGGCTGTGGTAGCTACATAGGGGTTAGCGGTGGAAGAATACCATTCCTGGTTGGCAATGGCATAATTAATTACAGTAGATGGCGCTGTTACAAACTGGATATTTGTGCCGTTGGTTCCGGCTGCTGCGCGGGAATCGAACGCCCCCGGGAGTGCAGTAAACTCAATGCGTACAGGCGTACCCGAAGGTATCTCCCCGGCAGTAAAGCTGTATGCGCCGGTGGTACTGGTGATCTTGGTGGGGCCAAGCTGTACGTTAGCAGCATTGAATGCTTTTACCTGCACGCCATAAACACCAGGCTCTGTTGGGAAGCCGGAAGTTTGCTGCGTACCATTAAAATTAAAGTCTTTGAAGACGGTGCCCGAAACCTGGGCGGATGCGGTGCTTATGGCTATAGTAATAACCATCAGCATTAACGCAGTGCGTAATGTTGTTTTCATTGTGTGTGTGTTAAGACGAGCTCCGGTTTTTACCGGGATATTTTGAATTATAATCTTATTACGGTTGGCTTCTGCTGGTTTGAACACGCTGTTATTCTTTTTTAACCAGCGTAGTAAGGCCCTTCAGCAGGGCGCATACGATACTATGGCACCCCCATTGCAGGTACTGTAATGAAAGCCAATGCAAAGGCAAAAACCAGACAGGGTGTATTATTTCGGATCGGATTCACTTGCTGATACTATGATCAACACAGCAGGATAATACTATTGCCCGTAGATGTTTAAGATTAGCGGACGGGGTAGATTTTTATAGGAGTATTATTGAATAGCAGGTACCGGATTCGCTTTAACGTAAATATGATTATGATATTGCATGCGTAATGCCTAAAACGATGATTTTCACCAACATAATACAATACAACTGTTTGCGGTTAATCATTTATTAGCCATCTTACAGGCTGCAATTTCAATGTTCATGCGAAAAATAGGGATACTATCAGGGAGCTTAATGGTGGTTATCGCTGTTGCTGCGATCCTTTTTAAGGCAGGGCATTCGGGCGATGATCGGAAAAGTGATCATATACCTGCGACGGCCGGGAGGTATCTTTTTTTTGATACGCGGCTGTCGTACAATGCTACCAAAAGTTGTGCCAGTTGCCACGATCCCCGGTTCGCTTTTACTGACGGCTACCGGAGAAGCATCACCGCCAGCGGCGACCAGGTACTGCATAACTCACCTTCATTGATAAACGCAGGTACGTATCATGTATTCGACCTGGCAAACCCGGCCATTACCACACTCGAACAGCAACATGCACGCCCGTTATTTAATACCCACCCGGTTGAACTGGGTGCTGCGGGTAATGAAACCGTTATACTGAAGCGTTTGCAACAGGATGCACACTACCGGCAACTGTTTCGCGAAATCTTTCCCAGCGATGAAGATCCTCTCACCTTTACACATATCATACAATGTATTGCGGCTTATGTACGCACACTGGAATCCAGGCTGTCGCCGTACGACCGTTTTATAGCGGGCGATAGTACGGCGCTTACCCCATCGGCAAAACAGGGCATGGCCTTATTCTTTTCTTCCCGCCTGCATTGCAGTTCCTGTCATGCAGGCCCTTTATTTACCCAGGCTGCCCTTACGGGCAATGCAGACAGTGTGTATGCCAACACTGGTCTTTATCAAAAATATCCTGCTGCCGACGGGGGCATTATTGCAGTTACGGGCAGGCCGCAGGATGAAGGCCGTTTTAAAATACCCTCTCTGCGTAATGTTGCGGTTACCGCGCCTTATATGCATGATGGGAGTGTAAATACACTGGACGAAGTGATCACGTTATACAGCCGTGGTGGTAAGCAAACCATATCAGGCCCGCTGGCAGGGGATGGAAGCCTTAACCCATATAAGGATAAAAGACTGCGGCCTTTTTTAATAAACCCAGAAGAGCGGCAGCAGCTTATTGACTTTATCTATGCTCTCACGGATTCTTCGGTGTTTAGTAATCCTCTTTTTCAAAACCCATTTGTTGCAAGCGGTAAATGAGTATTTTTGAATCGTTATAAAATCTACCCATGCGCATAAAACTATTTCTCCTGGCAGGGCTGGCACTATCTGCTTTTGCTGCCTGTAATAACAGTAACCCCACTACCCGGGTTACGGCAGATACGGGCGATGGGTATGCCGGCAGCGCTGTATTGAGTGACGACAGTGTGTTACTTAATATTCCCGAAATTACCCGGCGTGTTGAAAGGATCAGACAGGTATTGTCTCAACCCCTGCCGATACTGCTGCTGGACAAGACAGACAGCAGCCAGGCTAAGGCACAGCGCCTTGCCTGTAGCGATGCTCGCTTTAAAGAAAACCTTTTTGATGCGGACAGGAAGCCCTATCGTAACGAGATATTTTCAGTATATGCTGCAAGGCCGCAGGAGGTTCCCAAGGGCCATGTGGCTGCCGGGGTTTACCGTGTGGAGATGTATAATTATGCCCTTAACCTGAGCACAGTAGCGCTTACGGATATTGCAACGAATGAAGTGCTGAGCGTAAATACTTACCCGCAAACACAGCCTGATATACCGGAGTTCCTGAAAAATCTTGCGCTTGCCATTGCTGTAAACTCTCCCGATGTAATTAAAGCACTGGGTTACCAGCCCGCCGAAAAAGACGCGCTGATGGCAAATACCAAAACCTCGCTCAACCGTACCAGGTGCGAAAGAAGCATGCACCTCTGTGTAGCACCAACTTTTGTAAAGGGGGATAAGGCATTATGGGCAATCGTTGATCTGACTGACCAACGCCTGGTGGGCATCCGCTGGACGAACGTGGGTACCACCGGACCGGCACAGCGCATCAGCGAACGCAGGCTGCTTTTTGATAAGATCATGGAATGCAACTGTAAGCAGCAAAAGAGTATTGACAAAGCAGGATGGAAGATGAATTATGTGCTTACCAGCTCAGACGGGTTGCGCATCAGCGAAGTGTATTACAATAATAAACTGATCGTCAATAATGCCAAGTTGGTAGACTGGCACGTGAGCTACAGCAATACGGATGGATTTGGCTACAGCGATGCGGTAGGGTGCCCGGAGTTTAGCCAGGCGGCGGTGGTAGCGGTATCAGAACCAAAGATAAGTGAGCTGGTAGCAGGGGGTAAAACGGAGGGCTTTGTATTGGAGCAGGCATTCCGGAGTGAGCAATGGCCCCGGCCATGTAATTATAACTATGTGCAGCGGTATGAGTTTTACAACGACGGCCGTTTTCGCGTAGCGGCTGCCAGCCTCGGGCGCGGGTGTGGTAACGATGGTACATACCGGCCGGTAACAAGGATCAGTTTTGCCGGGTCGCAGAACAGTTTCAGCGAATGGGGCAGCGGCAACTGGCAGCCCTGGGCTTCAGAACAGTGGCGGTTGCAGGGTGCTCAAACCCGTTATACACCTGAAGGGTTCCAGTACCGCATTGCTGATGGTGCAGGCAACGGTTTTTATATGATACCGGGCAACGGCCAGTTTGGTGATGGCGGCAGGGGGGATAACGCGTATGTGTATGTAACTAAACTGCACCCCGATAAGGATGAAGGGGAAACCGATCTGGTAACGATTGGCCCATGCTGTAATACAGACTATCGCCAGGGGCCCGAAAAATTTATTGAGCCCAATGCGGAAAGTATACAGGGCAGCGCGCTGGTGGTATGGTATGTGGCACAGCTTAAGAATGATGATGTAAAAGGGCGGGAATACTGCTGGGCGGAGAGCTATCTCGAAAACGGCGTGTATAAAACCAGGGCATATCCCTGTATGAGCGGCCCCATGTTTATACCGGTAAGCCATTGATGTAAAACCACAGACATGAAAAAAAGCATTATATATGGTATCGCTTCGCTGCTCATCACCGGTTTTTTTTCCTGTGGAGAGAAAATGCCGGGGGAGGAAGTGACCTCTATTGGTATAACTACCTGCCAGGCCCAGCCTGCTTATGTTAAAGCTACAGGGCTTAACCCGGCACGATCTGCATTGTCGAGCTCCGAGAAAAAGATCATGGGCCTCGTACTGGTAGAAATTCCTGCCAATCCCGCGGATGCAGCGGGTCGCAGAACCTGGCAGCATCCTACCTGGAAACAATTTGGATGGATGGGCTCTATTACAACCGATGATAAAGGTAATGCGTATACGGCACCCGCTCCTGTTATCAACGTACTGAATAACCCCACAGATAAGCAGAACACCATTTATAAGGTAAATACACAAACTGCTGAAATGAGCGCCCTTGCCAGCCTGCCGCTTACGGATTCCATAACCCATGAAAATGCGTATGGTGTGCTCGGCCTGTTTTTCGATTGCCATGCACACAAATTGTATGCAAGCAGTGTGGCGGGTTCTACGCGCAGCAGTGAAAAGGGTATCCTGTATCTTATTGACCCTGAAAGCGGGAAGGTGGAAGACAGGATAACGGGTACGGATGCACTTGGTCTTTGTGTGGGTGGCATAACGGGTACCAAACGGTTGTATTATGGCAGCAGCCGCACACCCGATATCTTTTCTGTTGAGCTGGATAAGGCAGGCCGCTTTAAAGGATCGGCACGCAAAGAATTTTCGCTTGACCTGTTAGGGCCACGCGGCGATGATAAGGCACGCCGTATCCGGTTCGACAAGAACGGGGATATGCTGATCTTTGGTGTGGAGTTTAATTTTAACCTGACAGCGCCTACTGAAAAACAGGAAACCCTGTACCGGTTCCGGTATGATGAAGAGAGTAAGGAATGGAAGTACGTACTATAGGGTAAACAACAGCACGATGATCGATCCTGCACACCACAAGGTCTATGCTTTTTCCGCCAGCTTCTCCACTTTCAGGTAGCCCAAATGCCATTCATCTTCAGGTATGCCGGTCTCTTTAGTGATGGTAAGAGCATACTGATCTTTAACAGATGCAGGCAGTATATCTTCAATCTCATAAAAGTCATCAACATCAATACCATAGCGGTCATCAATATGCGATTCGGCGCCTTTAAAACCGGTGTGCCTGTAAAAGGCAGTCTCTTTCGACTGGCGTATGGCAATGCCCTTACCGGGCGCCGCTACCAGCATCTTATAATGATATTCTTCAAACTCACCGGGCTTATATCCACCGAGGTTGATAAAGAATAATTTTACTGCCCCGTTCGCCGGCACAGCTTCTTTTGATACCACAGTTACCCTGTGGCCGTCTACATTGGTCACTTCGCGCCAGGCATCAATATGAATGCGCTTCTTTGCTTCGGGCCAGAAGGCATACATATCTGGTAAAAGCGTTTTGAGCGATTCGCCGATGCCAAAGAAAACATCGTGCTGCTCGGTATACCTGCCTTCAGGTTTGCTGCCCAGCAGTACCATAAAGAGTTTCATGCAATGAATTTTGCAATAAAGATAAGCTCCTTACGGCACCACATGGCAAAGCATTCCGGCGGGTAACGGGCAAGGTTGAGATAGTACTCCTTCTTTACACAGGTAACCGCATTAAATTATATAGTGTGAGTAACGTTACGATGTACCGGCATAACTACCAGGCCGCCAGGCACTAGTCCATCTGAAGCAGCAATACCGATCTTTTTGGCTGTTGTATCCGTAACTCATTATTAAGAGACCGAACGGTTTCTTTTGCTGCAAAAAAAATGACGCTACCTGCACGCGTTGAAAGCTGTAACCAGTTCTGGCAGCGTACTGTAATTATACTGCTTGCTGTTGATGCCTTCTGTTACTGCTGTGCACGAAACGCAGAGTTGGGTAACCTGGTCTTTGAAGTTGCGGCGCGTTACCAGTACGCGGTTATTGCCCGTTGCAATAAAGTAATCGTCAATAGCGCCTTCGGTTCCATTATTCACTACAGCCTCGGCGCCATTATACATCAGCTTGCCTGTAACTGAGCTTGCTTTCTGCAAAAGTGTCATCTTCTCACCTATTACCAGTATCCTGAAAAATTCATCGCCGATGCTTGTGAAAACGGCTTCGCCGAGCAGTACCCTGGTTACTTCAGCAGCGGTATAGCTTTTCTTTTTGCCATCGGCGCTGAGTAATACCACTTCACCCTTTTTACGCATATTATCCCTGATGTATCCATCGAGTTTAACATTAGCCGTGGTTACAATATGCCCCGCCACAAAACCTTCAGGTGGCGTACTGTTGCTCTGGGCCAATGCCACACCCGAAGTGATGAGGAACAGGGGTAAGAGGAATGATTTCATTTTTTTCATTGTATTATCTGTTTGGTTATAAAATCAGGTACAAAAGGAACGGATGCGCATTGTAAGTATTTCGGCAACCTGGTCAATATAAACTGAACTTTTATGGAGTTTGCCCAGCATGATAGCGCCTTCTATGGTGAGCACAAGAAAGCGGGCCTCAGCAGCAGCGTCAACTGTTGGCGCGAATATTTTCCTGGTAATGCCCTCTTCAAATATGCGGCGCACAATACTCTCCCATTCGTTAGCGGCTTTCTTTACTTCGTCGCGCAGGGCGGGGTTGGTGTCGTCTGCTTCTATGGCAGTATTCATGATGGGACAGCCCCCTTTAACAGGAGGATTGAGGGCAAACTCTTTAAGGGCAGATAAGAAAAAGAACAGTTTCTGGTCGGGGGTTTCTGCCCCGGCGAGCGCCTCGGTATAAGCCCGTTTCAGCTTTTGATAGGCAAAGCGGAACGCTTCGGCGGCCAACTCTTCTTTAGAGTTGAAATGCCGGTATATACCGCCTTTTTTCAGACCTGTATCGTCCATAATGTCTTGTATGGACGTGCCTGCAAATCCTTTCGTATTAAAAAGAACGGCAGCTTTTTCAATAATGTTTTCTTTTGTCAATTCGGGGTTGCGCATAAGAGACCGATTGGTCTCCAAATGTAGAACCCTTTACTGAATTGAACAAATCCAATTTTTTAGAAAGAGAATTTTGTACCCTGGAGATGATGATGTCAGCCCTGTTTGGTTTGTTGCAGTGCTGCCAGTTTTTCGTTAAGCAAAGCGATTATGGTATTGAGGTGTTTGACCTGCTCTTTCAGAAAACCACACTCACGGCGCAGCATTTCTACCTGTGCCCTGGTATAGTATTCTGCCTGGTCTTCGCTGGTCAGAGAATTATTATTTTCGGTCAGATCAAGGTAGAACTCACGGATATTGATATGGAGCACATCGCAGATGGCCTGCAGCTTACTGCGGGGCACATCAATTCGTTTGTAAAGGTCGTAGAGCGAGCTGGTGGGTAATTTAGCCTGCGCAGCAATTTCATGAACCTTTAATTTGCTTTGTGCTACTTTTTCTTTTAAGAGTTCGCCTTGATGGATTTGCATTGTACCGTTTGCTTTAGAAAGGGCAATACTAGCTACCGATGCTACTATTTCTTTCTCTGTTTACTTATTTTTTCATTCTGTAATTCGATGATCTTCTTCATACTCTCTACCTGTTCGGTCAACAGTTTGTTCTCTTTGGTCAATCTCTCCATTTCTTTTTTGTAACCATAATCCGCCTGGGAATCGGTTACAACATTTTTGGTTTTCTTCCGGCTGACAGTCACCATCTGCGGATAAAATTCGCGGATATCAACTTCAAGGATCTTGCATAGGCTTTCAAGTTTTCTCATGGGCAGGTATTCTTTCTTGTACAGGTCATACAAAGAGCTTATAGGTATCCTGGCGATACGGGCCAGGTCAAGTACTTTGTATTTTCCATTGTCAACTTTTTCCTTTAGGAGTTTCCCCTGGTGAATGTGCATGGTTCTTTGTTGTTTTTATGTTTTTTTGGAAATTTTCATACAGCTTTTTGTATTTTAAATACAGATTTTCGTATATTTGCTTTACTAAAATAATAAAATAATTCTCAAATTAAGAATTTACACCCAAAACTCTGCAAAAAACTATGGAAAAAAATGTTTCTTATGTGAATCAATGGAAAAAATTCCACGACAGTCTTGAGGACAGTATTGCGAAAAAATACAAGCAGGAAATAGAACGGGTCCTGAATATTTCACAGTCTGCCTTTTACCGGAAGTTGAAATCACCACAAAACCTGAGCATTGCTGAAAAGCAGGCTATTGCACGTGTTTACACACTTAAAGATTGGTACTTATTCCCCGAACTAAACCCTAAGAGTAACGGTAATCCGCATGGTGAACCGGTTTTTTCTGATAGTCTTTAACCTGGTGTTTTTTTGGTGTTTGCCGCCAAATGAGTTGTCTCCGCTCTCTGTGGCTTAACCCCATGGAATGTTTGGCGGTTTTTTTACCCTATGCATTTACGTAAACAGGCCTTTTTATAAGGCCTGTTTCTCTTTCTAAAGGTTCGTAAAGGGGTAATCATACCTAATTTCGTATATTTTAGTACGGGTTTTCGTATGTAAACCCGTTCCTGCACGGCTAAACTCGATTATAATACAAAACGTTGTACAAAATACCCATCTGCGCGTAAACGCAATTCACTTTCATCGCCTTATCTTAGCAGGGTTACCCTTCCGGGAACCAGCAAAGCATGAAGCAGTTGATACGAAAAGTAGTGCCCTTATACTGGCGGCAATGGCTGCGGGGGTGGCTGCGACAAAATGCCGACAGACGCAGTGGGCACCTGCATCAACTGGCTATTGTACAATCGCCCGGCCAGCATTGGCTTACTCTTGCCCTTATCACCCAGCCTGTTATACCAGCCCCGGGGTCGGAAGGTAAAGTTCATAATATCTCTATTGCCTTACAGTCGCTCGACGGTCTTGTGATCGGGCCCGGTGAATGGTTCTCTTTCTGGCACCGGATCGGTCGACCGGTGGCTGAAAATGGCTTTCAGAAAAGCAGGAGCATTGTAGGGGGGAAGCTGGTAGCAGAAACGGGCGGAGGGTTATGCCAGTTGAGTGGGATGCTTTATTACCTGGCTTTGCAGAGCGGGCTGCGCATCAGTGAGCGGCACGCACATAGTCTTGATATTTATACCGAAGAAGAGCGGTTTACACCGCTTGGCAGCGATGCTACCGTGGCCTATCCTTATAAAGACCTCAGGTTTGAAAACCCTTTTGGGCATGCAGTTCAGTTGCATTTTTCTCTTGCCTGCAACAGTTTGACGGGAACGATTACAACAGAAAAGCCGCTGTCGCCGTTACCCATACGTTTTGAGTACATCCGTAAGGTGGATGCAGTTACAGTAATAACTTATTCGGATGAAACGATTATTGATACAACGAGCTACGGCATACCCGGTACCGGCTTCAAACAGCCAATACCAGGGCAGCCTGGTTAAAGCCTGTTTCGTCGGGGATAAAAAACTTGCGCAGGTTCCTGATGGCTTTAAAGCTTCTCGTTTTAACCGTACCTAATGGTATCGATTTGAGCTGTGCAACTTCTGCCTGGGTATATCCTTTAAAATAAAGCAGTTCAATAATCTCTTTTTCTTCGCCGCATAGTTTGCTCACGATCTTCCGCAGACCAATATGATCGGGCGAGAAGGAATGCCCGGGGATCTTTCCCGCCAGACTGCTGAGGTCTTCCGTCAACAATGTCATACGGTTGTGCTTATACCTGCGCGAGCGTGTGTAGTCGATGCAGCAGTTCTTGCATATCCGGTACATCCAGATAAAAAAACGGCCGCGCGAAGGGTCGTACTGTGAAGTATTTGACCATATTTTCACAAAAGAATCCTGTAAAAGGTTTTCGGCTACTTCGGTATCTTTTACCCAGCGGAGGAGGGCGCTGTACAGTATTGGTGCATACTGCTGGTAGATCTTTTCAAATGCCCGTTGATCTCCGGCCTTAGCTGCATTTACCCATACTTCCGTCATGGCGTTCTCCCATTGTATTCCCTGATTCATGTTGCAGATTGTTTATGCAGCAAGAATAGGGTACAACTTTAGTCACTTTCAATGCCAGTTGTTGTTCGCTATTGTTCACTTTTGTTCAATTCCCCAATGGAGTATTGTAAATAGTTGATTATCAATGCTATTTAGTGCGGCTGATATCCAGGCTTTGTTCATGCCTCCTCCACTGTTACGGGGTATCGGGGCGCAGCAGGATCATTTTCTGTGAGAAATTGTAGGCGGCATCCACAAAAGCCAGCATTTTATCCCAGCGTTCCCGTGGAATATTACGTGTTTTATATGCCTTCTTCACCTGTATGGTGAGTACGCCCTGCGTAAGGGTGGCAGTACTGTTAAAGCTGCCGGCTTCATTATCTACCTGGAAGTTGAGGTTCTGGAGACCATCTGCCGTATACCCTTTCGGAATGGTAAAGTTGATGATCCAGTTAAGCTGGCGGGGATAAGTAACATCAATATCGTTATTACGGATGCGCTCATCACCTTTTACCTGTAACTGGCTGCCTACGAGGCCCGGTATATTCAGTAAAAGCTTCTTTCCGGCCTTTTTTACGTGCTCGGCCCTGAGCTTAAAGGTTTCCTTATACTCAAGTACCGGTTTCTGGTCGCAGCGGCCGCTGCTTATCAACTCAAACCGGCCGTATTCCACCTTACCGCCAAAATCGCCCTCTGCATTTTCACGCATCACTTCCTTCTTGCTTTCATCAAGGGCTTTCGCGTTGGTCTGGAAATACTGGTTAACATAAGAGCTTGTGGTAGAAGAAGCAAAGAATGACCACCTGGGGCCAAACTGGTTCACACAATCGAAAGACTTGCCATACATATTTTCGGCATAGAGCACGCGGTCGCTCATGCGCTCTTTCATCAACCCTTTGAGCTGTACATGCTGGTTGATTGCATAATTACCCGAATCGGCATTGTAATACAGGTCGATCTTTGTGGTGCTGATATTATCTGTATCCGAAATCTGCGGCATATACATCGTAGTCAGGTCATCGGTTTTCTTTACCGGTAATTTAAAACAGTAGTTGCCCGCTGCATAAAACTTGATGGTATTGAACAGCCCGTTATCATCGGGAAAGAATACATACTTATCCTTCAACTTGATAAACCAGATCAGTTCATTCTCCGACACCAAATTTTTCAGCTCTGTAAAATTATTGGGCGCCGATACCAGTACCTCGTACGGAATTTCCTTTTTATCGAGCATATCTGTGTATATATATAGGAACTGCAATTCACTCAACTCCATATTCTTGGTTGTGTTCACATACCGCAGCGCATAAAAAGCAGCTTTGGCAAAATCGTCATTGTTTAGTTCGTCTATATCATTCTTCTTCAACTCTTTCCACATCAGGTCTGAAGCGATCTTTACCGGAACAACCCGGGGAATACCACCCCTGTCGAGAAACTGTATATCGGCAGCGGTTACCTTATTAAAAATGGCCCTTGCTTTAAGCGCGATTTCTTCTGGCTTAAACTCGTTCTTCAATTGACCGGCCGCCCCGATAAAAAGACTCGACGCATTAAAATTACTGGCATAGGTAAGTGTGTACTTCAACAGAGGTTGCGACATAAACTCGTTCACGAAATTGACATCTTTTACCCTGTCGCGGTTGTGATCTACCCAATTATAAAGGATATTATCCCCGTTTTGTACAAGCATAAATTCGGGGGCGCCGTTGAGGCTGCGGGCAGAAAGAAAAGTATTCTTATCCGTCTGTACACTAATCTTATGCGTCAGCAGCGGGTAGTTCTTACTGCACACTTCGTACTGGTCTTCAAACTGGAAAACAGAAGAGCCCCTGTAAAACCATGAACGGTTGGTTGCTGTTACATCTACTTCGTTATAAGTAATACTCACAAAATCAAGAATATCGCCGGGTTCGAGACCAGCCACAGGTACTTTATAATATTCACCGCGGCGCAGCTTCTGGCGGTCGAGGAAGCTTTTAAGAAAGACGGGTACTACATCATTGTCTTCCAGGCCTACTGCCTTATTCAGCGGCAGATCGCGTACCGTACCATCTTCTTTGATCAGCTTTGCACCAAAGCCATCGCGTTTGGAATTATACCGGAAATAGAGTTCTGAAAAAGTATTGACGGAACCCTTGTCGAGCAGCTTAATTTTAAAACGTTTCTTTTCGACGATCACAAGTGCAGAACGCCCGTTCAGCAATCCCCGGCCTTCCTTATCAAAGCTGAGGTGCTTCTTGTAACCGATGATAACAGCGCTTTCACGGTTCCATTTGTCGGGTACAATGTTGGTATCAAAATCACCATCAGCCTCCGCCCATAGTACGGTTGCCTTTTTGGAAAGGTCGTCGATAAAGTCTTCGTCAATAATATCCTGAGCTTTTACTGACAGGTTAACGCACAGGAATATGATGAGGGTTGTAATACTGTATTTAATGGATGCCGGCATAGTTATCGGGTTTTACAGGATTATTTTTTCACAATGTTGATCACATTGTTATTGAATGATTTAAGTTGTTCCAGCGCCTTACGCCATTCAGGAAGGGCGCTGGCGGGCAGCATATCCTTCTTAAAAGAGAGTATTTTTTTGAGCACCACTTTATTGCCCTTTACTTCGTAATTGCTCAGAATAGAATAATAAGGGGTTTCGATAGACAGCTTCGCGGGCAGATCGGTACAACTGTAACCCGCAGGAAAAGAAAGCTCCACTTCATCGTCGTAAGTCAGTATGCCTTCAAAGTCATACCCCGCTATACGGTTGGAGTCGGGCATATATCCATTGAGTTGTTTGGGAAAGATATCGAATCCGATATACTGTTCCTTACCGATAGGGGTAATGGTATTGCTCATATCAATATCACCTTCCACCACTACGTCCAGTTCCCTGTTTTTGAGATTGCTGGTTTTGATGTTCGACGACTCAATATTGCTGTTGCCGAATTGTAAAAGTTCCTTCAGGTTCTGCTCCTGCTCATGGCGCGGCAGCTCCTGGTAGTACTGGTGAAAACTGGTACGCAAATTACCCGTAAAGCTCACCACCACGTGCCCTTTGATCTTATCATTATTCAGCGCGAGTAAACCCCTTGTTTTGATGATATTCGCACTTGCCTCGCTTACGGGTACTTTTTTCTCTTCAAAAGCGGCTCCCTTTTCCATAAGTGCCGATTTGCCCTGTATGCGATGCGCGTTCTCGCCAAAGGGTACATATTTTTCAGTAGCATCGAGAAAATAGGTATTGCCCTTGAAACCCAACACGCAGATGGCATGGTTATCCATACACATTGCCGGGAGGCTGTGATCGGGGTAGGGAATTTGTCTTGTGCCGATCCAGGAGTAATGTGCATCGTAACCTGCAATCTTCAGCATTTCGGTAAGCAGGTTGGCCATACCCTTGCAATCACCGTAGGTATTGGAAAGCACCTCCTGTGCCTTTGAAGGGATAAAACCTGCATAACCGTCCTCGTAAGCGATATACCTGATATTGTCCTGCACCCAGTAGTAAACCGCCCTGATCTTTTCCTCATCACTGGTCTTTCCATCGGTGATCTTTTTTACCACGGCTTTGATCGGGGTAAGGTCGTTGCTGCATTTTTTATACAGCAGGTTGTACCAGTCGTAAAGATCCTGTGTGGTCTGGAAGCCTGTGACCTGCTGCCCTCCGCTGGTAAAGTTTTTGATCTGTAAAATGAGGTGTGGAAGGGTATAGGCCATGCCGATAGCATTTGGCTCGCTCTTGCGCGCTTCGAGCTGGCGGGCCACATAACGGTAGATGGTATTGCTGCCTTTCTTCTCAACAGTTTTCTCTACCCTGAACCCTTCAAAGTTGATCTCCCGAACATCAACCTTCATCCAGTCGGGTATTTTGAACTCAATCAGTTTTTCACTTACCGGGAAAGCTTCGTTAAAGAAAACACGCGTAAGGTATTTGGCATCACGGTATTCTTTTTCCCAGGTGGTTTTACCACGCTCGCCCGCTGCGCCAAAGTTGAAAGTATGGAAGGCTACCTTATTATCGTCGAAGAAGATATTGTCGTCAGTAAGACTGCGCTCGTAAGGCTTGCGGCTTACCATGATATAACGCTGCTCCATCTTCATATACCGCGAAAAACTTTTGAAGCGCATAAACTGGTTAAAGAAGTCGTAATGCTGAAACACTGCTTTCTTTTTGAGACAGAGAAACTGTGCCTCCCCCGATTCTGTGGCCGTTACTACCGGCTGGCCAAAATCGCCTTTGCCCGTTTCAAAACTGAACAGGCGCTCGTAGTAGGTAGAGCCGTATGTATCGTCCTTAAACTTTTTCTGAAAAGCAGCCAGTTGCTCTTTGGCATCCTGTGCCATGAGTACGGTGGGTAAAAGAAGGGTGCTGAACACCAGGGTAAGGATATGTTTTACTGATCGTATAAAAGCCATGCAGTAATCTGATTTGGTAATTAATAAGATCGACAAATATAGGTAAAGCCGCGCGAACAGGGCTTTGTTGAAAAAATGCGGGAGTACGCCGCCTGTTGTTTATACAAAACATAAAAATTACATTTGTATATGCCAAAAATTGACCCGCGCATAGACGCATATATCGCCCGTTCAGCAGAATTTGCCCAGCCCATTCTTACGCGCATACGCAAAGTGGTGCATAGCGCCTGCCCGGATATTGAGGAGACTATTAAATGGGGTATGCCCAGCTTCGAATATAAAGGGCCTATGTGCGGCATGGCGGCATTCAAACAGCACTGCACACTTGGATTCTGGAAGGCATCGCTGATGAAAGACAAGGTATTGATGGATAATGCAGCGTCAGAAGCTGCAATGGGGCATCTGGGTAAGATCACCAGTCTGAAAGATCTGCCATCGGACAAGCAGCTCAAGGCCTGGGTAAAGGAAGCGGTTGCACTGAATGAGCAGGGGATAAAGGTTGTTCGTGCCAAACCGAATGCAACCCAACCTCCTGCAACGCCCGAGGACCTGGCTGCGGCGTTGAAAATGAATAAAAAAGCGCTCGCTGTGTACGAGGCTTTCAGCAACAGTAATAAAAGGGAATACGTAGACTGGATAAACGAAGCAAAAACGGAAGCTACGCGTACCAAACGCCTCAGCACCGCTGTCGAATGGATGTCGGAAGGAAAAATAAGAAACTGGAAATACCTCAAATGCTGACTAATCCATAACGGGATTGGCCAGGAACTCTACTTCGTCGAGAAGCCGGATCAGTTCTTCCTTACCTGTAAATGGATTCATAAGGGAAACACGCAGCCATGTCTCTCCCCGCAGCAGGGTTTGTACAATATAAAAATTACCCCTTTCAACAAGGCGCTTCCTGATATTACTGTTAAGTGTATTAAGCGTGTTGGCATTCTCCCGGCCGCTGTTATACCTGAAACATACGATATTGGTCAATGGAGCTACTGCCAGCTCAAAATGCTCCCGTTCATTGATCATACCGGCAAAGCTTACCCCAAGATCATAAAGTGTTGTTACTGTATCGTCGAATACCTGTACGCCATAGCTGCTGAGTATACTGAATACCCGCAGCGCCATCATGTGTTTGGTACACTCAAAAGTGCGGCGGGCAAGATTATACCAGTCGCGCTCGTCTGATTTTTCCCATAAATACTGTGCCTTTTGGGTAAAGGTTTCGTACGAGTGATCGCCGTTTCTGAAGATCAGCGCCGTAGTGAGCGCAGGCGTAAGCAGCATTTTATGATAATCGATCACTACAGAATCTGCAACCTCAACCCCTTTGAGCAGGTAAGCGTATTTAGACGAGAAAATGGCTGCACCACCATGTGCTCCATCCACATGAAACCAGAGGTCGTGCTTCCGGGCAAAAGCGCCAACAGCTTCAAGGTTGTCGTACGCTCCGGTTGAGGTGGAACAGGCACTGCCCACGATGGCAATTACTTTTCTTCCGTTTGCTGTTGCGGTATCATAGGCGGCTTGCAACAGGTTGGTATTCATAGTATAATCAGCATTAACCGGCACCTTGATGATACCTCCGCTGCCCCAACCCATAATACGCACGGCACGGTCCACACAGTAATGCGCTTCTTCCGACACCATGACGGCAAATGGTATATCGTTGCCATGCTCCCATACGTCTTCAGTAGATTTATTGCGCCTTGCTGCAAGCAGTGCGGTAAGGTTGGCGAGTGTACCACCCGAGGTAAGATAACCTTCGGCGGCTGGTTCAAACCCAATGGCTTTGGCTGTTTCGGCAATGATGATCTTTTCCATCACAGAAGAAACACTGCCCATTTCATATACTGCGGTACCATTGTTGAGGAGTGCGCCAAAGAGGGCCGACAGTGCACCTACTGGTGCGGTTACTGCTACCTGGTGGCCCATATAATGTGTATGATGGGTATGCATGGAACGGCTCAGTACCGTGCGGTACAACTCGTCGGTAGTAGTACCGGGCTGTTGCAGAAATTCCTGCCAGTAGGCGAGTTGTTCGCCCGGCTCCACCCACTGGTACACTTTATCATGCTGTTGTTGCAGGTTGTTGTCTAAGTAATCGGCTAAAAGATCCACCAACTGGTGACCCGAAGCCCTGAAGCTGTTGGTGTCGAAGGCTTTCTTTAATAATTCTGTCATGTCTTATTTTCCGTCAGATTATCCTGTTTGATGTAGTAAACTATTATGGCATTCAGGCTTTAGATGCATAGTCATAAAGCAGGGCTGCAATAACACCGCCTGTTATGGGCCCGATGATGGGTATCCAACTGTAACCCCAGTCGCTGCTGCCTTTGCCCCTGATGGGAAGTATCGAATGTATGAGCCTCGGACCAAGGTCGCGCGCAGGATTGATGGCATATCCTGTAGGGCCGCCAAGCGACAGGCCGATACCCAGTACCAGCAGGGCTGCCGGTAAGGCATTGAGCGTACCAAGCGAGCTGCCCGGCTTGGTCATAAACAATACACCCATAACCAGTACAGCAGTACCAATGATCTCAGTAAGCAGGTTATGTCCCGCACTGCGTATGGCGGGAGCCGTACAAAAAGTGCCCAGTTGCAGGGCAGGGTCGGTGGTGACGTCAAAATGCTGGCGGTAGGCCAGCCATACTATGATAGCGCCGGACATGGCGCCTGAAAACTGTGCAGTGATATATAGTGGTACATCAGCCCAGGCAAATTTATCTATCGAAGCCATAGCAAGCGTAACCGCGGGGTTGAGATGCGCCGCACTACCGTTCGATGCAATATACACACCGGCAAACACAGCAATGGCCCAGCCAAAAGTAATGACGATCAGCCCACTGTTATTACCCTTGGTTTTGTTGAGAAGTACATTGGCTACTACACCATTCCCAAGAATGATGAGGAACATAGTGCCGAGCATTTCGGCTATGAAAGGTGACATAAGCAATCGGTTTGTTTCAGTTTCTAAGGTAGTATTTTCTTTACATACTCCTCAACTGCGGTTATCCCGTTATACAGTTTTCGTGGTTAATAATACTGGTCCTTTAATGTTCATTTAACTTATCTGCCAGCGGCAGGTAATTATGCGCAAGTGCAGTAAAAGAATTAACCTGCGTACTAACCCATTCTTCATCCCTGCCAAGCAGTATCGCCATCTCACGTGCTGCAACGGGTGCTGTTTCAATGGCGGCCTTTGCATCGGTAAACAGCAACCGGATACGTCTCGCCAGCACGTCTTCTACCGTTAGCGCCATCTCTTCGCGTACTGCCCAGTGCAGCTCTGCCAGCGTAAAGGGATAGGAGGGGTGAATTAATGCAGACAGGCGCGGATTATCCCGCAACAGTTGCAGAATGTGTTGCGCATCGCTGCCATAAATATCGAGATGAGAACCGGCTGCCGCCGTGCTGTAGCCATGTACCCGCAACCCGGATGTTATACAGGGCCCGGCTTTACCTGCAAGAGCGGTAACGGCAACAGTAATGGCATCCTCCGCCATACGGCGGCAGGTTGTCCACTTGCCACCCGTAATATGAATGAGCCCCGAGGATAACCGTTCTACATGATGATCGCGTGGCATAACAGCCGTTTTCTTTGTCTCGCCCTGCCCCGCTGCCGCCAGCGGGCGTAAGCCTGCAAACATGGTACGGATATCCGTGTACGTTATAGCTGTGGTAGTATACCTGTTGATGTTGTTGAGTATAAAGTCAATCTCTTCCGGCAGGGCTCTGGGTTCTTCTTCTATAATGGGTACGGGCGTATCGGTAGTGCCGATCAGTAACTGCCGCCGCCATGGAATGGCAAAGAGTACGCGGCCATCGGTGGTCTTTGGTATCATAAGCGCCTGCTGGCCGGGAAGAAAACCGGCATCAACAACAATGTGTACGCCCTGCGATGGAGTGATGGTCTGCTGCGCATGCCGCTCTGCCTGTTGTAAAATAGTATCTGCAAATACACCTGTGGCATTGATGATCACTTTGGCACGGCATACAGCATTCGCACCTGTAATGGCATCGTGCACCTTCACGGCTGTAACCTTTGTATCTGTGTGCAAAAAACCGGTTACCGCCACATGGTTGAGTACAGCAGCTCCCTGCTCAACAGCCGTTTGCGCAAGATTGATGGCGAGCCGCGCATCGTCAAACTGGCCATCGTAATATTGTACACCTCCATATAATCCCTCAGGAGTAATGCCCGGCAGTGCAGCAATGGTAGCTGCCCGGGAAAGCAGCCGCGTAGGGCCAAGGCTCCGGTGGAAAGACAAAGTCTCATAAAGCCACAGCCCAAAACCGTAGTACCATTTCTGCCACCATTTATATACGGGGATAACAAATACAAGCGGATGACAAACATGGGGTGCCTGGCGCAGCAGCCAGCCTCTTTCGGCCAGCGCTTCCTTAACCAGGCGGATATTACCCTGCGCCAGGTAGCGCACACCGCCATGCACCAGTTTGGTAGCACGGCTGCTCGTGCCTTTGGCAAAATCGCTCTTCTCCAGCAGCAGGGTACGTAAGCCACGGCTTGCAGCGTCAACCGCACAGGCCAGGCCCGTAGCCCCACCCCCAATGATAAGGATGTCCCACTCTTCAACCGTGGTCAGTTGTTGCCATGCCGCATTACGATCCATATAAACTAAGATACGGCTATCTTCCGTTATACCGGGCGCAATGAAATACTACTCTCCGTTCGGTCCGGTAGTAGGAGCAGTATCTCCTTTCAATAATGCTGTAACGCTGTGGAACAGGCTCTCATTATCAACTACGTAGAAGGTACCACCCCGGCCGTTCTGGCTGCTGGAGCAGGTCTGACCCTTATACGCATAATCCGGTCCCAATGCACCCTGCTGGTTCATATCACCGAAAATGGAAAGATGACGGGAACTGTCTTCCGAAACACCAACCTTAGCATGATTACCCTCGGGTTCATCACCACCTTTGAGGCCGATGCTTACTCCATTCCAGGTGCCGCTGGTAGCAATGGCAACAGCGCCGGGCAGTTGCTCATCCTTGGGCCAGCAGGCAAGAGGAGTATCTTTTGTTGTGGTATAGATAAATGGTTCGTCCCACCAGCTTGCTACACGGAGTGGAATACCGCCCAGCTTGGAAGATACCAGTTGCCATGGAGGTACTGCCATGCGTGATGGTTTTGAGATGAGTTGTACACCTGTCGACAATTTATCAACCGTACAGGTAGTACTGGCAGATTCCTTACCCAGCTCTTTTACCAGCGCCTGCACATCAGCAGGTCCGCCATTTTGTACGATCTCAGGATGTGCGTCGCTTGTAACCACGCTCGAATTGATCAGTGCTTTCAGGATAATCACAAGATCGTCTTTCGTGAGCTTTAGTGCAAAGAAGTGCTGACTCACTTCAATGTCATCATCCTTGATACAGCCCAGGGTATTACCATCATTCTGCCTCGGGTGTGCTTTACTGCCCGATGCAGGCCAGGATGGCGTAGATACCTGCAGCACCATACCCTCACCGTCCTCATTCCACGCCACCATACCCTTCGAATGACCCATAGGTTCGCCTTTCGATTCAATAGGGTTATTGTAAAACTGGTCGTTCCATAACACATAATAATACCCCGGCGTATTATATACCTGCCCGAAAGTGGCACCCAGCGGGTCTTTAAGCGTAGCGCCTAAGCACTCCGGGCCCTTTACCAATGTTGGATTTTTGCTCGTGGCATACACATACTGCTGGCTGTGTCCCTTGGGGTACACGTCTACAGTACCACCAAAAATACCCGGTGTACCGGGTTTGGGAACAGTACCATCATCATTGCATCCGGGGAAACTTTTTGAGTTGAACTTAAAAATAAATAACCAGTCTACCGGTTCATCCTTACCGGCCATGGGCACAGGCGCAGGGAGTTTTTGTACTTTTTCCATTTCTCTTAGTTTGAGTTTACAGATATACAGTTTTAATAGAAGCAGGAGTAAACCTACTCTTTTGCAATTAGCTGCCTCCCCGGGTTATTACCCGATTTGACAAACAGGTAGTATTACGGGTTTTCGGATAACCACACAATACCCTTTATCAGTAAAATGGAAAATGATATGTGACCCCGGCGGGTTACTCAACAAAAGCAAACCGGTCGCCATCGAACAGCCCGAGATCGCTCAGTTTGAGGTGGGGTATAACAAGAAGAGCCATAAAAGAAAGTGTCATAAAAGGTGCAGATAATGTACTGCCCAGTGCCTTAGCAGCAAGATCGATACGGGTATACGCATCTGCCACAGCATACCCGTCATCATCACTCATCAGCCCTGCCACAGGTAGAGCAAGCACCATATCCTCATCACCAGTTACGCTTACGCCGCCACTCCTTTCAATAACGAGGTTAACCGCGCGGCAGAGGCTTTCATCATCCACGCCAACGGCAATAATATTGTGGCTGTCATGCGCCACAGAAGAAGCGATAGCCCCTTTCTGCAAGCCAAAGTTTTTTACAAAAGTCCGGGCAACACGGGCATCCCGGTAGCGGTTCACCACCACCATTTTAAGTATGTCGTTAGCCGTATCACTTACGATAGCATCAGCCACTACAAGGGGGGTGACCTTAAGCGCATTGGTGATCAACTGTCCATCCAGCGCCTCAATAACAGGTATCTCTTTTTCACCGCGGTAAGAGATCAAAAAGTCGCCCACCTGTTTGGGGCTGCAGTTAAAACAGTTAACACGCGCAGTAGCCTCAACGATATACTGGTTACCCGCCTTACCATCTGTAGCCACCAGTTCCCCATCGATATAAGTTTGCAGGATATTAAAGTGTTCAAGATCTTCAGCAATAATAAAATCAGCCGCATCACCTTCCCGCAATAAGCCCACACCTGTATTATAATGCAGTACCGGATTTATACAAGCCGCCTGTAATACATTAAACAGGTCGATGCCTTTCGCAACGGCCCTGGCGCAAAGCTGGTTGATGTGCCCAACGGCAAGACTGTCGGGATGTTTATCATCACTGCAGAACATGATGCGGTCGGGGTACTCGTGCAGCAGGTCAATCAGCGCTTCAAAGTTCTTGGCTGCACTGCCTTCGCGGATCAGGATCTTCATACCCGCCTCTAATTTATCAAGCGCTTCCTCACGCGTAAAACATTCATGGTCGGTACTGATACAAACCTCTCCCGCAGGCCCGCCCGCGGCAATATACTGTCTTGCCGCATCACCCCTCAAACCCGGCGCATGCCCATCAACCGGTTTGCCCAGCGCCCTTGCCGCCATAATCTTCTGCATCACTTCAGGATCACCATGCAATACCCCCGGAAAATTCATCATCTCGCTCAGGTACCGTATCTCGTCGCGCTGTAATAATATAGTTACCTCATCCGCACTCAGCGCCGCACCCGCCGTTTCAAAAATGGTGGCAGGCACACAGCTCGGCGCGCCAAAATTGAATTTAAAAGGAACGCTGTTACCATTGCTGATCATAAAATTAACCCCTTCCATGCCACACACATTAGCAATCTCATGCGGGTCGCTGATCGTGCTCACCGTGCCATGCACCACTGCCAGCCTGGCAAAAGCCGCAGGCACCAGCATACTGCTTTCGATATGTACATGCGCATCCGTAAACCCCGGCAGTATAAAGGGCGCTGCCGCTCGTGGCCCGGCCTCAAGCTCCGTAACGGCTGCAATCCTCCCCCCCTCCACAGCCACCCGGCCATAGCAGATCCGGCGGTTCATAACATCAATAATATTTCCCTCAGTATAAAATGAACCCATACCTCTTTTTTCGTTAAAACTACTGCTTAACCATTAAATAAAATGTAAACGGTAAAACTTACCTGCCCGGCGGGCCTGACAGGCCGTAAATTGGCATAATTTTGCATACCTTTCGCAGGATTATTAAATAGCCGTGCAGGTAACATCAGGAGCAGGCGGAAATATACCAGGCCATACCTTACATGCCATTATTGCAGGTTAGGGTATACCAATAGTAAAAGCGTAGTTCCAGTAATGTTGCAGTAATGTTCCAGTAATGTTGCAGTAATGTTCCAGTAATGTTGCAGTATGCCGGGCCGGGTGGAGGAGCAACTTTTTTTGTAGCCATTTCGTCAGTTTGGCGTCACAATGTCAAAGCTGGTAAAAGTGGTATAATGCTAAAAAACTAATCGTTTTATAATAATCGGGATAGATGAGAAACTTATTAATTATCGGCCTCTTTATTATGGCCCTCATTATGGTACAGTTTGTACACGCACAAACCGTAGAAGACGTGATCAGGAAATACGAGGAAGCGCGTGGCGGTAAAGACAAGCTGAATGCCATAAAGTCCATTTATATGGAAGGCGCACGCGAAATGATGGGCAACGAAGTAACCGTAAAAGTAACCAGGGAACAGGGCAAACTCTCCCGCACCGAATTTGAAATGGGATCGGGGCATGGCTTTATGCTCATTACAGATAAAGAGGGCTGGACGATGTTTTCCATGCGCTCCACCTCACCCACCGCACTGCCCGCCGAAGCCGTTACCGCTATGCAGACGGAACTGGATATTGCCGGTCCGCTGGTCAACTATGCTGCAAAAGGCCATAAAGCAGAACTGCTGGGCCGCGACTCCGCCAACGGACTTCCCTGCTATAAGATAAAGCTAACCACCAGCGCCGGCAAGGAAATACTGTTCTGGATAGACATCGGCAACAACCTGGTGCAGCAGTCATCACAAAAAAGCAATGGCATGGGTGGCCGTGGTGCCGGGGCCGCAGGCGATGTGATCACCTACTATCGTGATTATAAAGCGGTAGACGGTATCCAGATACCTCATACCATCGAAACAAAAGCCCCGGGAGGTGGGCCTAACAGCGGAACAACTACCTTCGACAAAGTGGAACTGAATGTTCCCGTTGATGCTAAATTGTACAAACCTGAGTAAGAATTTTAAAATAAAACAAAAAATGAACAAAGTAAAAACCCTGGCGCTTGCACTTACAGCCATGATTACCATGCAGGCTGCCCAGGCTCAAACGGCTGATGAAATCGTAAACAAAAACATCGAAGCGATGGGGGGTAAAGACAAACTCCTTTCTATTAAAACCGTTAAAATGACGGGCAGCCTTACCGTACAGGGTATGGACATAGGCATTACCCGCACCGCCTCACACAATGTAGGTATGCGCGTAGATATCTCCGTACCGGGTATGGGTGAAGGCTTCCAGATCATGACAACCACAAAGGGCTGGGGCTTTATGCCCTTCCAGGGCCAGACCAGCCCCGAAGAAGTACCGGAAGACCAGGTAAAAGATTCACAGGGCGATCTCGACCTGCAGGGCCAACTGGTAAACTATAAAGAGAAAGGCGTAACCGTTGAGGCACAGGGAAAAGAAGTGGTAGATGGCGTTGAGTGCTACAAGCTCAAAATAACCAGTAAGAACGGAAAGTCAGTTACCTCATATTTTGATGCTAAAACCTATTACCGCGTTAAAACAGTTAGTAAAAGGAATGTAAACGGCCAGGAAACAGATGTTGAAACACTGTTCAGCGATTACAAAAAAACAGCAGATGGTTACGTGTTTGCACACGCACAAACCAATGCTATAGGTACCATCACTTTCAGCAGCATTGAAGTGAACAAACCGGTCGACGAAAGCATATATGTTGTAAAATAACAAACGATACAATATAAAAAGCCCCGGCCCTGCGCCGGGGCTTTTTTATACGTTCCAGCACGGATTCCTGTATTTTTGTTGCTGTCGTTAAACCTTATTATTGTTTGTTACGACCTTAAAATATGCACGAAATGAAAAAAATATTGCTTGCGGTTTTATCATTTGTTGCGGCCCTTGGCGTTGCCGCACAAAACAGACAACTGACGATGGAAGACGCCATGGTTAAAACAAGAACAACACTGGCCCCCGAAAATCTCCGGCAACTGCAGTTTGTAAAAGGCACAAACGATTACGTTTACATCAGTAATACAGCAGGTGGCGAAGTGCTCCGCCGGGGTAACAGTAAAGCAGTTGCAGAAACAGATTACTTTTCACTTGCCTCATTAAACAGCACATTCAAAAGCAGGGGCTACGATACCCTCACCTCATTCGCCCCTTTGCAATGGCTGTCGCCCGGCCGCCTGTACACCGTACAAAAAAACCGCTTTATTGTACTGGATGTAACCACCACACCTGCTGTAACAGAAGTACGCCCCATGAATGAAAACAAAGGCATACTGGAATATAATCCCGGTTTTCGTGCGTACGCCTTCCTGCGCGATAACAACTTATATGTTTCCGATTTCACCAAAAGCACTGCTGTTACCACCGACGGTACCAGCGATATCGTGTACGGGCAATCGGTACACCGCGATGAGTTCGGTATCAGTAAAGGTACTTTCTGGAGCAACGACGGCCAGAAACTGGCATTCTATCGTATGGACCAGCAGATGGTAACGCCCTATCCCATTATCGACTGGACACAGCGCCCCGCCAAAGCAAATAATATCAGGTATCCCATGGCCGGCGACCGCAGTCACGAAGTGACCGTAGGCGTATACAACCTCGAAACAAACAACACTGTCTACCTGAAAACCGGCCAGCCCGCCGACCAGTACCTTACCAATATTGCCTGGAGCCCCGACAACCGCTTTATTTACATTGCCGTGCTCAACCGCGCGCAGAACCATATGCAGCTTAACCAGTACGATGCCACCACGGGCGATAAACTGGCCACCCTCTTTGAAGAAAAAGACGATAAATACGTAGAACCCCTCGTACCCATGCTGTTTGTACCCGGTGCATCCGGTCAGTTCATCTGGCAAAGTAACCGCGACGGGTGGAATCACCTCTACCTCTATGATATTAACGGTAAACTGCTCAAACAACTCACCAAAGGCGAATGGGAAGTAACAGAAGTAAAAGGCTTCGACAGCAAAGCGCAAAAACTTTTCTTCATGTCTACTGCCGAAAGCCCCCTTACCCGCAACCTGTACAGCCTTACCCTGAAGACAGGCCTTATCGAAAAAATCACTTCCGGAAACGGCGTGCATACCACACAGGTAAGCGCAGACGGCAGCACAGTGATTGATGCAATGAGCAACACTACCACACCCCGTACAATCCGCCTCGTAGATATAAAAAGTAAAAAAGAAAAAACACTGCTGACATCAAAAAATCCGCTCTCGGATTATGCGCTTGGCAGTCTCGAAATCTTTACCATAAAAGGGCAGAGCGGCCACGACCTCTACTGCCGCCTTTACAAACCCGTAGGGATGCAGGAAGGAAAACAATACCCCGTGATTGCCTACTGGTATGGTGGCCCGCACAACCAGATGATCACCAACAGTTGGAACGGTGGTGCAGCCGATCTCTGGTTTCAGTACATGGCCGAACGCGGATACGTTGTGTTCTCGATGGATGTACGCGGAAGCGATAACCGCGGCCGCGCCTTTGAACAATCCATGTTCAGGAAACTGGGCGATGTGCAGATGGAAGACCTCATGAGCGGGGTAGCCTACCTCAAAACACAGCCTTATGTGGATGCCGGCAGGATGGGGCTCTTCGGCTGGAGCTTTGGAGGCTTCATGACAACTGATTTTATGCTCAATCATCCCGGTGTATTCAAAGCCGCTGTAGCAGGTGGCCCGGTAATCGACTGGCGCTATTATGAAATCATGTACACCGAAAGATATATGGATACACCCGCCGAAAACCCCGAAGGCTATGCCGGTATCGACCTCACCAAACAGGTAGCCAAACTGAAGGGTAAACTGCTGCTGATCCATGGCCTGCAGGACCCCGTAGTAGTACAGCAACACAGCGTTAATTTTGTAAGGGCCTGTATCGATAAAGGCATTCAGGTAGACTATATGATCTACCCCGGCCACGAGCATAACGTAGTAGGGAAAGACAGGGCACATCTGTACCAGAAAGTAACCGACTATCTCACCGAACATCTTTGATGTATATTCTCATAGTGCATTATAAAAAGACCGCCACGGAACCCCGTGGCGGTCTTTTTACAGATGATATTGTCCCGGAAGCTTACAGTCGTATAAATCCTGTACGCAGGTATTCATCCTTACTCCTGAACGCAATCCGGTACATACCGGGCGTTATACCGGTAATGGATAGGGTTACAGCCTGCTCACCTTTGCCCAGCGTTTTGTTGCCCGTAAGCACAGCCCTGCCATTGGCATCGTAGATCGTGTAATAGTAATTACCCGGGTTAACTATTGTCATTGCCACTTTAACAGTGCCTGTATTTACAGGGTTAGGAATTACCCTTATCGTAGGTTCCGGAAAAGAAGTACTTAACCGCTTTTTGCTGTCCGCATCCGTAATCGTAGGGTCATCAACGCCATACATCACAATATTCTTGCATAGCCTGGCCTGGCAGCCGTTCTCAAACTTCACCGTAACACAAACAGTATAAGAGCCGGGTTGTGCATACTGATGCCTGGCATTTGGCCAGTCGGCAGAAGTATTGCCATCACCAAAATCCCATTCTGCCGATGCTACAGGTGAGCCGTCTGCCGCCTCTGCAACCCCCGCGAAGTAAAATACATCGCCACGCCTGTGATAGTCAAAGTCTGCCTTACAGGTGGCTGTCATCAGTACGCTTATATCTGAACAGAACCTTGCCTCGCAGCCATTCTGATATCTAACCGTAAGGCATACCCTGTATATGCCACCCCGGGTATAATCGTGTTTGGTAGTTGGCCAGTCAGTAGAACTGGATCCGTCGCCAAAATCCCAGTAAGCAGAAGTAACCGGCGAAAGCCCGTATGCCACGCCATAGAAGTAATATAAATGGCCGTTGGGTGTTTCTGTTTTGAACTTCGCGTTACAGGGTACTACTACGCCTACCGTATAGCAATACTTCGCTATACAGCCATTTTCATATTTTACGGTCAGGCACACTTCATAAGAGCCGGAACTGGCATATTCATGTTTGGTATTTGGCCATTCAGTAGAGGTAGTGCCATCACCAAAATCCCATTCAGCCGAAGCCACCGGGTAGGGCCCTGCCGGTACGCCATAGAAATAGTGCAGGTAACCATTTTCCGTTTGTGTTCTGAACGTAACAGTACAACCTACAATCACTTCTTTACAGTACCTGGCTACGCAGCCATTTGCATATTTTGTTTCTACACAAACCAGGTAAGAGCCGGGCTGTGTATAATGATGGTTCACATCCGGCCAGCCCGTAGCAGTAGTGCCATCTCCAAAATCCCATTTGGCAGATGTTACAGCCGCCGGACTTCCGGGCACACCATGAAAACTAAAGTCGTAACCGTTATTTGTACTTTCCTGGTAAGACACCGCACAGGGAACACTTACCTGTACCTGAGAGCAGTACCTGGCCACACAACCATTCTCATACTTTACGGTCAGGCAAACCTCATAAGTACCCGACTGGGTATATTCATGATTCACATCCGGCCAGGTTGCGGATGTAGCGCCATCGCCAAATTCCCACTTCGCATCAACTACCGGGAACGGTCCGGCTGGTAAACCATAAAAGTAATACAGGTAGCCGTTGGATGTCTGCGATCTGAATTTCACACTGCAAGTGTCAACAGGAGTACCCTGTACGCATATCCTCACGCATTTTTCACACTGTATCGGCTCCGCGGTTCCTGTTGATATTCTTTCCGCATACAGGCACACATTATAAGAACCTGTGGCGTAAGTATGCGATACGGCAGCTCCGCTGCCGGTAGTGCCATCCCCGAATTTCCATTTGTACGCATAACCCGGTTGCGGATTATCTGCTTTAAAATTATACACGGAAGAATTGCCGCTGGATACGCAATAAGTAAAACCGGCATCACAGGGCAGGTCGTACCTGATAAACAACTCCGGCCATCGCGCAGCATCAGCGTAGTCAGACGAGGCAAACAACCGGGAACGGTAATGTGCTTCGTTCTGCAGCATCAGCATAAAGCCATTATTAGCACCCGGGAGCATCATCGCCGTTACCTGTGCAGTAACATTCATTACCGCGTTATTGTTCCACTGCGCAGTAGATGCAGGCACTGCAACCTGGCCTGCGGTGGTAAATGTGGGTTGAGTGTTCCATGTTACCGTATTCTCAAGCCAGGGGCTGGTAACCCTTCTTACCCACGCATCGTTACTGTTGGGATAAGGAGAACCGGGATAGGTAGAGTTACCCTGCGTGTTGCCACTGGTAGGAACGCCAAACAGCCGCAACTCAGCATAGGTAATTACCGCACCTGCAGGCAGGGTGCTGAGCTGGTCAAAACGGATCAGGCTCCTTCCTGTACCCGGCCCGCAATTTCCTGCATACCAGGTCCAGCCGTATGCATCCAGCTCCGTGCTGTTACCGGCATTGATGTTTACCCAGTTTGTGCAGATGTCATTACGCAGAAGCAGTGCATCCTGTCCAACTGCAGCATTGGGCTTAAACGTAACCGAATACTGCGAAAAACCGGGAAAGCTTAGCAGTAATAGCAGTACTGCCAGCCATAAGTGTTTAATGCTGTGTTTCATATCTCTGTGTTTTTGGTTACATAGACAATAAGTTAAGACACCCCATCAGGGTTCTTTCCCAGTAAAAAAAATGAAGAAGAGTTCTTAGCGAGTGTTTTCCCTGCTGCTCATGTTAACTGTGTTCCTGGTTAGTCAGCCTCCGGGCAGTATTGGTGCAATAAAAATATAATAACTTATTGAGAATTGCAATACCCGGCCGGCATTTTACTAAATAAGCCTGCCCTGCAGGCAGGGCAAGCTTATTGATATTAATCGTTGGTTTTTCAATCTACAGGCGTATGAACCCTGTGCGCAGCGATTTATTTTTATTATTGGTAAATGCAATCCAGTAATTACCTGGTGCAGTACCGGCAATCCTTACTTCTACAGTCTGCATACCCTTACGCAGTGTTTTTACACCTGTAAGCGCAGCACTCCCATTTGCATCATATACCGTGTAGTTATAATTACCTGCATCAGCCACATCCAGCACCACCGAAATGGCATCGGCGTTTACAGGGTTGGGTAATACCTTTATCTTTTCACCCACAGCATAACTTTGGCGGCCTGCTGCTCTGAAGTCGGCAGCAGTTACCACTACCTCCCAGCAGTACTTGGCCTCGCAGCCATCCTCAAACTTCACCTTTACACATACTGTATAAGAACCAGGTTCTTCATATTGATTCTTGGTATCAGGCCAGTCATTCGAAGTACGACCGTCGCCAAAGCTCCATTCGGCAGAAGCCACAGGCGCACCACTGCTCGAAAAAGCCTCACCCCTGAAAACGAAAATATTTCGATCCTGTTCAATTGCAAACTTTACACTGCACCCGTCAAGAATTACCCTTATTTCATAGCAATACCTTGCTTCACAGCCATTCTCATACTTCACGGTAAGGCATACCTTATAAACGCCGGGGCGTTCGTAATCATGCTTGGTATTTGGCCAGTCAGTAGAGCTCGTCCCGTCACCGAAATCCCAGTAAGCAGAAGCTACAGGCGAAACCCCAACCCCCAGTCCATAGAAATAATAGAGGTGCCCGTTCGGTGTCTCTGTTTTGAACTTCACGTCGCAGGGTACAACCACGTCTATCTTACGGCAGTACTTGGCCACACAGCCATTTTCATATTTCACGGTCAGGCATACTTCATACGTGCCGGACCTTGCGTACTCATGCTTCGTGTCTCTCCAGTCGTTAGAAGTAGCGCCATCACCAAAATCCCACTCAGCAGAAACTACCGGGTATGGCCCGGCAGGCACGCCATAGAAATAATACAGGTATCCATTCTCTGTTTGTGTTCTGAACTTCACACCGCAACCCACAATGATCTCTTTACAGAATTTGGCTACGCATCCGTTCTCATATTTTACTTCCACACATACGGTATAAGCACCGGGAGTACTGTAATGATGGTCTGTATCCGGCCATCCATCTGCGGTAGTACCGTCACCAAAATCCCATTTCGCATCTACCACAGGAGACGGGCTGCCGGGTATGCCGTGGAATTTAAAATCGTATCCATTATCGGTATGCTCCTCGTACGATACTGCACAGGGTACCCTTACTTCAACCTTATGGCAATATTTCGCTACACAGCCATTCTCGTATTTCACCGTTAAGCAAACTTCATACGTGCCCGATTTGGTGTACTCATGCTTGGCATCAGGCCAGTCGCCGGAAGTAGAACCATCACCAAAATCCCACTTGGCATCTGCTACCGGGTATGGCCCCGTTGGTACACCATAGAAATAATAGAGATAGCTATTGGGAGTTTCAAACTTATACCTTACCCTGCAGGTGTCGGGCTGATCATTCTGTACACAGATCTTTACACATTTCTCACATTTCTCACCCGTTTCTTCATTATATGCAATAAGGCATACTTCGTAAGAACCGGTGAGATAGGTGTGGGTGGTAGATGGACCTGAAGCGGTAGCGCCATCTCCGAATGACCATTTATAACTGAAGCCCGGTTGCGGAGGATCTACCTTGAAATAATAGAAGCCGGCGTTGTTAGTATGTGTCCAATATGCAAAGTCGGCCTGGCAAGGCAGATCGTATTTTACAAACAGCTCAGGCCAGCGCGCCGGGTCAGCATTGTCTGATGATGCAAACAGCATGGAACGGTAATACGCTTCGGTCTTAAGCATCAGCATAAAGCCATTATTAGCGCCCGGCGCTATCATATTTATTACCTGGTTGGTTACATCCAGCGATACATTATAATTCCACTGTGTGGACGAAGCCGGTACAACCGCCTCATCAACGCTGGTTATTGTTGGTTGCGTTGCCCAGGTTACCGTATTCTCGTTCCAGGCACTGGTAACCCTTCGCACCAGGGATGTATTAACCGTCCCAAAAGGACTGCCCGGGTAACTGGAGTTGCCCTGTGCGTTACCACTGCTCGCTACCCCAAAAAGACGCAGCTCCGCGTAAGTGATTACCGCACCGGCTGGTAATGTGTTGAGCCCGTCGAAGCGGACCAGCGACCTGCCTGCACCCGGTCCGCAACCTGATGCATACCAGGTCCAGGCAAACGCGTCAACCTCAGCCCCGTTGGGATAATTAGTGGTTTGCCACGATGGACAATCATCATTACGCAGGATCATTGCATCCTGGCCCGCGGCAGCATTGGGCTTAAACGTGACAGAGTATTGGGAAAAAAGGGAATGACTCAGCAGTAGCAGTACTGCAAGCCATACATGTTTGAATACGTGTTTCATATGATTGTGTTTTGGTTACATAGACAGGTATAGCCACTGCATAGCAGTTCCTATGAGTTAGTAATGGCAACTCTTGTATTATTGATTAAATGTCTTTCCCCCGGTTTAGCCTTTAATGTGTTTGATGTTAGCAGGGAGCAATGGTTAGTAATATAAACTTACACTATTTTTTTCTTTATTCCAAATTTTTTATTTCTGAAATCCTTTGCTGGCCTGCATATAAGCCAGTCAGTAACTTTTTTGTCATAAGGAGGCAACAAAATAATCCTCCCTCGGAGTTGGCTTAATTAGTATAACATTATACCTTTACAAATAATATTTTATACTATGAATAAAAAAACATCATCTCCCGCAAAAGTTAAGAAAGCTGTGCTTAAAGGTAAAGCAGGATCTGCCCGGGCGAAGCGACAAACCACTTCCGGAAAAGTTAATGCAAAAGCTAAAAGGGCTGCTTCCTATACAAATGATGATGCGCTATCGGTAGTAGAAGAGCCCGACGCAATGCTGTCATATCCCGTGCAACAGTTCAGCGGCCTTCTTACCGCCTCCGCTCATACCGGTATAAGTGGCCGCAACGCTGCACCCCGGTCCATCAGCCAGATGACGGCCATGGAAAAGGCCGGTATGATAAAGCTTGGCGTTTCCAAAAAAGAATTAGAACATTTAAAAGATACCGCATCCCTCGATTACGATCAGTTAGCCAGGGCGCTCGCTGTAACAAGAGCAACGCTTATCAATAAAAAAGGCAGGGAAAAATTCAGTTTCTCACTAAGCGAAAAGATCATCAGCCTCGCCGATATATATTCTTATGGCTACGAAGTATTCGATGAGCCCGATGCTTTTAATGCATGGATATTCCGCCCCAATAAAGCCATCGGCGGCGAGCTGCCTTTCAATCTGCTCAATAATCAATATGGCAGGGAAGAAATAAAAAATCTTATCGGGCGTATCGAATACGGTGTGTACTCTTAAAGCCAACTTATGCACGTTTACCGGATAAGCAAAACAAAATACGCAAAAGACCTGACCGGCGAAGGGGCCAGGCTCAACGGCGGACGGTGGAACCACAAACTGACACCCTGTGTTTACACCTCTGCAAGCCGTTCGCTCGCCGTACTGGAATATACTGTAAATGTTAATGCCGACGATATTCCCCGTGCATTAAGCATTACAATCATTGATATACCCGATAATCATATCCTTGAGCTTCCGGTACCCAGGCTGCCCGGTAACTGGCGGGATGCACCCGCACCATACTCTACCCGCGATATGGGTACCTTCCTGCTGAAACAAAATAAATATCCCGTCATTAAAATACCCTCTGTGGTTATACCCGAAGAGTTTAACTATATCCTGAACCCCGCTCACCCCGGCCACAACGCCTTCAGTATTGTTGAAGTCAAAGATTTTATTTACGATCTGCGCATCAAATAATATGTGCATAATTATAATAGCATAAAAAAGAGGCTGTCATATCTCACAACAGCCTCTTTTTATATGATATATCTTACCGTTAATTCCTTACCGGCTTACCGCCTTTCAGCACACTCTGTATCCGCTCAAGCGTTTTCTTTTCGCCCGTAAGAGAAAGAAATGCTTCACGTTCAAGATCAAGCAGGTACTGCTCGCTTACCAGCGTGGGTTCACTGAGATCACCCCCGCACATTACATACGCCAGCTTCCTCGCGCATACCGCATCATGTGCTGTAGCGTAGTTAGCGCTTACCATACCATGAATACCCGCATACAAAGCACCCAGCGCCGACTTACCCAGCACCTTCACATCATTACGCTGTACCGGCATTACATAACCACTGTCGTAAAGCTCAATCACACTCTTTTTCGCTTCAGCAATACGGCGGCCCTGGTTCATTACAATTTCATCCAGCCCCCTCCGGTAAACACCCAGCCCAAACCCTTCGTGTGCAGAAGTAGCCACCTTTGCCGTGGCAATGGTAAGAAAGCGGTTCTTAAGCGTAATTGTTTCCGGCTCATCTTCATGCATCTCATCACTGGCGCGGAGAACAAACTCTTTAGTACCACCACCACCGGGAATAACACCAATACCCACTTCCACAAGGCCGGTATACGTCTCGGCAGCAGGACAAACCTTATCTGAGTGCAGGCTCATCTCACAGGCGCCACCAAGCGCAAGGCCATGCGGTGCCACCACCACCGGCACAGAAGAATAACGTACACGCATCATCGTATTCTGGAACATACGTATGGCCATCTCCATCTCATCATATTCCTGCTCAATAGCCAGCATAAAGATCATACCCACATTGGCGCCAGCACTGAAATTAGTGCCGTCGTTGGCAATAACCAACCCTTTGTATTTGTCTTCTGCCAGCGCGATCGATTTCTGTATGCCTTCAAGTACCTCTCCGCCAATGCTGCCCATCTTTGTATACCACTCCAGGCCAAGCACATCATTGCCCAGGTGATAGGTACGGCACGCACTGTTTTTCCAGATGGTTTCGTTCTCAAAATTCTTCATCACTATAAATGCATCTCCACCCGGAAGTGCTTTATATCCTTTGGAGCCAACGTCGTAGTACAAACGTTTTCCATTTTCTACCTTATAAAAACTCCCGGCACCCGAAGCAATCATATCTTCCACCCATGGCGCTACGGTATAGCCTTCGGCCTTCATAGCTTCAACCGTCTTTGCCACACCCAGCACATCCCAGCTTTCAAAAGCGCCAATCTCCCAGCCAAAACCTGCCATCATAGCATCATCCACGCGGTAGAGCTCGTCCGATATCTCCGGTATGCGGTGCGAAATATAAGAGAACAAACCATAATGGAACTGGCGGTAAAAGGCACCCGCCTTATCCTGTCCACCACAAAGCGCTTTCAGTCTTGTTTTAAGATCGTCAATAGGCTTTGCCGCTTCAACAGTAGCAAACTTAGGCTTGCTGCGCGGGCCATATTCAAGGGTAGAAAGGTTGAGGGTTTGTATATCTTTAGCCCCGTCAGCCCCCTTTACTTTTTTAAAGAAACCCTGTCCCGTCTTATCACCCAGCCAGTTATTCGCCACCATCTTATCCAGCCAGCCAGGAATATCAAATACAGCTTTGGCCTCATCATCCGGGCAATTCTCTGCCACACCCTTGGCTACCTTTACCAGCGTATCAATACCCACTACATCAGCCGTACGGAAAGTGGCAGATTTGGGCCTGCCAATAACCGGGCCCGTAAGTGTATCAATCTCGTCTACACTAAGCTCCAGCCTTTCCATGGCATTCATAATCGCCATCATACCAAATACACCAACACGGTTGGCAATAAAAGCAGGCGTATCCTTACACAATACAGTTGTTTTACCCAGTACAAGATCACCATACTCCATCAGGAAATCCACAACTTCCGGATCCGTATGTGGTGTAGGAATAATCTCAAGTAAACGCAGGTAACGCGGAGGATTAAAAAAATGGGTACCACAGAAATGTTTGTTAAAATCATCGCTCCTTCCCTCCGTCATCATGTGTATAGGAATACCCGAAGTATTGGAAGTAATAAGCGTTCCGGGTTTACGGTATTTCTCTACCTCAGCAAAAACAGACTGTTTAATATCCAGCCGCTCAACCACTACTTCAATGATCCAGTCGCAGCCGGCAATATCTTTCATGTTGTCGGTAAAGTTGCCGGTAGCAATCTTCTTTATCACGTCTTTATGATATACCGGAGAAGGATTGCTCTTGATGGCTGCTGCCAGCGCTTCAGTAACAATCCGGTTCTTAACCACAGGATGATCGAGGCTGAGATTTTTAGCCTTTTCCGCATCATTCAGCTCCCGTGGTGCAATGTCGAGCAGGAGCACCTGTAAACCGATACCGGCAAAATGACAGGCAATGCGGCTGCCCATAACCCCACTGCCCAGTACAGCTACTTTCTTGATATTTCTCTTGTTCATAAAAATTAGTTAGTTAAACAACTATTTTACGAAGATAAGGGAAAATGGAGATACCCGGCATGGTTTTTTCAGGTAGCAGCCCGTTACCCCCATATTGATAGTATAAGGCTTAAGGGCAGGGGTAGGGCTGCCGCTGAATCAATAGAAAAGGTTTCCTTATCTTTATTCGTAAGCCTGCAATGAAAAGCCGTGTATACAGAAAATGGAAGATAGCGGTGCACTATATTTATTTCTTTTGCAATTGGCAGGCGGGGCAGCTCTGGCCACCTGTTTCTATCATTTTATCGTGTATCTCTTTGGTAAGGAGAAGCTGTTTCTTTATTATTCACTCTACCTTTTTGTTACGGCCGCCTTTATCGCCTACCGCGTAATAAACCACTATTTCTTTCACGACCAGGCCACCCGGGAGCGTTGGTTTTACAGCACAGAAGAAGTATTACAGGCTGCACACTATTACTTCTACTTTGTATTCGGCATCATGGCATACAGGCACTACAATTGCCTGCCACGCTACTTATGGCTCTACTGGAAATACTTCCTGAGCTGGAGCCTCCCCGTTTATACTCTTACTTTTTTCCTGGTATCCTTCTTCACCCACCAGGATAAATACCATGGCCTGCCGATGATACTCGGTGCTTTATTACGCCTGGTACTTATGATCAGCAGCATCATTATCCAGTTTGCCTTTGCATTCAATGCAAAAAACGGCATCCTGAAGCTGATTCTCCTGGCCAGCGTTACCTACCTCTGCTGCGGCATATTATCACTGGCTTCCAATATTGCCCAGGTCAGGATCATGGGTGTACCCGACATCGCATGGATATTCATCGGTATCTTTCTCGATATCCTTTTCTTTTCTGCGGCGATGGGCGCCCGGTTAAAGAGTATCGCCGATGAGCAACGGGAATCACTGCTCACGATACAGCAGCAGGAGCTGGATAAACTGGGTGCCATCTATGCGGCACAGGAAAAAGAAAGACGCCGCATCAGCCAGGAACTGCACGACGATATCGGCAGTACACTCAGCAGCATATCACTGATGAGCAGCGTACTCAAAAAACGCATTATTGCCCGGCCGGAGGCAGCCGTAATGCTGGCAGTTAAAATGGAAGATACCAGCCGGCAGATGATCGATAGCATGAGCGATATTGTGTGGAGTACCAACCCCTCTAACGATACAATACAGCACCTTACCAACCGCCTGCAGCAGTTCATGACCAATGCCCTTGAGAACAGCGAAATCCGCAGCAGCCTTGAGGTCAATATACCCTTGGATGAAGTGAAGGTAGATATGCTCCTGCGCCGCGAGATATACCTCATCTGTAAAGAGATCATCAACAATACAGCCAAATACAGCTATGCCCGTAACTTCTCACTGCACATCCGTTTTGAGAAAGAAAAGGTAGTGGCCGAAGCAAAAGACGATGGACGGGGGTTCGATGAGGCGCTTACCTCACCGGGCAACGGGCTTAACAATATCCGGGTAAGAGTTAAAAAATTCAATGGAACAGCGGTGCTGGATACAGGGCGTGGTAAGGGTACGGCATGGACCATCACCCTGCCTGCGCCGGAGAATTAAACAATGGTCACCCTATAATGGTATTGGCCGCAAACAGAAGGCACACTAATTTTACTAAAAACAAACAGGTTGAAAATTCTGATATTCGAGGATAATCTATTGATGCAGCAAAGCCTGTGCGAAGTACTGCGGTGCGAGGAAGACTTTATAGTGGCCGGTACTTATGAGAATGCTGCAAATATCGACGAACTCTATCGCATCCTGCAACCCGATATCCTGGTGATGGACATTGATATGCCCGATGTAAACGGGCTGGAGGGCCTCGAAAGGCTTAAGCAAAAATACCCGGAAGCCAAAGTACTCATCTTTACCGTATTTGAAGAAAATGATAAGGTGCTGAATGCCATCTGCCTCGGTGCCAATGGCTACATCCTCAAAAGCAGCAGCGCAGAAAAGATCGTTGAAGCCGTACGGGATGTAGTAAATGGCGGAGCCCCCCTTACACCCGCTATAGCCGCAAAGATCCTGATGCACTTTCCCAAACCCTCAGCCGTAGCACAGAAAGCAGAAGACGACCTTCACCAGTTAAGCGAAAAGGAAAAAGAAGTACTGGAATTACTCGTAAAAGGATTCAGCTATAAAATGATAGCGGGTAAGCTCAATAAAAGCGTAGAAACCATCCGCACCCAGATCCGTAATATCTACCGCAAGCTCAATGTACACTCCAATGCAGAAGCCATTATCATGGCAATGAATGCAAAAGCATTATAAAAATTATTGTTGTTTTGTAAAAGTCTGGTAACCACACTCCAGCCACTTGGCATATTCTGCAGCGTCTGGGGTATAGCCTACGGGTGGGTTGAGCAAACGCCCGTCCGGCGTCAGCAGTACATACCAGGGTTGCGATACCGCACCAAAATTCTCCGCCTGGAAAGTGCCCCACTTATCGCCAATGGTCTTTATCTTTTTCTCACTGCCATCCTTGCCCTTAAAGAGAAACTGTTCTTCAACAGGTAATTCTTTTTTATCATCAACATATAACGACACAAGAATAAATTTATCCATCTGCTCTTTCACCACTCCCTTTGGCCATACATTTTCTTCCATCTTACGGCAGTTTACACAGGCCCAGCCCGTAAAGTCAACAAGAATAGGTTTATTCTTCTCTTTTGCAAGTTGCTGCGCTTTAAAGAAGTCATCCAGCGGCTTATCGCAGTTCACCGGGTTTGTATAAACACTATAGCAGTAGGGAGGAGGAAATCCGCTTACAAGACTTAACCGCGCGTATGACGTATTCGTAACCCCTGGCGCAAGGTAAATGGCAGCGGCAAGAAAAATAACGGCAGTAATGATCCTGCCCTTGCCGATAATAGGCTTACTGTATTGCTTCTTAAAACTGAACCAACCCATCAGATAGGCAAAACAACCCAGGGCAAGCACAACCCAGGCGCCAAGAAATATCTCTCTTTTCAGGATACCCCAGTGCCCTGTAAGATCGGCATTGGAGAAAAACTTAAAAGCCAGTGCAAGCTCCACAAAACCCAGTACCACTTTTACTGTTTCGAGCCACCCACCCGAACGTGGTAAGTTAGACAGCCAGCCCGGAAACATGGCAAACAGTGCAAAAGGCAACCCCAGAGCAATACCAAAACCCGCCAACCCCGCTGTAAGCGGCCATGCACCATCAGAAGCTGTACCCGCTAAAAGCGTACCCAGTATAGGGCCCGTGCAGGAGAACGATACAATAGCAAGTGTCAATGCCATAAAAAAGACGCCAAGTGCATTGGTACCCCTTTTTGAATCTGCTTTATTAGCCAGCGATCCCGGCAGGGTGATTTCGAAATAACCAAAGAAAGAAATGGCAAAGACCACAAATATGATAAAGAAAATAAGGTTCAGGTAAACATTGGTAGAAATGGCGTTATAGATCTGTTTGTCAACATTACCAATAACATGAAACGGGATACTCAGCGACAGGTAGATCAGGAAGATAAATGTTCCGTAAAGCGCAGCCTTACGTATGCCCTGGGATTTATCCTGCGACTTTTTCGTAAAGAAAGAAACAGTAAGAGGGATCATAGGAAATACGCAGGGTGTGATCAGCGCTACCAGTCCGCCAAGCAATCCCAGCAGGAAATTCATCCACAAACTGCTGCCCTTTGCCGAAGGCGTAATACCACACTCACTTATGGGTTTCGTAAGATCAACCGAAGCCAGCGACAAGCTTTGCCCGTTTTCAGACAAAGTGAATTCCCCGCCACTGTAGCTGCCATCAGCCTGTTTTTTCAAATAGAACTCTACAGGTATAGGGCCTACAAACTCCTTTCCGTTAAACCCCATATAATTGAGTGTGCCCTTCAGGTAGGGCAGATCACCTGTAATATTCAGCGTAACGGTGGCAGAAAAGTTTTTATCATGATATACCACTTCCACATTATCAAGCAGCCCTTCCTTCTTCTTCTGTGCTGTAGGCTCCACAATAGCTCCGGTCTTTACCTGTGAAGCAATTGCACTGTCCCATTCAATGGTGGTTACGGGTAATCCTTCTGTGTTGCCAAAAGCGTACACAACCGTATCGGCAGGCAGGGTAGCGTTTATCTGCAGTTGCAACCCGTCGCTGGTTCTGGCAGCTTTAAACTGCCACTGGTTTTTCTGGGCAAAAAGAGAGCCCGTAGCCAACGTACATAAGATGGCGATAAATAAGTAACCGTATTTCATTGCTTAAACCGGTAAGTTAATGAGGAATGTTAATGCGAGAGTTTTAGCTACCCAGTTTCACTTCAAAAAGGGCATCTTTGGGGGGCAGGCACTGCCTGTCGTTACATACCATATAATTTACGCCGCCCTTGATCGTAACAGGAACAGCTACCTTAGATTTGATAACCTGTACGAAGTCGACCGTCTTCTCATAATAGTTCACTTTTGACTTCCACACTTCTTCGTATTTCGAAATGAGCTTACCCACTTCCTTAACATTACCCTGGAGCGTAAGCAGTGGGTTTTTGGTAAAGCTGATCACTGCGGCAGAAACATCACCACTGTTTTTCTGGGCATAAAGATGATAATTACCCGATATAGTGGCGGTCATATGAAGCTCGTAAGTTTTATCACCCGTTTTCTTTGCCGTAAAGGTCCAGCTTACAGGGTTACCCATTTGAGCTTTTGCTGCACCAGCCAGCAGCAAGATCGTCATAGCCAAGATAATTTTTTTCATCCTTATTCTTTATTTGTCTTATCCCGCAAAGTAAATGCCCTTTACAGGAGTAAATTGTTAAAATCCTTATACGGTAAGTGCCGGCACAATACCAAAGAGATGCTCAAACACTTTCTGGCCATCGGTATTATTCAGCGCCTCACTGCAGGCCCTTTCCGGGTGAGGCATCATACCAAACACGTTTCTTTCCCTGTTGCAGATACCAGCAATATGATGTACGGCAGCATTAGGGTTATGGATTTCTCCCACATTACCTTTTTCGTCGCAGTACCGGTAAATCACCTGGCGGTGCATCTCAATATCTGCAAGGGTAGCTGCATCAGCAAAAAAACGGCCCTCACCATGGGCAACGGGAATTTTAAGCGGTTGACCACCTTCGCCGGTGGCTTCCTTGATATAAACGTTCTTACATACAAATTGCTGGTGCCCATTACGAAGCAGTATGCCCGGCAGCAGGCCGCTCTCGCAGAGGATCTGGAAACCATTACATACCCCGAGCACCTTACCCCCCTTTTGGGCAAAGCTTACCACGCTCTGCATCATAGGGCTGAAGCGGGCAATGGCGCCGCAACGCAGGTAGTCGCCAAAACTGAATCCACCCGGCAGGATAATACAGTCGTCAGTACCGAACATGCTGATATCCCTGTCCTTATGCCAGAGGGGAATAACCTCCTGGTTCAGATCGTCCCTGAGGGCATCAATCATATCCCTGTCGCAATTAGAGCCCGGAAAAACTACCACACCAAATTTCATGCGTATACAATTAATAGTTTATACCACAAAGGTAAGCCTCCCCGGCTATTTACCGAAGGAAATAGGTCTTAACCACGATAAAGGCAACAATCGCCCAGTGAAGAAAAACAGGTACCCATTTCCGCGAAGGATAAAGAAAAGTAGCCGCAGCCAGCAGGGCAAGGGGTACGGCGCAGAGTATCCAGTATTCAAAACTATGCGTGGCATTGATAAAAGGAATAGAAAAAGCCACCAGCAGGTATAAAAAAATAAGACTCCAGCTCTTGCGCGTCTGGATCAATTGCCGCCTGAACTGTTGCTGAACATATATAAAACCCGTAATGGCCAGTAAACCCATAATACCAAGCGCCGTATAAGCAATGCCCGTTTGGGTAAACCGCGGCAGGCTGATGGCAAAACCCGGCAGGTGATAGCCCTTCCATTTATCGGTGAGAAACACATAAGCCAGCAGAAAATAATAAGGCGTAATGATACCCAGCAGTGCTATAAGCCACTCCGTGATCCGGAAAGGCCGTGTAATAATCAACCCCACTATAATCAGCAGGGTAAACGAAATGGCCGGGAAATAGAAGAAAGTCGCAATACCGATGGCGATGCCAATGTTAAAAAGCGTGGCGCGGGGATTAGCCTGGGCGTAAATACTGCTCATACGGGCCCATACCCAGATCAGTAAAGTATTGATGATCAGAGGGGCAGACAGGATATTCCATTCGCTGAACAGCGAGGTAAGCAGCAGGTAGCTCATGCCCGTAAGGTAATTCTGGCGCTGCAATAGCCGCTGGCCCGAAACCAGCCTGTTAAAGCTGATGGCCTGTGTATAAAGCAATACATAAGTAATGATGGGGTAGAGCAGGGGCAGGGCCTCTCCCGTGGGTTGCAGCCAGAGTAATAGTCGTTTAAACAGGAATCCGTCCGTTTGCTGTGGTTGCGGCACTACAGGGTGAAGGAACATGAACAGCTTCAGCAACAGTCCATACAGGAAAAGTAAAAAGTTATTGGAAGGGGTATTGGCTTTAAAAACGCCGGTCACAATACAGTATAATTAAATGATGAACAATGAGCTGAAGGCGCAAAGGTCATTAATTCCGGTGAAGCCGCCATCATTTTTTTAGCCTTCCGCTTATGTCAGAAATCGATCTTCGCAAAACAGATGCGACCCCTGTAGCTGCACGGAAGAACAACCTGGCGTGCACCTACCTGTTTCATAAAGCGCGGCATAAACTGGTAACCCCTGTCCATACTCTTCAGCGGCGGATTGCGTTTAACCGTACCATCCGGTTGAATGCTCTGCCAGCCCATGAGCTGGTTACGTTTATCCTGATCGTTAAACAAAAAGTTGATCTCGCCACTGGCGATGATGGTACCGTACGAAAGATAGTTGTCATTATCATCCTCAAACTGGTCTTTACGCAACAGGTTGCTCCAGTCTATTTTACCATCTTTATCTACGCTCAGCACTAATATATTCGAGTAATAGTAACGCGTACTCTGTTGGCTGTTGAAGCTGCTGAAAGGCCGGTAGTACCAGTTATAAGAAGGATTATAGAGGTAATAGTCGTACGGGCTCATATAACCTGAGTTGAGGTAATCCCAGCGGTTCCAGGGCGAGAGACCGCCGCGGCTCTGTGTAGAATAATCCTCGGCAGCAAGCAGGAAGCCCCCATCTTTTTTAACAATAATATTACGGATAAAGAAATCGTTAAAGGCAAACTTATTCGCCCCGTCCGATTTGGCATCTGCACGTAGGCTGTCGGTAAAGGCAGTAAAGGTGGTACTTATGTCCGATCGTGCCTGTTTATCCCATATACAGGTATACAAACCCTCAATATTACCCCTTTTTTGCTTGTAATAAAAAGCATTCAGCAACAGCCTTTTGTTTACATTATCTACTTTCAGCTTAACATCATCAATATACCGTTCTTCAAGATTCATTTTATAATAAGCAAAGGTATCCTGGTCTGGTGCTTTTATAGCCACCTGCAACAGGTTCACATAGTCACGCAGCCCCGGTACTGAAGATTTGGCAAATACAAAATTACCTTCATTATCCACGAAGAAATCGCTGTAGCTGTCGCGGCGTTCATCAAACGGGGTCATCTGCCGGCTTTTACGTTGTAATTGCAGCGATTGGTCAAAAAGAAGGGTAACAAAATGGAAATTGCCCTGCTTTTTATAGATCTTAAACACCATGATTTTCTGCTTGTCTTCGCTGCTGATGGTGCTGTATATTTTACTGTTGGCCGACACGTCGATACGGGTCGTATCAAGCTCCACCGGTTCGCTGATCTTCTGCCCGTTCCCATCCAGCTTTACTCCCATACAGTACAGAACATTCCTTTTCTGGTACTGGTAGATCATATAAATAAAATCAGGATAGGTAATAAAATCAACATTAACCGTTTTGTCGGGCACAAAATCCAGCGATACCCGATCCTTTAATTCCATCTCGTTATCATATACACTGATAGCATGCTTCCACCGCACGTTCTTGTAAACGAGAAAATTCCCGTTAATTTTACCCACAATATCAAAATTAATATCCCGGTCATCCTGTTTTTCCGGGTCGGAATAAGTGATGCGTTGAGCCGTAGCGCCGATCCAGGTTACCAGTACCGCCGTGATAACCGCCAATATCCTTTTGTTCATATTACAAGCTGTTTGTGATATAAAATTACGATAAATAAAAGATTGAGCTGTTCTCTGAACCAGATGACTAAATATTTGTTTCTGCATAAAAGATATCAAACATCATGCAAACTATACTGATAACAGGAGGAACAGGTCTTGTAGGACGTGCAATGGCAAAAATGTATGCAGCACGCAGCTACAATGTGATCGTTACCGGCCGTAAGGCATCAGCCATAGTAGAAGGGGCCCGCTATATACAATGGGATGTAAAAAAAGGCAGTATCAATGCCGATGCCATAAACGATACCGATTATATCATTAACCTGGCTGGTGCAGCAGTAATGGATCATAAATGGACAGAAGCGTATAAGAAAGAAATACAGGACAGCCGTACAGAAAGCGGCAGGCTTATCATAGAAGCGCTGAAAGAAATACCCAATAAAGTAAAGGCAGTCATCAATGCATCTGCCAATGGATGGTATGGGCCTGATAAGTATCCTCCTGTTCCCTTTACAGAAACTGATCCTGCCGATACAGGTTTTCTCGGGGAAACCTGCCGCCTTTGGGAAGAAAGTATTCACCCCGTAACAGCACTGGGCAGGCGCCTGGTAATACTGCGCATAGGTATCGTACTCAGTAATGAGGGCGGCGCACTGGCAGAATTTAAAAAACCTCTTCGTTTTGGTATATCAGGCATCCTGGGTAATGGAAAACAGGTGGTGAGCTGGATACATATTCAGGATCTCTGCAAAATGTTTCTTTTTGCCATCGAAAACGAATCCTGCCGTGGTGTGTATAATGCCGTTGCGCCAAGCCCCGTTACATCCCGGGAACTGATGAAACAACTCGCGAAAGCTATGCACAAATGGTTTATACCCTTACCCGTTCCTGCATTTTTACTCCGCCTGATGCTGGGAGGAAGAAGTATTGAAATATTAAAAAGTACTACAGTTAGCAGTAAAAAAATAGAAGCCGCTGGTTTTGAATTTGATCATGCCCGTATCAAAGAAGCACTTGATCAGCTTGTTGGATAGCAATTAATAATATGTATATGCTGCTATGGAATGATAAATGCCGCTGTTTACGATGTTAAACCCTTGACCCCTGTTTTTCATGGTCTTTAATATAAATGGCATACCGAAGTATAAATCCCAATACCATACTTATGGCAACAAAACCTGCCAGCCTTTTCATCAGCACCACCCCATCCACAGGTTTGTTGCCACTCCATATACTGATTACTAACAAGGTATGATACACCGTTACCGGTATCAGTAAGGCAATAATAAGTATCGCAGTTGCCGTACCGGGGCGAAACCATGTTTTTATATGTTTCCGGTATGCCACGTACAGCAAAAAAGTAAAGCAAAGGAGCGGAACAGTATACGCTACACGAACGTTTACATAAGATTGAAGTACATAACTGGCACATCCCATCAGTACGGCAACACCGATGATCGCAGGCTTAATACTTTTCCTGGCTACCCGCTCCTTCCACGATGTAAGATTTTTCATTTTCATTGATTATAATACAACTCTTGCACGGATATATACCCGCATCACATCATCAGCGACGATGAGTAATGTTTGTAATAAACTTAAGTAGAGTCATTGGCAGAACTATGTCCACAAGGGAGAGGCGTCCAGGTGTTCCATCCTGTTGTTTTTCAACGTCTCAACTACCAGTTCAGTTAGTTTAGATAGTGTAACAGATGAGTGTCTGTATAGCGAAGATAAGTTTACAGATGGGTTTAAAAAAGGGAAATTACCCCTTTTTAATTTTAACTGGCCAAAAAACTGGTATAACGGCGCTCGCTATATGCAAAAAACCAGCCCGGGAATTATCCTGCTGGTATGGAAACCGTATAATTACTATGATAATGCCTGTACATAAAAGGGAACCCGCACCAGGTTACACATATTATTGCTAACCTGGTGCGGATTCCCCATCACATCAACACATAAGAAGACGTTCTGTTATCGTGTTTGCTTTTTAACTTTATTCGAAACCCTGCCGATACCATTGTTGCGCATACTCACCATATTCTTTGCATTATAATCCAGTGCACCCACAGCAGAATTATCCAGCGTCAGGTTGTCAACAGCAAGATCGGAAGCATCCACATAACCCACACTGCTGTTCTTCATATCGCAATTGGTAGCCTTGCCTTCCAGTGTGGTTTTGCCTACCGCAGAAAGATCCAGCTTCAGGTCCTTTACTTCCAGTTCCAAAGAAGTACGGCCCACAGCAGAAGACTTATAATTGAGCTGCTGCTGTTTAATCAGGTTGTCGCCCGTAAGCGTACCCACCAGGTTGTTAACGATTTCATCAACATTCCTGAAAGTAATATACACTACCATTTTTTTCGACTGCTTCCAGTTGCCCTTTGAGTTTTTTACATAAAGGGTATTGCCCTTATTTTCCACCACGATCTTGTCCTGCAGGTTATCATCTGTCTCCACTTTTACACTCTCTTTACTGCCCTGTGTAATCACCACACTCATAATGCCATTCAGGTTAATGTTGCTGAAGCCTGAAACATTTACCTCCCTGGTAACCACGTTGCCGCTGCCCGTAATGTCTTGTGCCTTTGCGCCAAGGAGGGCAAATACTGCCGAAACCGCAAAAAATACTTTTTTCATAATTCTTGTTTTATGTATTAAAAGTTTAATGACCAGCTTAATCCTTTAAAAGCCGGGTTGATAAAATTGTTGAATTTGCTGCCAAACTGGTAGCTGAAACCGATGCCAAAGAAATAGTTATATCCTGAGTTGAGCAGCCTGCGCTGTGTGAGTACGTCATCCCTGCTTGCACTGCCCTTGGGTATGGAAATAAGATTACGGGTAATGTCGTAATTGCCGCCAAAGCCCAGCCGGAATCCCTTGAATATACGCCAGTTCACGGAACCCGAAAAAGACAAACTGTATTTCCGGAGGTTATCCATATATGCTGAATAGAACATGCCTGCATTGATATTACCCCAGGGCTTGTTGAATGATCCGATCAGTGCAGCCTGTTGCTGCCAGACAGTCTCTTTCGTTTTGAAATAAAACGTGGTGTCTGCATAATCGTTGATCTCCGGGCCAATGGCATATTGCAATACCAGGCGCTCATTATTGAATTTGCTGTAAGGAAAAATATCGTACTCTATCTTGGGCGCAAAGCTCAGCCGGTTGTCGATATTAGAGAAGATGTCCTGCGTATAGCTTGAGAACACACCCGCTCCCCAATGCTCATTGAACTTCCTGATCACATTGCCAAACAGGTTGATCTTCGGGTTGTTTATAATCACCTTCTCTGTCTCAGATATTTTGATCTCGTTCTTCTTATAACTGTGTGAGAACCCGATATTGACCTTCGACTTATTCGTTTCCCGGTCGGCATTGATATAAGAATAAATGCTGGTCGATTTATAGTTGGCGTCTCCGTTAAAGAACGCCGACGAACCCACCGACATCACCCAGTAATTCCAGGGATCTTTCTTTGTAGTTGCATCATCAGCCTCTTTTTTATCCGGAGCTGTATATGCCAGCGACATCCTCATCAGTGCAGGAGTATGTATCAGGTAAGAAGTAAGGCCAAGCGAAACATACTTTACCATGTTCTTTCTTTTTTCGTCGTCCATCGCTACAGCATTGTTGTGATAAATGAGCGTATCATTCTTACCTGTAAAACGGCCCTGTCCTTTAAAAGTTACGGTATTCTGTTCACTGCCATTGCTGTTGGACTGGCTGTTAACGATAACGTGAATATCGGCGAGAAAGCGGTCGCGCACAAAATCTACCATTTTCAATTCTGTACGGAGATAGTCAAAGTCGCACAACCACTCCCGTGTACATTCAATAAACACTTTTATGCGATCTTCCGTTGCGGGAGCCTGTGCTTTACTTTGGGTTTGGGCAATAAGGAGTACCAGGCCTATCAGAAGCTGTTTCATTAAGATTGATTTAAGGGGAAAAAATAGCTATACTTTAAGACCCTATTTCAGGTTGATCGTACAGGAGTTACAGTCGATATCAATCTTCAGTTTTTTACCGCTGCCCACGCTTACGGTGTACGTATCGGGCTCATTGCTGCTTTCTATCAGTTTGCCCGGTACACGCAGGGTGGAGAAGATGGTCCTGGCCGTAATATCATAGCTCTGTACAGACTTGATCGAAAGATCAACATCGGTATAAGTGCCTTCCAGTTTTACAAACTCAGCGCTGCCTTCAAAACGCTTTACTTTTATGCTGCCGCTGTTGGTCGTCAGGTCAAGACTGGTACGCAGCTTATATATTTTGATGTTTGAAAACTGGAACTCACCCTTCACTGTGCCCGCATCTTCAATGTCGATATTATCGCTCTGGCTTTCTTCAAGATTCAGGTCGCTTACTTTATCTGCGCTGATGGTAGAAAATTTAGTGCTCAGCTTCCATTCACCAATACTTGCCGCTGTAAAATTACCTGAGTTCATGTCCATCTCCGCAGTCTCGATATTATCAAGGCTGATATTGGCAAAGTTGGTTTCGGCAATCAGTTTCCTGATGTTCTTTGCCTCAAAATTTCCATTCTGCATGTTGAGCGTAAGCACATCCAGATCATCCTCAATAGAGATATTGCCAAAGCCGTTCTTTATTTCAAGAGCCATACCCTTCGGTATAGTAACCGTAATAGCACCCCCGTTAATATTGCAGGAGGTACCGTTGGTTGTAACATAGCTGTACCCTTTACCCGATGTAGAAGTAGTAACCGAAACATTGTTGCCACCAGTAGTTACTACTGTAGAACCGTTGGTTGTAGTTACACTGTTAGAATTACTGCTCTTGCTGATGTTCACATTGCCACGATCTTCATCGCTATTACCGCTGGTGGCAGACAATGCTTCACCCGTTCTGCGGTTTATCATCTTCAGTTGCGGCCTGATCCGGAGACTGCCATTCTTTTCCCTCACATCAAAATCGGCATCCCCGGCTTCTTCACCGGTATTGAGCTCCGCGCTTACCTGTACCTTCGGGTTATCCCATACCTTCACCGTAATGGCAGAATAGTCATTATCGATGATCACCGATTTCATATTCTTTACGTCATATTCCTTAACAAGGGTATTGCCTTTTTTGGGCTGTGCATGCAGGCCCGTCACTAAGCCAAGCATTACAAATAAACTGGTTATATACTGTTTCATCCTGATTGCTTTTGTTTTGCTCCCGGCCACTTCCTGCTGTTGCAGGAATAGCCGGAAACAGGTTGGTTTTTAAATAATGATCCTGTTCGTTTGCTGTAAAGCGGTATCTCCTCTTTTGCTGTTGATGTTCTGCATCTGTTTGTACAGCGTTTCCAGTACATTCAGTTTGCGTTTATTGATGCTGATAAGGTTACGCATAAAATCTTCATCAGAATTGCGGGTAGCCCACTGCTTTTTCCATGTCTCCTCTTCTTTCTCCAGGTCTTTATACTGGTTCAGGTAGATGCTGAAGAAATCTTTATCTACCCATTTCACCGGTGTTTCGTTAATCTTGGTCCTGATCATATTGATGGCCTCACTGTAAAAATTACCCGCTGCGAGGGCCGGTAGCCGGGTTCCCGGGCCACTCCGCTGCCTTGCCGGTAACGGGCTGGAAGCCTGCCGGGGTGATGGCTGTTTTACCAGCAGGGGCGCTGCGGCTGTCTGCGTGGTAAGTACATCATCTTTGTGCAGATTACCGGGTTGCAGGTTTGTTGCTGCTGAAGGAGAAAACCTGGGGAGGCCAGCCAGCGCGTCAGCATTTTTATCCTGCGTGGTCAGTATCCAGCCAAAGCCTGCAGAAAGGAGCAGGATGGCTGCAGCCGCCCACCAGCCGTAACCGGTGCGCATCTTTACGGGAGGTTGCAGTTGCCGCTGCACACCCTTCCATACCGCAGGCGAGGGCAACTCAATATCCAGCTCATCCCGCCGTTGCCTTATAGTCTCTTCCAGTTTCATACTCTTTTTTTTTATACAGGTCTTCCCTCAATAGCTTTTTTGCGTAATGGTACTGGCTTTTGGAAGTTGATTCCGATATGCCGAGTTCTTCGGCGATCTTCCTGTGAGGGAAATCTTCCAGTAAGAAAAGAACCAGTACCTGTCTGCATCCATCCGGCAGGCGGCTGATGCCTTCGTGCAGTTCCGCCGCCGTAAAATGATCGGCCGCAGACTCTTCCGTATAATCTGCCATTTCCAGTACCGGCACCTGGTCGATATCCTGCCAGGGAATCTTTTTGCTGCGCAGCATCAGGAAGCATTCATTCATCACGATCCGCCTGAGCCAGGCCCCAAACAGGGCGTGATCCTGAAGTTTATCCATCCCCCTGAAGGCTTTGATAAAAGCCTCCTGTAAAAGATCTTCTGCGTCGTGCCGGTTGCCCGTCATGCGGAGGCAGATGTTAAACATTGCCCTTGAGTAGCTTTCGTATAAAATGGCTTGTGCACCGGGGTCTCCCTGGCTGGCCTGGCGCACCACAGCAGTTTGTATATGTAATTCCTCTCTCAAGAACAGTCTGATATATTATAGATACACTGTTACCATAAAGGTTGGAAAATTTGAGCAAATATTTTTCCGGGTACAAAAAACCCCGGCTTTCCGGCCGGGGTATATAGGTAGTTATAATATTATAAGTCTGATTTGACCATCCGCCGCCTGCTCCACCAGAAAAAGAGCACCAGGTAAAAGAAGGTAAGGATAAAAACAATCCAGAAACGATCCTGCGGAAGGCCGGGCGCCATCTTCGTAACCGCTTCAAATGGCGAATAGATCAACCCGTCGGACGCATTCATAGGCAGGTAATTGCCCATATCACCCATGTCTATGCCACTGTCTCTTTTCAGCGAAACAGCCCAGGAGTACAGCCAAAGCGCAACGGCATTTTCCAGTACCGTATAAATAAAGAAAACAGCCACGGCAAAACCCGTACGGCGGATCAGCACACCGATCAGGATAGCGATCATATTATAGCTGAAAGCCTTCAGGAAAAAGAATCCGATATTCTGGAACCCGCTCAGTGAAAAACTGCCGCCACTGGCAAAGCCGAAAACAAGCGCGGTAAGGATTACCAGCAGGGTAGACACCGCAGCAAAAATGACAGCCATAGCGATCTTTACCAGCAGGAACTCCTGCCGGCTCCAGCCATCGATGATGTTCTGGCGGTTGGTACGGTAAGTAAATTCGTTGGTAACCAGTATCAGCAGCAGCAGGCCGGGCAACAGCAGCAGCCAGCCGCTAAAATAGCTGGCGCTCTGCCATACTTTGGGAAAACCAAAAGGCGATACGGAAGAAAGCACGCCCACCGGGTCGGCGGCGTCGATCACATTTTTCTTAAACAGGTAAGTGATATAATTGACAGCGGGTACACCGATGGCAAAGAATGAACCGATAACAATAAAGGCCGTATAGTTTTTTATCTTGAGCCACTCTGTTCTTAGTAATTGCAGCATGAGGGTTATTAGTTTGTAAGTTCAAAAAATTTGGCTTCCAGGCTTTTCTTCTTCAGTTGCAGGGAATGCAGCACAACATCGTTTGTAAAACAATACCGGTTAATCTGTTCCAGGTTGGCCTTTCCGAGAGGGAAGTACATCTGTACCACGTCATCCTGTACCTTAATGCTGTTATATCCTGTCAGTTGCTCTGCCACCTGTTTCAGTTTACCCAGGTCGGCAGCCCCCAGCTCAACAATATCCTCGTTAGCCAGTATTTCGTTTACATCGCCATGGGCAAGGAGTTCTCCTTTTTTGAGAATGGCTACATGCGTACACACTTTCTCTACCTCATCCAGCAGGTGACTGGCCATGATGATCGTCTTACCTTCCTGGTGCAGCTTTTTGATCAGCGCCCTGATCTCGGCTATACCCACAGGGTCAAGACCATTGGTTGGCTCATCGAATACCAGTACTTCAGGGTCGCCCAGCAGGCAGGAAGCAATAGCCAGCCTTTGTTTCATCCCCAATGAGTACGTACTGAACCTCGAATCCTTACGCTGGGTAAGGTTAACGATCTCAAGTACACGGTCAATATCATTTTCGCCACGCCCTTTAATGGAAGCCGCGATTTTGAGGTTCTGCACTGCAGTGAGATAATGGTAGAAGTTGGGTGTTTCCAGCAGGGTACCCATCTTTTTGCGCTGCTCACCCGTAGGTTCTTCACCAAAAATGCGGTACTGCCCGCCAGTTGCCCGGAGGATACTCATAACAATACCCAGCAGTGTCGTTTTGCCACTGCCGTTGGGCCCGAGAATACCAAAGACCGTTCCCCGTGGTACTTCAAAAGTGACGCCCTTAAGCGCGCGTACCACATTATAATTTTTAGAAATGTTGTTGACGGATAAAACTGTTGACACGTTCTGTTGATTAATATGAATGGATGAGCTAAAGTAATCATTTCAGCCGTACATCCCGGTCAAACTTCACCGGAAGGGTGAGCTTCGTGATAAACGGAAGAATAATTGCCGATTATTGTTTTTCGCCCGGCGCGGATATTATACTCATGCAAACGCAATGCTGAAACGTCTTCCTGCTTAACCCTGCGGTACTTTGGATGCATCGTGCCTCCCTTTTCGCCGGCCGGAATAGCAGGATCATACTGGTACATTGCATCTACCAGTGTGCCCCTCGGATACATGATGCCCGGTACACCCCGCCCCCGGTAATCGAGGTTATGCGGATGATCCAGCCCCAGCGTATGTCCAAACTCATGCGCTGCTGTAGTAGACCCGGCATACAGGTTCTCCAGCTTAAAATAACCCGTATTGCAATGCAGGCCGTCAACAAAAGAGATATTGCCCGTAACGTGTTCTTCTACCCTGAAATAATTATTGCAGGGGTTGGCATTACCAAAAATATCTTCGGGTTGCAGTTGTGTAAAACAGTATCCCTTTGCACGGAAAACTACAGTGTACAGTTCGGTGCCGAGCCGTACCGTAGCCATCGGCTCGCTCCATAGTGTTTCAATCTCTTCGGCGCATTGTGCGGCCAGCTCCGGCGAAGCACAACTGCCATACAGTAGTATATTGGCGTTTACCGTTAACTGGCGGTGAAGTATATCAGGTTCTATTGTTCCCATATTGTATCGATTGTTTTGATGCCCCGGCAGTGTATTATTCCCCTTCCAGCAGGTCGGGTCTTTTTTCCTTCGTGCGTTGCAGGCTCTGCTCGTGCCGCCATTCTTCAATAAGTTTATGATTGCCGCTCAGCAGTACACCGGGTACGGGCCATCCGCGGAAAACCTCCGGCCTGCTGTATACCGGAGGGGCCAGCAGGTTGTCCTGGAAAGAGTCAAAAAGGGCAGAGGTTTCATCACTCAGCACACCCGGTAGTAAACGCCCGAGGGCATCCACCACTACCGCTGCAGCCAGTTCGCCACCGCTCAGTACATAATCGCCGATAGACAGTTCCATGGTTATAAAATGATCCCTTACCCGCTGGTCGATGCCCTTATAATGCCCGCAGATGAGCAGCAGGTTCTTCCTCAGCGAAAGCTGGTTGGCTGTTTTCTGGTTAAAAGCAGGCCCGTCTGGTGTAAAATAAATTACCTCATCATAAGTCGTACTTTTTTGCAGATCCTCAATGGCATTCACCAATGGCTCAGCCATCAGCACCATACCCGCACCACCGCCAAAAGGATAGTCGTCTACCTGCCCCTGTTTATTGATAGCGTAGTCCCTGAGATTGATGCAGGTTATCTCCAGCAGGCCCTTTTCCTTTGCCCTTTTCAGGATGGAATGATTAAAAGGACTTTCGAGTAAGCCCGGTACAACCGTAATGATATCTATCTTCATAATTACATTTATTATGCCCGCCCCGGAGCTATCCCTCCATGAAATCGTCGAGGTCGCGCTTTTGTTTTTTTGTAGGGCGGCCCACTTTGCTCAACCGCTTACCCGTATGAAATGACGCTGCCTGGAAACGGATACGTTCTATCTCTTCCGCGGGCGTAATGTCGAGATAATAATTAATGGCCTCGGTGTACTGCACGCGGTTATGGAGCAACCCCGTTACCTTGATGAGCCATTTCTTAGCCTCGGTCTTTACTTCGTACTCGTCGTTTACGTTTACTGCTTTGGCAGCCTTGGCAGCAAGACCATTGTATTTTACCTTTCCTTTTTCGCAGGCTTCTGCTGCCTGTGTCCGGGTCTTAAATAAGCGTATGGCCCAGAGGTATTTATCTAAGCGTAGTTTTTCCTTTTCCATACATCCGCATATTTTGCCAAAGTTAATTTGCCTGCGCCAGATACGGCGGCTTTCCTTAATTTTATTGCCTTAACAGATAACTATGCAATTTAAGTTCTTTACAAGGGTAGTGATACTCCTGCTTACTGCCGGTATCACGCTTCCCGCTTTTTCACAGTTCAGGCCCAAACCTTTTAACTGGTCGGCTGATGGCCTTACCTATACCAAAACCAAAGATGGGGGATTGGTAAAGGTTGATCCTAAAACAGGCAATGAAACAGTACTGATCAAAAAGGAACAGGTAACCCCTCCCGGCGCACTTGAACCGCTGAATATAAAGGGTTATCAATTCTCGGCAGACAATAACCGCCTGCTTATATTCACCAACACGGCAAGGGTATGGCGCTACAATACCCGCGGCGATTACTGGGTATACGATATACCCACGGGCAAGCTTACACAGGTGGGCCGCGAGCGCCCGGCGCAGACACTGATGTTTGCCAAGTTTTCTCCCGATGCGAAGAAAGTAGCTTATGTAAGTGAAAAAAATATCTATTCTGAGGACCTGGCTACGGGCCGTGTGACTAAACTCACGTCTGACGGTACACGCAAGCTCATCAATGGTACATTCGACTGGGTATATGAAGAAGAGTTTGGCTGCCGCGACGGCTTCCGGTGGAGCCCCGATGGTACCCGTATTGCTTTCTGGCAGGTAGATGCCAACAAGACCAGGGATTACTATATGCTCAATACAACAGACTCTAACTATTCGCGCATTATACCTGTAGAATACCCCAAGGTAGGAGAGCCGCCAAGCCCCGTACGCATTGGTGTGGCAACTGTGGCCACAGGTGTTGTGCGCTGGATGGGTATCGACGGAGACCCGCAGCAGCACTATATTCCGCGCATGGAATGGGCTGGCCCTACCGAGCTGATCGTACAACAGCTCGACCGCAAGCAGCAGGAGAGCAAACTGATCTATTGTAATGTTACCGACGGCAGCAGCCGTACTTTTTACGCAGAGAACGACGAAGCCTGGGTTGATGTAAAAGGACGCTGGAACGACGATGACCCTACCGGTTGGGAATGGATCAATAAAGGACAGGAGTTTCTGTGGGTAAGTGAAAAAGACGGCTGGCGCCATATCTACCGCGTAAGCCGTGATGGTAAAAAAGAACTGCTGCTCACCAACGGTAAGTATGATATTGAAAGCCTTCGCGCCATTGACGAGGTAAATAATACGGTGTACTTTATGGCTTCGCCCAACAGCGCCACGCAGCTTTACCTGTACAGGGTAAAAATGGATGGTAAATCAAATGCGGAGCAGGTGTCTCCTGCTGCACTGGTGGGTACACATGAGTATAACGTTTCCCCCGGTGCCAGGTTTGCACAGCATTCCTTCTCTAACTATAAAACGCCAAATGTAGCAGAGTGGATTACCCTGCCCGATCACAAGCCGGTAAACCCTTCCACAAGCATTGCATCTAAAATGCGTACAGAAACTAACACTATAGAATACACGCAGATAACTACAGAAGACGGCATCACTCTCGACGCGTGGATCAATAAACCCCGCAACTTCGATCCTTCTAAGAAGTATCCTGTATTGTTTGCTGTGTATGGTGAGCCTGCTGCAAGTACTGTGGGCGACAGCTATGGCAACCAGGATAATAACATGTATGCCGGAGACATTGGTGGCGATGGCTATTTCCAGATATCCATCGATAACCGCGGCACACCTTCGCTCAAAGGTGCGGCGTGGCGCAAAGCGATCTACCGTAAGATTGGCATCATGAACATACGCGACTATGCTATGGGTGCCAAGAAGCTGCTGGCCGACAGGCCCTACCTCGACCGTGACCGTGTAGCTGTATGGGGCTGGAGCGGTGGCGGCTCGTCTACCCTGCACCTGCTCTTCCAGTATCCAGATATATTTAAAACGGGTATTGCAGTAGCAGCAGTTGGCAACCAGTTAAACTACGATAATATTTACCAGGAGCGTTATATGGGGCTGCCACAGGAAAACAGGGAAGACTTTATAAAAGGATCACCCATCACTTATGCCAAAAACCTGAAGGGTAACCTGCTCTATATTCACGGTACGGGTGATGATAATGTGCATTACTCAAATGCAGAGGCCTTACTGAACGAACTGATCAGGTACAATAAGATATTCCAGTTCATGGCCTATCCTAACCGTTCGCACGGCATTTTTGAAGGAGCAGGCACACGCGAGCACCTTGCCAACCTGTTTACCACTTACCTGCGCCAATATTGCCCGCCGGGAGCTAAATAGCGTTTGCAGCGTAAACATACTCATTAACAAAACGGTCATCCCGAAGGGATGACCGTTTTGTTATATACTCTTTTATGCAGGGGTTAATTATTCAACTACTTTCTCCATCCGCATACTCCTCGATCCTTTTACGAGCAGCATAGTGTTGGTGAAGTGCTGCTGCTGCAGCCATGCTGCTGCTTCTGCGGAATTGTTGAAGAACAAAAAGGGATGGGGGATATGGGCATAGTCGCCGCCAACCAATACAACTGCCTGCCAGGGATATTGCTGTATAAGTTGTATAATGCCTTCGTGTTCAGCCCTGCTCTCTTCGCCCAGTTCCATCATACCTCCCAGCAGCAATACTTTATGCTCACCGTCCATTTTGGCAAAATTCTCTATGGCGGCTTTCATGCTGGTAGGGTTGGCATTGTATGCATCAAGAATGATCTTATTGCTGCCTTTTTCTACCAACTGGCTCCGGCTGTTGGAGGGCAGGTAACCTGATATGGCTGCCGTGATCTGGTTTTCAGGTACACCAAAGTGACGCCCGACGGCTACTGCTACCAATACATTGGGAAGGTTATATTCACCGACAAGATGGGTTGGCAGCAAGGTATTACCGTTGTCGTTATGAAGTGTTACTTCGAGAAAACCACTGCTGCTGGTAACTGTTCCTGTTACATCGGTATTGGCAGTGCCGTAGGTAATGATATGAGGTATGCCCCGGCTCATATCGCGCAGGTAGTCGTAATCCCACATTACAAAAGCGGTGCCGTTTGCAGTGCGCAGGTAATCGTACAGCTCACCCTTGCCTTTACGCACACCTTCTATGCCGCCAAAGCCTTCGAGATGGGCCTTGCCGCAATTGGTAATGATGCCATGCGTAGGCAGGGTATAACGGCAGTAGCTTTCAATCTCTTTCTGGTGATTGGCGCCCATTTCGATAACGGCCATCTGTGCGTCGGGCTTTACGGATAATATAGTGAGGGGGATACCGATATGATTGTTGAGGTTACCTTTTGTAGTACAGGTACGGTATTGTGAAGCCAGTACCTCGTGTACCAGTTCTTTGGTGGTGGTTTTACCATTGCTGCCTGTGATGGCAATAAAGGGAATGTTGTTGCTGATAAAAGACTTGCGGTGTTCAAGAGCGAGGTTTTGGAGGGTGGTAAGTACATCATCTGTATATATAAGCCTGTCGTCTGTAAAGCCTGTGTCTTCGTCGACCACGCAGTAGGCTGCACCTGATTCAAGCGCCTGCGCCGCAAACCTGTTACCGTTAAAATTATCGCCTTTAAGGGCAAAGAAAATATCACCTTTCCTGAGCTGACGTGTGTCGGTCTGTACTGAAGGATATTGCAGGTATAACTGGTATAACGATTGTAATTGCATGCGTCAAAATTAGTACAGCTTTTTAAGTAAAATAACAGGGGGCTGAAAAACCGGTATAAAAAAACCTCCCGTAAACCGGGAGGTCTATTATTTGAGCAGTATCAATTTGCTTATCTTTTCTTCTTGCGTGAGTTTTGCTTACGCTTACCGAAGTTGTTACCATCTTTAAAGCCCGGACCTTCTGGCGGACCAAGATAGGTTTGTGCGCAACGGAAACCAACTGTGCTGGCAGCCTGGTCTTCTTCAAGGAAGCGGCGTGTGCCGGGAGAGAGCCAGTAAGCCCTGTCGTTCCAACTGCCACCCTTGATTACCCTTGACTGATCGCTGATCAGCGAAGTAACGCCATAACCGTAGTATGCCTGGCTGGCAGAGTCGCCATCGAGGAAGTTGATTACGTTATTGCGCTGGTAGTTGCGACGGTTTTTAACTTCTTCATCAGGAATATCTACTTTCTTCAGGCGGCCCATGCTGTCTCTTTCATAGTCGCCGGAAGCGTTCTTGTAATACTTCATAAACTTGTTACCACGGAAGTAGTTGAAATCCTGTCCGTCGATAGAAGTCATAGGCCTGTATACGTCTGCCACCCACTCACTTACGTTACCGCTCATGTTGTACAGACCAAAGGCGTTGGGGTAGAAAGATTTTACTTCACCGGGGATGGCAGCACGGTCATTCAGACCACCGGCCACACCCATATTATCACCACTACCGCGTTTGAAGTTGGCGAGGAACTTACCCTGCCAGCTACCACGACGGTTATCGCGCAGGCCGTTGGGGTTATTGCTCCATGAATAGATCTGTTGGTTGGAGATCAGCTCTTCACCACTCTTTTTCTCTTTTTTACGGGGAGAAGGGTTCTGATCGAGGATGCCATAGGCCGCGTATTCCCACTCTGCTTCTGTTGGCAGGCGGTAGCCCATGTTGAGCACACCATCTTCAAGGCGTACAGTAGAACGGGGTTTACCGTTGATATCTTTAAGATCGGACTTTTTGGGTTTAGACCTGTTCTGTATAAGCTCGGGGTTGAACAGGTAGGTTTCGGTGTTGAAAGAACCGTCGGCACCACCACCTTTCATTTCTCTTTTGGCGGCATCTTTTTTCAGGTATCCTTTCTTTACGAGGTTCAGTTCGTTTACACGGTCTGTCCTCCAGATACAAAAATCGTGTGCCTGCCTCCAGCTTACGCCTACCACGGGATAGTAGTTGTAGGAGGGGAAACGGAAATAATATTCAACGTAAGGCTCGTTATAGGCCAGTTCTTCGCGCCATACCAGGGTATCTGGCAGGGCCTTTTTCATAATGGCTGTATCGTTGCTGAATGTATTTTCGAGCCAGTACAGGTACTCGCGGTAGTGTACGTTGGCTACTTCAGTTTCATCAATGAAAAAAGCGGGAACGGTAATGCGGCGGGGAACGTTGTTCCAGTCGCCCATAACGTCTTCATCCTTGGCGCCCATCACAAAGGTACCGCCCTGAACGAATACCAGGCCGGGGCCTGCTTTCGGATATTTTACTTTAGCTACATGGAAATTACCCATGTTCTTGTCATCGTAGTTCCAGCCTGTCACATCAGACTTGCTCTTCTTTTTGCCGAAAATACCGCCGTTCTTACACGAGCTCAGGGAGATGGCTGCGGCTGCCAAAATGATCAAATTCTTACCAGAAAGTAATTTTTGCATGTGCATTCGTTTTGCAAATTGATTAACGAAAGGTTTTCTTATTTATTGCGTTGGGGGTAACCACAAGGTGCGAATATAATCACTTTCGTTCATTATACGCAAATCCTGCCTTTTTTTAACGCCTTTTGAGCCATCGGGGCCTGCAAGTCAACAGGTTAGGTATTTATCCACCATATAAATCTGCCCCCGTGTGCTGCCTCTTCGGCACTGGCGGCGGACCAATACTTATGCCGCCTATATTTGTATCGTTGAACGGCTCTAAAACATACTGCTTATTGCTGCTGCTTTTTGCTGTGCTGTGGGTACAGGCCCAGCGCAGCTATGCGCCTCATTCTGTACTGGCTACGGGCGACTGGTACCGGGTAGGTGTTACCGGGCCGGGGATATACAGGATCGACGTGGCTTTCCTGAACGGGCTGGGTATCAATACCACCGGGCTGGCGTCATCGGGTATACGGATTTTCGGAAACGGCGGCCAGCTCCCGGAGGAGGGATGCGGTGCGCCCTATACCGACGACCTGCGCGAGAATGCCATACTGGTAAGCGACGGGGGTGATGGCCTGTTTAACAATATGGACTACCTGCTCTTTTATGCGCCAGGCGCTGATGGCTGGGTAAAGGATTCGCTGCAGTCTGCTTTCCGTCATACTAAAAACATTTACACGCGTACGGCGTATTACTATATCAGCATAGGCGGCAACGGGTTGAGGGTACAGCAGGCCTTACCGGCAGGCACTTCCAACGTAACGGTTACCTCATACAATACCCGTTTCTTTCATGAACTGGACACTGTAAATTTTCTCCGGAGTGGTAAGGAATGGTATGGCGAAGAGTTTGCGGTAGCACCGGGTAAAACCAATACGCTGAATATCAGTTTACTTCCGCCGGGTCTTCCCGCAAACCAGCCCCTGCGGCTGGTATCGAGTGTGGTATCAAGAAGCAACGGGGTGTTCAGCCGGTTCGATATAAAGGTCAACGGCACGGTTGTATTACAGCAGCCTGTGGCGTTTACGAGTACGGGAGTAACTGATCCTTTTGCAGTGGCTGATGAGCGCCAGGTCGTTTTTGTACCCACGCAGCCGGTAAGTGGTATCAGTTATACGTACACGCCGGGCAGTGTAAATGCCCAGGGCTGGCTCAACTGGGTGGAGCTTCATGGCCGTGCGACGCTGGATATGGCTGGCACGACCGCATTGTATTTCCGCGACTGGCTGTCTGTGGGTGCGGGCAATACGGGTAATTTTATTTTACAGCATGCACCGGCGGATACCAGGGTATGGGATATCACTGATTTTACAAGGCCTGTACAGATGCCGCTGACTGGGAGTGGTGGTACGCTTCAGTTTACAGCTTCCTGTAACCGCCTGCGTGAGTATGCAGCTTTTACGGGCAGTGCTTTTCCGGCTCCGGTAGCGATGGGCCGGGTGAGCAACCAGGATCTGCACAGCGGTGGAGTGGCCGACCTGCTGATCGTTACTTATCCTCTTTTTGCTGCCCAAGCGCAACGGCTTGCTGCCTGGCATACGCAGCGGGATAACCTGCGTTGCGTGGTGGCAACTACGGAGCAGGTGTATCACGAGTTTTCTTCCGGGAGTGCGCATCCTGTGGGTATCCGGGATTTCGTAAAAATGTATTTTGATAAAGCGGCCGGCGATCCTGCCAGGCAGCCTAAATATCTGCTGCTGATGGGTGCTGCTTCGTTCGACTATAAGGACAGGATAACGCCTAATACGAATTTTGTGCCGGCTTATGAAAATGCCAGCTCACTGGAGCCGCTGGCCACTTATACGTCTGACGACTTTTTTGGTTTTCTTGACGATGGGGATGATATCAGCGATCCGGCGCGCCTGAACCTGCTGGACATCGGTATCGGGCGCATCCCGGCAAAGACCTTAGCTGAGGCGCAACAGGTTACGGATAAGCTGCTGGCTTATACGGACAGTACGGCCTACGGGCCATGGCGTAATGATGTGACGCTGGTGGCAGATGACGAGGATAACAACCTGCACCTGCAGGATGCAGAACAACTGGGCGCTGCGCTCAGGGCTGTTGCGCCGGTGCTTAATACGGGCCGTATCTACCTTGATGCTTACCGCCAGCAGAGCGGGGCGGGCGGGAACCGCTACCCGGATGCCAATACGGTGATCAATAACGGGGCTGACGCGGGTAATCTTATCTGGAATTACAGCGGGCATGGGAGCAACAGGCGCCTGGCGGAGGAAGTGGTGCTGGATGAAGGGATTGCTGATAACTGGAAGAATGAGCTAAAGCTGCCCCTGCTGGTTACGGCTACCTGCGACTTTGGGGCTTACGACGATCCGCTGAACGGATCGCTGGGGTGCCGTATGCTGCTGCGCAATAAGACGGGTGCCATGGGCCTGCTTACCACTACAAGGCTGGTACTGGCGAGCAGTAACCTGCTCATCAACAACAATTACCTGAAAGCATTGGTAACCCGGCGGCCGGATGGTAACTGGCCTGCGTTGGGGGAGGCGCTGCGGCAGGCGAAGAATATTACTTACCTGACCTCGCCTGATATTGGCAATAACCGCAAGTTTACCCTGCTGGGCGACCCGGCGCTGACGCTGGCGCTGCCTAAAAACCGGGTGGTGGTTACTGAGTTTAATAACCATGTGTCCGGCACCCGGCCGGATACGCTTAAGGCGCTCAGTACCTGTACATTAAAGGGGCAACTGACCGACCTTGCCGGTAACCTGCTGACTACGGCAAATGGTACTGTTTACGCTGCCATTTTTGACAAGCCGCAAGTGGTTAGTACGCTGGGCAATGACCCGGGCAGCCCTGTAGCCAGCTTTGGGGTACAGAATAATCTTTTATACCGGGGTAAGGTAAGACTGGTGAACGGTAACTTTTCGCTGACATTCATTGTGCCGCGGGATATCACTGCGGGGTATGGCAACGGGCGCATCAGCCTGTATGCCGGGGCGGGTACCACCGACGGGCATGGGTATTCAGAAGCTGTGGTTGTGGGTGGGCTGGACGGCAGTGCAGTGAATGATGGTACAGGACCTGTGATCAGGGCTTACCTGAACGATGAGAAATTTGTAAACGGGGGACTCAGTAATACGAACCCGGTACTGATCCTGAAACTGAAGGACTCTTCGGGTATAAATGCTTCCGGGCTGGGTACAGGTCATGATATTACGGCTGTGCTGGACGGGGATAACCGCCAGCTTTTTGAGCTGAACAACTTTTACGAGGCCGACCTGGATGATTACCGGGCCGGGACAGTACGGTTCCAGTTGCCACGTATGGGGCCGGGCGGGCATAGCCTTACTATAAAAGCCTGGGATGTATTTAACAACAGCGGGGAGTATGTGCTGGATTTTACGGTAGCGGGCGAGGAGGAACTGGTACTGAGCCATGTACTTAATTACCCCAACCCCTTTACTACCCGTACCAGTTTCTGGTTTGAACACAATATTCCGGGTGAAGACCTGCATCTTTCCATCAGGGTCATGACGATAAGCGGGAAGCTGGTGAAAACGATACAGCAAACAATAAATACACCTGGCAACCGTTCTTGTGAAGTGGAATGGGATGGCCGTGACGATTTCGGTCAGCGTATCGGCAAAGGTGTGTACTGGTACACTTTAACTGTACGCAGCAGCGGCCGGAAGGCCAGTGCGGTTCAAAAGCTTGTGATTTTGTGATAATTTATCAACTTATTTTAAAATTTGTTGTCTAATTCAGGAAAACCCCTATTTTTACAGCTCATAATTGCCAAATTAACTACCAAAACTAAATAAGCTTATTGACGCTAAGTTTACCCAATTAAGACAAACTAAGACACATGAAAAAAGCAAATTTGAAACTGACTGCCTTAGTGGCTTTGCTGGGTGGAGTATCAGTTATTGCGAATGGACAGGTTAATAGACTCAATGTGGTCACTTCGGCTGTGCCTTTTCTGCGTATTTCTCCGGATGCACGCAGCGGTGGTATGGGCGACGCTGGTATTGCTACCACGCCCGATGCAAACTCAGTCTACTGGAATCTGGCAAAAACGACTTTTAACACAAGCAAAGCTGGTGCTACATTGACATATACTCCCTGGTTAAAAGACCTTGGACTCAATGATGTATATCTTGCTTCTCTTGCTGGTTACTACAAGCTGGACGACAACCAGGCTATCGGTGCCTCACTCCGTTACTTCAGCCTCGGTAATATCCAGTTCACCGATGCACTTGGTAACGACCTGAGCAGCTACCGCCCAAGGGAATTCTCTTTCGATGCGGGTTATTCCAGGAAGCTGTCTTCTAAAAACAGTATCGGTGTTGCACTGCGTTATATCAATTCAAGCCTTGCGAACGGTACCTTTAACGGACAGACCTACAAAGCGGGTACTTCTGTTGCGGGCGACCTGAGTTTCTTCCACAGCGGTAATAAAGAGAATGGCGAAGGACTGGCTTATGGTGTTGTACTGAGCAACCTCGGTGCTAAAATATCTTATACCAACGACGCTACACAAAAAGATTATATTCCGGCTAACTTAGGTCTCGGTGCTGCGTATACCAAAGTATTCGACGATAACAGCAAGGTGACTTTCGCGCTGGATGTGAATAAACTGCTGGTACCTACTCCTCCTGTATTCAGCGGAACCAATGCAGCAGAAGATTCTGCTGCCCTGAGCAAATATCGTAACCAGGGTATTGTATCAAGCTGGTTTAAATCTTTCGGTGATGCTCCTGATGGTTTCTCTGAAGAGATTAAAGAGTTCCAGGCTTCAATTGGTGCGGAATACTGGTACAATAACCAGTTTGCACTCAGGGCCGGTTACTTCTACGAAAATCCATCCAAGGGTAACAGGAAGTATTTCACACTTGGTGCTGGTTTGAAGTACAATATGTTTGGTATCAACTTCTCTTACCTGCTGCCTTCGGGCAACGGTGTAACCCGTAACCCACTGTCTAACACACTGCGTTTCAGCCTGTTGTTCGATTTTGACGGTACTAAATAATACGATAGATATCGCATCTTATAGAAAAGCGCTCCTCACCAGGGAGCGCTTTTTATTTACCGGGTTTTTTACGGATATTTGGTGAGCTGGAAATACAGACAGCAAGGCAGGGTGATAAAGTGTGCAGGATACTAAATACGAACGGTTTGTTACTTCGTATTGATATCGGGGGGGGGGCTGCAAAGCCGGGTGGTCCGGCGTCTACTAAAGACCAGATACTAACAATTATATATGAGTTACAGGATAGGATCAGGAACAGATTTTCATCAGTTGGTTGAGGGACGTGATCTCTGGATCGGGGGAGTCAGGATACCACACAGTAAAGGCGCGCTGGGGCATAGTGATGCTGACGTGCTGCTTCATGCCATTTGCGATGCCATGCTGGGGGCCTGCTGCCTTGGTGATATAGGGGTGCACTTCCCGGACACGGATGCCAGCCTGAAGGACATAGACAGTAAAATACTTTTACAGAAAAGCTATGCGCTGGTGCAGGCGGAAGGATATGAAGTGGTTAATATAGACAGTACTCTCTGTTTACAGGCGCCCAAGATAAAACCTTTTGTACCGCAAATGCAGGAGGTTATTGCGGGTATTGTTGGCGTGAGGGTGAAAGATGTATCGGTAAAGGCAACTACTACGGAGAAGATGGGTTTTGTGGGGCGTGAGGAAGGGCTGGTAGCTTATGCTTCGGTGTTACTAAAGCAAAAGACTTAATTGAAAAAATGGTATACCATATTGTGGGTATTGTTTTACCCGGTGCTTTTGCCTGCGCAAAAGGAAACTAACAATTGGTATTTCGGGCGTTTTGCAGGCATCAGCTTCGAGCAATCGCCGCCGGTACCCATCAATATGAGCCAGATGATAACCGAAGAGGGTTGTGCTTCTATCTCTGACCGTAACGGTAACCTTCTTTTTTATACCAATGGCCTGGTAGTGATCAACGCAAGGGGCCAGATTATGCCGGGCGGCAGCGATCTGGCTGGCGACCGCAGCAGTACACAGAACGCCGTGATTATGCCTGCACCTGGCAGCGACAGCATTTATTATATTTTTACTGTAGGAGCGGAATACCAGTCGGGCGTAGGCCTGCGGTACTCTGTTGTTAATATGAACAGGGATAACGGCTTTGGTGAAGTAACGGATGCGAATATGCCGCTCTGCAATGAGTGCATGGAAAAAGTGGCGGCGGTAAGGCATTGTAATAAGCGCGACTTCTGGGTTGTATCGCAACGTTTCAATTCGAGTGAATACCTTGTGTACCGGGTTTCGGCGAGTGGTGTACATGCACCGGTAGCGAGCAGCAGTGCCTTTCCCATCACCGGGCAAACGGTGAACACTATAGGTGCAATAAAGTTTTCTTCGGATGGTAAGAGGATGGCCGCTGTGCACGGGTATTATGCCAACGCTGTTGAGCTGTTTGATTTTGACCATACCACCGGTGTGCTCAGCAACCCGGTTACGTTTAATCCTACCAACCTGCGCGGTCCCACACCGCCGGGTTCTTTATACGGGCTGGAGTTTTCGCCTGACAGCAAGCTGCTCTATATTACGGCTAATGATTTCCGTTATGATACTTCTTTCCTGTACCAGGTAGATATTACCTCGCATAACGCTGCTACCATCACGGCTTCGCGGCAGCTTATTTCGGCGGGGATGATCAACAGTATTGGCAATGTACAGAGCGGGCCTGACCGGCAACTCTATGTTACTTATTTTAACTCGGGCTATCTTGGTGTGATCAGGGACCCCAATGTTATCGGTACGGGCTGTAATTATGTACGGGAAGGACTTTCTATTGGCCCGGGACCGGGGCGTACTACGCAGGGCGGGCTGCCTACTTTTGTATCGAGCTTCTTCAACCCGGAATCGCAGCCTTTTGATTTTGGCCGTGTACCTGCAGACTGCCGTAATCCTACTGTTTCGTTTATGCTTACCCGGCAGACGGGTATGGACTCGCTGTTGTGGAATTTCGGTGATGGGCAGGTGTCGAGGGTACATGAGCCTGTACATACCTATGCTGCTTCGGGCTTTTTTGACGTGAGCCTTATTGTATATAAAATAGACTGCTCGGGACAGAACGATACGGTGCGGCACAGGATATGGATAGCGTCGTCATCTGACCTGCTGGGTAATGATGTGGATGTTTGTTTTAATAAAACGGTACCATTAAGGGCTTCTGTAAGTGATGCAAGCTATTTATGGAGCACTGGTGAAACGGGTTCTTCCATTATGGCGACTAACACAGGCCTGTATTGGGTGCGTGTTAAACAGAATGGCTGTACCCTTACCGATTCGGTAAATGTATTGCTCCGCCCGGCACCGGAGGTTAAGCTGGGGGCTGATACTTCTATCTGCCTGAACCAGTCGTTACAATTTGATGCCGGTTGGCCGGGAAGTAAATATACCTGGAATACGGGCGCTACCACGCAGCGCATTACTGTTGACAAACCGGGTATTTACCGCGTGGCTGTTACAAATAATGAGTGTATTGGCTCTGATACGGTTGTAGTAAGCTGGGGCGATTGCGGATTGCTGATGCCTACTGCCTTTACACCTAACCGTGATGGGCTTAACGACCAGTTTGGCCTGCTCAATCCATTCAGCTACCAGGCTTTTTCTTTTATGATCTTTAACCGCTGGGGGCAGGCTGTGTATAGCAGCAGTGATGCTTCTGGTAAATGGGACGGAAAATATAAAGGACTGGAATTACCTGCGGGTGCTTACCCCTGGGTGGTACGGTATGTAAACAAAGATGGGGGAAGCAAAGTGGTAAAGGGTGTAGTGCTGCTGGTGCGGTAACTGCTCACTTCACATTTTAAAAAGGACCTTCATCTTTCTCCCATTTTCTTCTTTCGCTTCCGGGCAGGATTCTTACTGCATAACCTTTCTTTGCTGCCCACCGGAACATTTTCTTACGCATAGGCTTGGGATAAAAATGGGCCAACAGGTTGCCTAAGCGGCTGCGCCTGCGTACTATACCTGCCTGGCTGAGTATTTCGTATGAGGCGCTGGCACAGCGTTGCCCGAAGGAGGCATAGTCGTATGGTGTTTGGGCGCTGTAGCGATTCATGATATTAAACAATGTATCTTTTTGTTCGCGGGTAACGGGTACTGCTATACAGGCTGTTTTATCGTGCAATGTATCCCACCATAAATTGTTACTGATGGTAAAGCCACCATGGGGATTCTTCTTATCCGGAAAGAGGTGGCACTTACCGATGGGGCCAAAATCGAGAAAGCGGCCATCTATCTCAAGGTTTACATGACCGCCTTTAAGATCGCCAAAGCGTTTGCCTTCTGTTTGTTTGTATCCCTTTGCGGGCTTGGATCCGTAGAGAAAGAAAATACGGATGGTGTCGGCCGGTTGAGCGTGTAAGCAGTGGATAAATAATAGAAAGATAATAAAAGCAATAAGTTTCATAACCAAATTTATAGATGTGATTGATTCATGAAACTACTTAACATATATGTTGAATAATTTCGAATTTGTATGAGCAGGGGCAAAAAATTTGCCTGAATGGCGTAATAGTTGTAACTTAGAATAACAAATAGCTGTAATTTCACGAACTACTTTGACGAATAACACCAACTCCTTTACAACTATGAGCAAGAATAATAAATCAACTAATAATGTATTTGGCCGACAAGATAACGATTATATAGATGATTGGTTTGATACATTAATCAAACAGATTCAAACAGATCACTATTTGTTAAAAGAGAATATAGCGTCCGACGAAACAAAAGAATTTTACAATAGCTTTTTTTTAGGGTCTGATATTGAGCTAAATGCTAATACACGTAAGTTAAGTTCTATTTGGTTTATTAGAAATATTATAATCGACTATCTTGACGAAATCAGATTATCTGAACATTTACCTGTTAAATTAGCACTTGGCCTTTCTGATTCTAAAATTTTAGTATGGTCTGAGATTAGGGATGATGATGAGGCTGGAGAGGATATATTATTGTTGGCAGAAGCGAAAGTAAATAGCAAGTACCATCCGCACGGATTTTATATTAATTCTACTATAGTCGAAGAGTCGGACAAATTGCCTATACCACCTCATTATCAAAGCATAGATTTACCTATTACAACTAATTGATTTGGCATCCTATGAATCTCACATAGAGCAAGCTAAGAAAAACTTAGCGTTTCTGATTGATATAAACTCAAGTGACTCAATTCACTGGGATTGGCAGGTGACTGTTTGTTATTATGTAGCCGTTCATATTGCTAATGCGCATTTAGCAAAAGTTGCAAATTTGCATTACCGGACTCATGAACATGTAAAAAATGCATTAAGCCCCAATCCTTTGTCTATAGCTAAATTACCACAAGAAATATATTTGTCTTACGCTAAACTTGAAGGCCTGTCAAGGAGATCGAGATACCTTTGCCATGATGATCCTGAAAACAAAAGTGATGTAGGTTTTTTTACACATGATCGACATTTTTCGAAAGCGATAAAGAACCTTGATAAATTTCTTTCTCATTTTGCAACACTCTATGGTATAAGTTTTGGTAAACTGGTGATCAAATGCGCAGATCTTAATAAAAATTCTCCATTATCTATTTTTTCCTTAAGCGATAAATAAAAGCATTCTTAAAAGTAGTATTGAAAACAACAGAAGCCCTATTTAAGGGCTTCTGTTGTTAAAAGGATGATAATATTATTGCAGTTTGGCCAGCCAGAGCGAAGCATTCATAAAGAGATTTTTATGGCTGTATACGCCCCACCCGTTGAACAGGTTGTTGCCTGCTGCACCGGTGCCATCGTCCATCGGGGAGCTGTCGCCCACAACAAATACGCGGCCTGTACCGTAGGTGGATGAGGCAGCCATGAGGTTGGTACTGCCCTGTGTGGAAGTACTTTTCCAGATGAGGCCCTTTACGCTGGCGTTGGCGGCTGTGCTGGTGGTGATAGAGGCGCCATTGTTAAACTCCAGTTGTGTTACGCTGCCCTGCGAACCATTGAGTATGGGGTTGCTGCTGCTGAGCACATTGGATGTTACCTGTGTAAAATTGGTAAGGTCTATGCTGAAGCCAAAGGGGTTGTTTACCGCGCCGTTATTGGTCATCAGGTCGTTCCAGATGGCAGGTGAATCCCAGCCATCGTTGTTGCGGTCTGAAATGTTATGGTCTGATATCATAAAGAGGCCGCCGCCATTACTGATAAAATTGAGTATGGCTGTTTTTTCTGAAGCGGTAAAACGAATGTTTGGTTCATCTATTACAAATACATCGTACCTGGAAAGGTCCTGCGTGTTAGAGGCATTGCCATAGGTGATGCTGCCTGAAGAGGGAAGGGTTTCAACGGTATGCCCCTGTTTGGCCAGTGCGATGCCCCATGCGGAGATGGCGCCCGTCCAGTAAGTTTCGGCAGTGCCTGCTGTGATGGTTGCCTGCAGTGGGGTAGGGATACGCTGTGGGGTGCTGTTGTCCTGATCAATTACCCAGTCGGCATTTCCTGCTGTTTCGGCTTTGGTAGCATCAAAGAGAAATTTCTTTGCGCCCGTTGGCGGGTTGGTGGTACCATAATCGCTCACGTTAATATCATCGAAGTTTATGCGGTTGGTGCCACCGTCTGTTTTGCGTATTTCAAAACGGATGTTGCCTGAAATGTTTACTGTAAAGGTGGCGGTAGAGAGTGTGGTGGTGCCTGCCGTAACCGCAGTGCCTGCCTGGGTATAGGTACTGCCGCCGTTGGTACTGTACCAGAGGCTCCAGGTGCCATTGCCATCGCTGCCATAACGGGCATGGGCAATTGTAACCGTACCTGCACCACCTGTTTTGTCGAACAGCATGGTGAGCTTACCGCTGTTGCGTACGCGGGCAGACTGGCTGCCGCTTTTAGGATCGGCAGCGGTGTTGCCGATAAGGGCGTCGTTGAGGTTCCAACTGCCGGTGCCGAGGGTTACGTTAGCTGCCGCATAGCTGGCCTTGGTTCCTGTTTCGAAGGTTTCTGTAAAGGCAGTGGCTTTGGCGCTGACAGCATCCGTTACCTGCACGGGTACGGAATCTGTAAAAGTGATTTCTGTTTTCCTGCACGAGAGGATGGTGCAGAGGAAGGCCGCAGCCAGGATCGTTTTGGTTCTTGTCATGGTGGTGTTGTTTTTGGGCTCAAATGTATGAGGTTATGGTTAAGCTAAGGTTATGGGGAGAAGGGTGTGGATAAACTTTATTAACATCGTAACCTGCCTGCAGCAGTCGTTTTTAACCAATTGCCGGGAGGAGTGCGCTTACAGCTAATTACCAATGGCTGTTTTAACTTTTTGCCTGAATGCCTGATCTGATAATATACCGAGCTCAAAATCGTTCATCCATCCCTGTAAGCGATCGTTTTCTTTCGGGGTAAGGTCGTTGAAGAAGCAGGCCATCTCGATGCGGGTACCTTTTTTTGTAGTAGCATACATGGCTTTGGTAAGCACCCATTCTGTGCTGCCGCCTTTCATGCCTGCGTGTTTCAGCCATGCGCGGTTGGCGGGGTTTTCCATGAGTGTTTCCAGTATTTCTGCGAGAATGCCGTATGCATTTTCGTTCATGAACTTGCGGTTGTTGAGGATTGAGCAAAGCTGTACATATTCTTTTGTGGTGGAAGCGGTAAGCTTATCGCTCCATACTTTCTGCATTTTCAGGGTAAGGTCCTGTAAACGGAAACGGCTTTTAAAACTACTGTCGTATTTGAGCTGGTTGTGTACCATTGCTATAAACTTACAGTACTGTTCTTCAGGCATTTTCCTGATCTCTTTTAGGATCTTGTCTTCATTGCCTTTTTTGGGGTTCTGATAAATAAAGAGAGAGGAAACGACGGGGAATACGGCTGTATGCTGTTTCAACCCGAAGAGCTGAACGTTATTCTTTACATTGTCGAGCCCCAACTGGTCCATTAAGTATTCGGTATTGGCATTACTGCTGAATATGATCATGCCTCTTGCTACGTCGATGAGGCGGATACTGTCGTTGCTGATGTGGTTGAGGCTGCGTTCGTACTGTAACCATTCGGGGTGTGCATCGCCATCGGTACCGGGCAGGTAATATTTTTCCAGTTCGGAAAGGGCTACACGGCTGTTTTCATTGATTACGTCGTTGCCCGCCTGTTTGGCAAACTCTACTGCCACCAGTATTTTCATTGTGCTGGCGAGTGGCATCAGTTTATTCTCGTTCCATTTGGCGATTACAGTATCGTTGCATACGAGATAAAGAGATGCCCTGCTTTTATTGCCGGCGATAAAATTAAGCAGGGAGTCGGCCTGGTTTTGTGCAGTGCACCATTGTGTGAGCACTGCGAAACAGGAGAGGAGTAAGAGCCTGATTAACCGCATATAAGAAGATTATTTGTACAAAGATACCTGCCTGGTTGTATACCGGGCAATGTTACTAAAACTTGTTCTTCCACATCATGCTTTCTACGGGTTTATTAGGCTGGCCACTGTATTTGGCATTGCTCTTCTGGTTGTAGCGTACTTCTATTTCTCCTTCTACGGGAAAGTAGATGAGCTGGCCAATGGGCATACCGGCATAGACCCGTACGGGCTGTTTTACCGAGATCTCCAGCGTCCAGTTGCCACAGAACCCTACATCGCCTTTACCGGCTGTAGCGTGGATATCGATGCCCAGCCGCCCGGTGCTGCTCTTGCCTTCCAGGAAGGGTACGTGGGCGTGGGTTTCTGTATATTCTTCCGTTACACCGAGGTAAAACTTATGTGGTTCCAGTACGATGCCTTCTTCGGGTATTTCAAAATGAGCAATGGTATTGTGTTTTTTTGCGTCGAGTTGATTGTCTACATACAACGCGAGGGCTTTACCGAGCCGAACGTCGTAGCTGTTGCTGCCCAAATAATCGCGTGAAAAGGGTTCGATCTTAATCGTTCCTTTCTCCATCTCCTCAAGTATCCGTTTATCTGATAGAATCATTTTTGTGTGTATTTTACATCGGGGCAAAGTAAACCTGAATTTTTTAGATATGCCACTTATTTATCAACATCAAATCAACGAAGACAGCTTGCTTGGCCTGTGGCATATCACCGAGCCGGAATCGTTCTTTACGGCTGCCGTACCGTTGGGGCGCGACATTACCCACTGGCACAAGCGGCTGCAGCACCTTGCGGGCCGGTACCTGCTTACGGCCCTGGTACCCGGCTTTCCTTCGGACCTGATACGTATAGCTGATACCCGGAAACCTTTTTTAGAAAATGAGGCATGGCATTTTTCTCTCTCTCATTGCGGTGATTATGCTGCTGCACTGGTAAGTGCTGCACAGCGAACGGGTGTGGATATTGAAGGGGTGACTTCCAAAGTAGAGAAGGTGCGGCATAAGTTTCTGAGTATTACTGAACAGGAGTTGCTTTCTATGACCCTATCGGTAAATGGTGGCTGGAACGAGTTGGAATTGCTGACGGCCTGCTGGAGCATTAAGGAAGCAATGTTTAAATGGAAAGGGACGGGGGGGATCGACTTCAGAACACATCTTTGCATTGAAACGCTTACCTTATCGGGTAATGATGGCGGGGCGGTGTGCCGTATTAAAAAAGACGAGGACAGGCTATTGCGGGTATCGTTTACGAGGCTGGAAGGCAGTTGCCTGAGCTGGGTTTTGGGTGGATAATGCTGTGCTATTGTGGTCATTAATCTTTTTCCTCTTCGAAAAACAGGTCGGCGGCGATACCGTCTGCCAGTAGTTTGCCCGATTTTGTGAGTACGAGTCTTTCGTCCTGCAACAGGAGGTGGCCCGGTAAACGGTAGCGTTCTGCGGCGTTGAGCAAGGTATCGCGGTAGTCTTTTCCGAACTGGCTGGCCAGTTTGTTGGTATCAAGCCCCTCCATGGTTCGGAGGCTGATCATGATATACTCGTTCAACTGTTGTATGGTGGTAAGCAGTTCTTCTTCGAAGGGTATTTTGTTTTGCTGTAATGCTTCTATATAGCGGGCATTATTGGCAATATTCCAGCGGCGGCGGTGGCGGTCATAGCTGTGTGCCGACGGCCCGAAACCATAGTATGGCCTGCCTTGCCAGTAACTGCTGTTGTGGAGGCTGCGTTTACCGGGCAGGGCAAAATTGCTGATCTCGTAGTGTGCGTAGCCGGCGGTTTGCAGCCAATCCATGAGCAGCAGGAACTGTTGTGCCTGCCGTTCAGGGTCTACGGGTGCTTTCTTACCTTTTGCGATCATGGTATCCAGTGCGGTATGCGGTTCAACGGTAAGTGCGTAGCAACTGATGTGTGGTACTCCGGCAGCTATAATGGTATCGGTATTCTTTTTCCACTGATCGTCGTTAAGCAGGGGGGAGCCATAGATGAGATCAACAGAAAAATTGGTAAAGCCTGCGTCTTTTACCAGTTGTAAACAGTCTGCTGCCTGTGTGGCATTGTGGGCGCGGTTCATCCATTGCAGTTCTTCTTCCCGGAAGCTCTGTATGCCGATGCTGAGGCGGTTGATACCGGCATCCTGCCAGGCTGCGAGGTTTGGGGCATTGATGTCATCGGGGTTGGCTTCGAGGGTGATCTCTGCGCCGGGGGCAATCTCAAATTTTGTTCGCAGGGCATCCAGCAGGGCCGTCAATTCGTTTTTATTAAGGAGAGAGGGTGTGCCGCCGCCAAAGTAGATGGTGGCGATGGTTTCGCCGGGCTGGTATGGGGGGGTAAGTGCGATCTCTTTGCAAATGGCATCGAGCATGGGCGCCTTGTGTTGGAGTGAGGTAGAGAAATGAAAGTTGCAGTAATGGCATGCTTTTTTGCAAAAGGGGATATGAAGGTAAATGCCCGGCAACTGATTTTCAGATTTATTCATTTAGTTTTGGTATCAAATGCGCAGTAAAGCAAGAACGATCGTCCTTTCCCTGTTGCTGCCTGTGCTGCTGCTGTTTGCAGTACGCACAACGGGACAGCATCTCCTGCGTATCAAATACACCGGCAAAGATAGCGCGTTTGAACCGGCCATGCTGCAATTGCGTACCAGTTTCCCCACCCAGTTCTCGTGTATACAGTACATTGACCAATTGCCTGCCCTGCTGCGCAGTAAAGGGTTTCCTACGGCGTCGGTTGACAGTGTTTTCAGCGATACGGCCGTTACCAGCATTGAGCTCTACCTGGGCAGGGCGTATCAGTGGATGTATCTGAAGCCTGAGGGCATAGAGCAACGGGCGCTGGATGAGAGCCGTTTTGCGAACCGTGATTTTGCTGGTAAACCTATTGATCCTGAACGGCTGCAGCAGATTGAGCGGCGTATCCTGCTGTATTACGAGAAGATAGGCTACCCGTTTGCGGTAGTGTATCTTGACAGTGCGCGTATGCGGCAGAACCAGATGACGGCCATACTGAAGATCAATCCTGGTGTACTGTATCATATTGACAGCATCAGGGTTTTTGGGAAGGTAAAGATCAACAGTTCATTTATGCAGCATTATCTTGGCATACGCAATGGCAGTATATATAACCGCGATAAGCTGGATAAGGTGGGCAAGCGTTTGCTGGAGCTGCCCTACCTGCAGGAAACGCAGCCTTCTGACCTTACCATGCTGGGCAGCGGCGCCATCCTGAACCTGTACCTGCAACCCAAAAAGAGCAGCCAGGTTAACTTCCTCATTGGTTTTCTGCCTGCCAATAATGAAACGGGCAAGCTGCAGCTTACGGGTGATGTAAACCTGAACCTGAAGAATGTGCTGGCGGCAGGGGAAACCATACTGCTGAGCTGGCAGCAACTGCAATTGAAATCGCCAAGGCTTAATCTGGGCTACCAGCAGCCTTATCTTTTTAACAGTCCTTTTGGGGTTGATTTTTCTTTCGGGCTTTTTAAAAAGGACTCCAGCTTTTTACAGATCAATGCGCAGCTTGGGGTACAATACCTGCTTTCGGCCAACCAGTCGGGCAAATTGTTTTTCCAGAACCAGAGCAGCTTCCTGCTGGGCTCGGGTGCAGATACCAATACTGTAAAGCTGACGCGGCGGCTGCCTGCTAATGTTGATGTGAAGGCAACCAGTATTGGTGTTGACTATGAATGGACTAGTACCGATTACAGGCCTAATCCACATAGGGGCAACGAGTTTAACATCAGCGTATCGGCGGGTTTAAAAACGATCAAGCCTAATAATGATATCCTGAACCTGAAAGACCCGGGCTTTGATTATGCTACGCTGTACGATTCTATAAAACTGAAGAGTTACCAGTTCAGGGTGAAGATGAAAGCGGCACATTATTTTCCGTTGAAGCGCACGACGACTGTAAAAGTGTCGCTGAACATGGGGGTGTTCAGCAGTGAGAGTATTTTCAGGAATGAGCTGTTCCAGATCGGCGGGTATCGTTTATTAAGGGGGTTTGACGAAGAAAGTATCTATGCTACTCAATACGCGGTAGCATCTGCAGAATACAGGATACTGGTTGGGCTGAACAGTTATTTTTTTGGTTTTTCTGACCTGGGGCGTGTGGTTAACAAATACCAGGCTGTAAATGTTAAGAATAACTTTGTTAGTGGCGGGTTGGGTATGGCGTTCGAAACCAAGGCGGGTTTGCTCAATATCAGTTATGCTCTTGGTAAGCGTAATGACGTACCTTTTAACCTGCGGCAGGCTTCCAAGATACATTTCGGGTACATAAATTATTTCTGATAAAGCGTATTCTCTCCGAACTTTACAACTCAATCCCCACTATTTTTGCAGCCATAAATTGACAACAGGTGAAATATGTTTTGTTCTATATCTTTTTTCTGCTGTTACCTGTTGCTGCTTTCTGTAGGCAACCGCCGGGGGATACGGTTGTTCCGGCGCCGGCAGACAGTATTCCTATTCCTCAGCCGCGTTCTCTTACAGCGGCTTATGACTCATCTATATACGGACTGCTGCGGGAGAATAGTACCCTCAACAGCAGTGGACCGGCATTTGCGGTTACGGTAAGGCCAAAACCTGATGCCGGAAAGGAATATCTTTTTTACCTGCTTGCGGGTGTATTTCTTTTCCTGGCTTTGCTGCGGTTCTTTTATGCGCGGTATTTCTTCAACCTGTTCAGGGTATTCTTCAATACTTCTTTACGGCAGGGGCAGTTGACTGATCAGTTGCTGCAGGCCAAGCTGCCTTCGCTCATGTTCAATCTTTTCTTTATCGTGTCGGGCGGGCTGTTTCTTTATCTTGTGCTTGACCGCTTTGGCTGGCTTGGTAACCGTTTTGCCTGGTGGGTGGGTATTCCGGCAAGTGTTTGCCTGGTGGGTGTGCTTTATGGGATTAAATACTGTACGCTGAAGTTTACCGGCTGGATCACCAGTTTTAAGGAACCTGCGGATACATACATCTTTATTGTTTTCCTTATCAATAAGATTATCGGCATACTCTTATTACCGGCAACAGTGCTTCTTGCCTTTGCGGCTCCGGCGCTTTCGCTCGTTGCGGCGCAGGCTGCATTGGTAATGACCGGCCTTATGTTAGTGCTGCGTTTTTTTCGTTCTTACGGGCTGCTCCAGGGGCGCCTTAAAGTAAGCCGCCTGCATTTCCTGCTGTATGTGCTGGGGGTGGAGGTGCTGCCGCTGCTGTTGATATACAAGGGATTAGTGATTTATTTAGATAAAAATAATTAACTTTGCCGCTAATACCATAGACGATAAATGACCATGGTTAAAAACGGGGATACTCAAGCCGGTAAGTCGGCAGCATCTGTTAAACGAATACTTATTACCCAACCCAGGCCTGAAGGCGAAAAATCACCGTACTTTGATTTGGCGAAAAAGTACAGCGTGCAACTTGATTTTCACCCCTTCATCGTTGTGGAGTCTGTACCGGCAAAAGAATTTCGTAAGCAAAAGATCGACATTACCAATTACACCGCTGTAGTTTTTACCAGCAGGAATGCTATTGACCATTTCTTCCGGATATGTGAAGAAATGAAGATCAGTATTTCGCAGAATACCAAGTATTTCTGTATTACGGAAGCGGTGGCGTTGTACCTGCAGAAGTTTATTCTGTACCGCAAGCGTAAGGTTTTCTACGGGGCTGACGGTACTAATAAAAGTCTTTTTGATGTGATCAACAAGCATAAGGATAACGAGAAGTTTCTTTATCCCTGCTCAGAATTGTTTGACAGTGAGATCACCAACTGGCTTAAAGCCAACAACTGTGGTTATGCCACGCCGGTGTTGTACAAGATCATCAGCAATGATGTGAAGGAAGTGCTGGCACGTAACTACGATGTGATCTGCTTCTTTACTCCTGGTGGGGTGAAAAGCCTGATGGAAAACTCGCCCGACTTCAAGCAGAATGGTACGAGGATTGGTGCTTTCGGGGCTAATACTTTTAAAGCTGTGGAAGATGCGGGGCTGAGTCTTGACATTAAGGCTCCCCAGCCCCAGGCTCCGAGTATGGTGAGCGCGCTGGAGGTGTTTTTGTCGGGTATAACTAAGAAATAGCAAATCGGTTCAGAGATAAAAAAAGCGGCAGTAAATCTGCCGCTTTTTTGTTATCTGAGTTCCGGGTATAGTGGAAATTTTTCCATAAATTCATTAACTTCTTTCCGTATACGGCTGAGGAGTGCTTCGTCGTCTGCATGCATCAGGGTTTGATCGATGGCGTTTACTACAAATTCCATGTGTTCTTCCTTCATGCCTCTTGTAGTGATTGCCGGTACGCCCACGCGTATACCCGAGGTTACAAAAGCGCTCTTATCATCGAAGGGTACCATGTTCTTATTTACAGTAATATCGGTTTTGCCCAGCGCCTGTTCGGCCTTTTTACCACTGATGTTCTTATTGCGGAGATCGATCAGCATGAGGTGGTTATCCGTTCCTCCGCTGATCATCTGGTAGTCTCTGTTGCTGAATGCTTTTGCCATGGCCTGTGCGTTGTGTTTTACCTGCTGCATATAGTCCATAAACTCATCTGTGAGTATCTCGCCAAACGATACTGCTTTGGCAGCGATTACGTGTTCAAGCGGTCCTCCCTGTGTTCCCGGAAATACGGCCATATCGATGAGGTTGCTCATCATGCGTATATTGCCTTTGACATCTTTGAGGCCAAAGGGGTTTTCAAAGTCTTCCTTCATCATAATGATACCACCCCTCGGGCCACGCAGGGTTTTGTGGGTAGTACTGGTTACAAAATGACAATGATGGAATGGAGAGTCGAGTAATCCCTTGGCAATAAAACCGGCCGGGTGTGCCATGTCGCACAATACAAAAGCACCGATCTCATCCGCTACTTTACGGATGCGGGCATAGTCCCACTCGCGGCTGTAAGCGCTTGCCCCGCAGATGATCAGTTTTGGTTTTTCGGTACGGGCTTTTTGTTCCAACGCATCATAATCCACGAGCCCTGTTTCCCTGACCACGCCATAAAAATGCGGTACATAGAGCTTACCGCTGAAGTTTACGGGTGAGCCATGTGTAAGATGGCCGCCCATGCTGAGGTCGAGCCCCAGTATTTTATCGCCCGGTTGCAGGACTGCTAACATCAGGGCAGCGTTGGCCTGTGCGCCACTATGTGGTTGCACGTTGGCGTATGCACAGTTGAAGATGGCTTTTAACCGGTCGATAGCCAGTTGTTCTACCTGATCTACCACTTCGCACCCGCCGTAATAGCGCTTGCCGGGATACCCTTCTGCATACTTATTGGTAAGTGAAGTGCCCATTGCTTCCATTACCTGCAGCGAGGTAAAGTTTTCTGAAGCGATCAGCTCTATGCCATGACGCTGGCGTTGCAATTCCTTGTGGATCAGGTCGAAAATAGCCGTATCTCTTTGCATGATGTATTGATTAGGGCACAAATATACATGCTGCCTGTGTATTTGCCATTAGGGGTATATTTCATTTCAGAATATTATGTTTGGCTGAAGTAATGGTTTGCGGGGAATATCATAATGTAAATTCTACACATTATATCCGAGTATTTTCTATCTTCACTGTCCGAAAAAAGAAAGTTGTCCTTACGGGCAGACGGATTCGATATATGAAGGCCATAATACCAGTAGCAGGTGCAGGCACAAAGCTGCGCCCTCATACATACACTCAGCCTAAGGCGCTGATCCCGCTTGCGGGAAAAACCATTCTGAGCATTATTGTGGACCAGCTCCATGGTGCAGGAATAAATGATTTCATTTTTATCATTGGTTATCTTGGGGAGAAAATAGAGGATTACGTGAACGCGCAATATCCCCATCTCAACTGCCATTTTATTAAGCAGGGAGAGCGGCAGGGAACGGGGCATGCCATTGGTCTTACCCGTGACCTGGTGGGTGGCGACGAAATATTTATTGTGCTGGGTGATACGATTGCAGAGTATGATGTAAAAGAAATGATCAACCTGCCTTACAGTGCGCTTGGGGTAAAGAAGGTAGATGACCCCCGTAATTTTGGTGTGGCCGAGATTGAAGATGATGGCTTTATCAGCCGCCTGGTGGAAAAACCGGCGATACCTAAAAGTAATATGGCGCTGGTAGGGTTGTACAAGATCAGGGAGACGGCTGCACTGTTCAGTTGTATTGAAAGAACTATCGTTGCCAATATCAAAACGCGTGATGAGTTTAGCCTTACGGATGCGCTTGAATGTATGATACAGAGCGGCGCCAAAGTGCAGGCATTCAAGATACAGAACTGGTTTGACTGTGGCCGTAAGGAAACGCTCCTGGAAAGTAATGCCACGCTGTTGAAGAAATTTGGTGGTCGCGCGCTTGAAGAAGACCTGTATGAAAACACCATTATTGTACACCCGGTTGATATTGCGCATGGCTGTGATATCCGCAATTCGGTGATCGGCCCGAATGTAAGTATTGGCGAACATACTACCATTAATCACGGTATTATTAAAGATTCTATTATAGGTTCTTATTCCAAACTGGTAGATATTGTTCTTAAGAACTCCCTTATCGGCAGCGATGCGGAGGTAAGGGGTGTAAGCCGCAACCTGAATATTGGCGATAACACTGCTATTGACCTGGGAGGACGTTGATATTAATAATTATTTTAATGCCGGTGAGGGTTTTATTCTTTACAGTTCTTAATTGCCCGGTAATGAAGCACTATGTATATGCCTGCCCGTGGTAACCAGGGCAGCGCCTTATTTTCCTACAGCGGTATGGTAACAGTATATTAAGAGTATGGTATCAGTATGGTATCAGTGGGCTATGTACGGATTTACATGGTTGATTCCCTGAATGTGCATATGTTAAAAGCTAATTTGATTACCGCATTCTTTTCTGCCCTATTTTTATCTGCAAATGGAACAATTCAGTAACCGGGTTACCCGTCTTTTTGGCACCCAATACCCTATTATACAGGCCGGTATGATCTGGGCGAGTGGCTGGCGGCTGGCCAGTGCAGTAAGCAATGCCGGAGGGCTGGGCATCATTGGAGCGGGCAGTATGTATCCTGAAGTATTCAAAACGCATGTTATAAGGTGTAAGGAAGCTACTGGGCAACCCTTTGGCGTGAACCTGCCGCTGCTTTATCCTGATATTGACAAGCATATTGATACTATTATTGGGGAAGGAGTAAAAATTGTGTTTACTTCTGCGGGAAATCCTAAAGCATGGACGTCTGTACTGAAGCAGCATGGTATTACGGTGGTACACGTAGTGAGCAGCAGCAAGTTTGCCCTCAAAGCGCAGGATGCTGGTTGTGATGCTGTAGTGGCGGAGGGTTTTGAGGCGGGTGGGCATAATGGCAGGGAAGAAACCACCACTTTTGTGCTGGTGCCGGGTGTTTGCGATGCGGTACACATTCCCGTTATAGCTGCAGGGGGTATTGCTACGGGCAGGCAGGTGTTTGCCGCGATGGCCCTGGGTGCAGAAGGGGTGCAGGTAGGGAGTCGATTTGTAGCCAGTGAGGAGGCCTCTTCACACCTCAATTTTAAGAATGCTGTGATCAGGGCAGCAGAAGGCGACACATTATTGTCTTTAAAACGGCTCACCCCTGTACGCCTGCTCAGGAATGCCTTTTTTGATCAAGTGCAGGCGGCAGAACAGGAGTGCCGTCCAATAGAGGCGTTACAGCAATTACTTGGCAGGGGTAGAGCGAAGAAAGGCATGTTTGAGGGTGACCTGGATGAGGGGGAGCTGGAGATCGGGCAGGTGAGTGCACTCATTCGCGACATCAGGCCCGCAGCAGAAATTGTGGAGGAACTGTGGAGGGGCTTCATCGAAGCAAAACAGGCCCCACTGAAATAAATCATTATCTTTGCGCCAATTTTAAATACAAGCATATTAACCCGCAACAAATGCAACGGAGAAACGTGTGTTTTTTAAGTAAGTATTCTGTTTTTTTTACCATAAGTATCTTTCTTTCACTCTTTGCTTACTGTCAGCCCGTTCCCCAGATACCCGACGTTCAGAACCCTGCGCAGATTGCCCAGGGGGTAGATCCTAAATCGCTCACGCAGCCGGCCCTTCAGGCTTTGCTTAAAGACAATAATAAATCGGGTAAGGATGTAACGAAACAGACGCCCGATATTATCCAGCGTTTAAAGAATAAATCGCTTGACAAGGACAGTACACAGAAAGATAATATCAAGCAAACGTTTAACCAGACTGAAATGACCTATGGCGCCAATGTATTCCAGGGCCTGGCTATCAACGATCTTTCAGAACTGTCTACACCTCCTCTTGATTATCCCCTTGGTGTGGGTGATCATATCATCGTAGCACTGTGGGGTGCTGCTGAATTCCAGGAAGATTATATCATTGCCAGGGATGGTTCTATATTTCCTGCGGGGCTTGGCAAGATATATGTACAGGGGCTCACGTTTGAGAATGCACGCTCCATCGTGTATTCGCGTTTTATTACAAAGGTGCCTGCGGGTACGCAGATAGCTGTGTCTATCGGTCAGCCCAGGACTATTAATGTAAACGTAGTGGGAGAGGTGAATAATCCCGGGCCTGTTACTGTATCTGCATTCTCCAATGCGTTTAGTGTGATCGGCCTTGCTGGTGGCATCAATGAAGTAGGTAACCTGCGTAATATTATTGTTAAAAGGGGTGGTAAAGTAATCTCTACGCTGGATATCTATAAATACCTCACCACGGGTGATATGGGTAAACAGATCTATCTTGAAAACAACGACTTTGTGGTAGTTGGTTTTTATGATAAAAAAGTACTTGCTACCGGGCAGTTCAAACGCCCTATGTATTACCAGCTTAAAAAAGAGGAAGGTGTAAAAGCCCTATTGAAATACAGTGGCGGGCTTACATCGGAGGCCCTGGCTTCTTCTATGAAAATACTGCGTACTGAAAACGAAAAGCAGGTACAGAAAGATATTAATGCCAATGCCATCATTAACCGCGAGAACAGCCCCCTGCTGTATAATGAAGATGCGATGCTGAATGACGGCGATATAGTAAAGGTTGAGCTCATTAAACCGGGCCTTGCCAATAAGGTGGAAGTAAGGGGTGAAGTGAACTACCCGGCTGTATATGAGTTGCGTAAAGGGGATCGCCTGTTTGATCTGATAAATCGTGCTGGTGGTGTTACGCGTAATACTTACCTGCCAAGGGCGTATATCTTCCGCGGTGCGGGCGACTCTACCAACCTCAAATCAAATAAGCTTGAGATCAACCTCGCAGGTATTGAAAAGAATGATTATACCAACGAAAACAACGTGCAGTTAATAGCTAATGACGTGGTGCAACTATTCAGCCAGTCGGAGTTTGGCGAGCAGCAGTATGTAGAAATACAGGGTGAGGTGCGCAGGCCGGGTAAGCAAAAAAAATATGGAGGTATGACGTTGCAGGACCTGCTTTATCTTTCCGGTGGTATTAAGCAGTCGGCTGAGTTTGGGCGTCTTGAAATATCGAGTATTGTAGATATTGACTCTGCTCAGCAGGGCCTGAAACCTACCCGTACAATCGTTAAGTCTTACAGGATTCTGCCTAACCTTGAGCTTGATTCGGCTGCTGCGAAAGTGGCGCTTAAACCTTACGATCAAATCTTTGTACGTAAGAACCCTACCTTCGAACTGCAACAGAATATTCGTCTTGAAGGATTGGTAAAATACCCTGGTGATTACCCCCGACTGAATAAATATGAGCGTATCTCTTCGTATATTGAAAGGGCTGGTGGTATCAGGGAAAATGCTAACGTAGCTGGCGCCGTGTTATACCGTAATAAAACCGACCTGTTCCGCGAAAATATTGTGCGTAAGCCTAAGTACGATTCGCTGGGTCGCGAGATTCCCGACAGTGTCGTGATGGAATTATCAAAGCCTGTCAGCATCGACCTGTATAAAGCGTTGAAGTATAAGAACTCCAAGCATGATATCGTGCTGCAGGAAAGCGATGTAGTTTATATACCGGAGATCAATCCTTTTGTGACAGTGGCCGGTACGGTACAGTCGCCCCTTAAGATTGCGTTCGATAAAGAGCATACTAACCTCGGGTACTATATAGATAAGGCGGGTGGTTTTGGTGTACGACCATGGCGTAAACGTATCTATGTTACGTATGCTAATGGTAAGAGCCGCCGCACCAAAAGCTTCTTCTTTATGCACTTTTATCCCAAGGTAGAAGAGGGGTCGACCATTACAGTACCTGTGCGTCCGGAAGGTAAAGAGCTTAGCGATATCGCCATCCAGACGGTTACGGCAACGGTGCCTATTATCATCAGTGCTATTATTATCAAATACTTAAATAAATAAGGAATCGTGACTTCAGGAGAGTTAATATTAGAGATATTGAGGCGCCTGAAAAAGTTCAGGTTCCTGATTCTGCTTATTGGCCTTGGAATAGGAGCGCTGTTGTTCTGGTATGCAAACAGAACGCCTACTGTTTATACTTCAAAGGCCACGGTGTTTCCCTTAACGAATTCGACGGATAATTCCGGGGTCAACAGCACCCTTAACAGTATATTGGGTATTACTGAAGCGCCTAAGAGCTTTAGTAGTGAGGCTTCTATCAATATTATTGAGCTGGCTACGAGCCGTAATACCCGTGAGGCTGTAGCCCTGATGCGTGTACCTGAGTTTGGTAACAAAACAATTGCAGAGCTGCTGATCCTGGCCGCCAAGGGAAAACGATGGGATGAAGCCACTGCAAAAGATAAAATTCCAACGGATACAGCAAAACTTGCAAACATCGGCGGTACTGCACTGAAAACGGGTGTTACAGCAAAAATAAATAAAAATGGGGTACTCGAACTTACCTTCAGCTCAACACAGCAGGAGATCATCTCGCCTATCAGCTATGCCATCGTAAAAAAAATATCCGATTTCTATCGCGAACTGAAAGTCAGTAAGGCCAAACTTGATTATGAGTTTACATTGAAAAAGGTAGATTCACTTGATAAGGTACTTGCTAACATCGATAAAGAAGCCATCAAGATGTTTAACACTACCTATTTTACTCCAACTGACCGGCTCGAATACAATATTCCCAAGGAAAATCTTTCTGCGCTGAAAGAGCGTACCATGCGCCAGCGTGATGTGGCCGCCAATAACCGGGAGGAGGCCATGTGGCGTTTACAGAAACAAACCCCGATTATCCAGATACTGGACAGACCTGATCCTCCATACGACAAAAAGGAATCATCACCCATACTTTTTGCCATTATAGGCTTCATTGGTGGTTGTTTGCTTGGTTGCGTATTGTTTGTAGGTGGGTTAGTGGTGAAATATGCAGAGAATGAGCTCCAGAAGGCCATCTTCAAGATTAAACAGTCTACCCCGGCTGCGGCAGAAGCTAAAACCGATACCCCTCCGGAAGGCGTAACGGCTGGCAGCGCGTAGGTAAAATTGCAGTTGTACTAAAAAATAAAACCCCGCATACGCGGGGTTTCTCCTTGGTGGGGGTTACAAATATGGTTTATAAAGCGATTTGTTTTTCTGCCATCATTTTACGGAGGTTGATCAGGCCATAGCGCATACGCCCGAGGGCAGTGTTGATGCTGCATTTGGTAAGATCAGCGATCTCCTTAAAACTCAGGTCGGCGTAGTGACGCATGATAATCACTTCGCGCTGGTCTTCAGGCAGCAGATCGATCATACGGCGCACACGGTCGTGACTCTGGCTCTGCATCATACGCTGGTCGGCGCCTGCTTCAGAGAAGTTAAGTACTTCAAAGATGTCACGGTCGTCGCTTGTTTTGATACTCGGAGAACGTTTTACCTTCCTGAAATGATCTACACACATATTGTGTGCAATACGCATAGCCCAGGGTAAGAATTTACCCTCTTCAGTGTACCGACCACCTTTAAGCGTGTCGATAACCCTGATAAATACATCCTGGAAGATGTCTTCGGCAAGGTATTTGTCTTTAACGAGGAGATAAATAGACGTGTAAATTTTGTCTTTGTAGCGCATTACAAGCGTCGAGAGCGCGTCAGCGTCTCCATCCATATACAAATGGATGAGTTGCTGGTCGGTAAGATTGTTAAGGCATTTCATAAACTTCTACAGTTTTGTTTGGACATTAAAAAATTGACAGGACCAATAAGGGGAAATTAAGCGTAGAAGTCTATCGAATAGAAGTCAGGCTTTTCACTTTATTGGATATTGGAAGTGTGAAAATAATGATATTTTTTATTCTGCCAAATTTTTTTAACAATTTTTTTGGCGTGCCTCAGGCAATAAAAGTACATAAGCAAAGCAATAGGAAAAACACTGTATATCCATTTTAAGAAAATTTTAGCAATTTAAGAGGCAGCGTTTTACATTTGTCTTTTACACGACACATGAGTAAAACAACAGTTAAAGCTGGTTTCCGCACACCTGCAAAAGCGAGTACCGGTGATGGCATTTATATAAAAGGCGCGCGGGTTCATAACCTCAAGAATGTAACGGTCGAGATTCCAAGGAATAAGCTGGTGGTGGTAACAGGGGTATCGGGTTCCGGTAAATCTTCTTTAACCATTGATACCCTTTTTGCCGAAGGGCAACGGCGCTATGCTGAGAGCCTGAGTGCCTACGCCCGGCAGTTTATGCAACGGATGAATAAACCTGATGTAGACTATATCAAAGGGCTCTGCCCTGCCATCGCCATCGAACAGAAAGTGATTACCCGTACCCCACGTAGTACAGTAGGCAGCATGACGGAGATATACGACTACCTGCGGCTGCTCTATGCCCGGGTGGGAAAAACGATATCGCCTGTAAGTGGACGGGAAGTAAAAAAGGATGACGTAACCGATGTAGTAAAGGCCATCAGCGAGTTGCCGCATGGTCGCCGGGCGCTGATCCTTGTTCCTTTCAGGCAGAGCAAAAACCGCGACGTAAAAGAAGAATTGAACATCCTTATGCAAAAAGGGTTCAGCCGCTTATATAGTAATGGTGAGGTTATACGTATCGAAGATGCCCTGGAAGATGAAGCAATACAAAAGAAAATGGTACCTGGCGGAGCTGCTGCAAAGAAAAAAGCTACCACATCAGAACATTATGTGCTTATAGACCGCCTTGTGATAAAGGAATTTGATGAAGACGACAGGCACCGTATTGGGGACTCAGCTACTACTGCTTTTTATGAAGGTGAGGGTGAGCTTTTACTGGAGATCAGCGACGCGCAGGGTAAGGTTACGAACTGCCTGCCCTTCAGTAATAAATTTGAGCTGGACGGCATTCGTTTTGAAGAACCCGTACCTAACCTTTTCTCTTTTAATAATCCTTATGGTGCCTGCCCTACCTGTGAAGGGTTTTCTCAGATACTGGGCATCGATCCCGATCTAATCATACCCGATAAGCGGCTGAGCCTCTATGAGGGGGCCATAGCTCCCTGGAAGGGAGAAAAGCTCGGTTGGTGGCGCGAGCAATTTGTAAAAGGTGCTTCTAATATAAACTTCCCGATACATAAACCGATTATGGAGCTTACGGACGCACAGATACGGGTAATATGGGAGGGTAGCGGAGGAGTGCTTGGACTTAACGAATTCTTTAAAGAGGTAGAACAGAACCTTTATAAAGTACAGTACCGCGTATTGCTCAGTCGTTACCGCGGGCGTACTACCTGTACTGATTGCAATGGTTACCGCCTGCGCAAGGAGGCTTTATATGTAAAAGTAGGTGGTAAGCATATTGGCGAACTGTGTGAGATGCCGGTGAGCAACCTCAACGACTGGTTTGATGCACTGGAGCTCAGTGAGTACGACAGAAAAGTAGCACGCCGTATCTTACTTGAGATCCGGCATCGGCTTAAGACCCTGCTTGATGTAGGGCTGGGTTATCTTACACTTAACCGTCTTGCGAATTCACTAAGTGGTGGAGAAAGCCAGCGTATACAACTGACGCGTAGCCTGGGCAGTAATCTCACCAATTCATTATACATACTGGATGAGCCTTCCATTGGTCTGCACAGCCGCGATACTGAACGATTGATACGTGTGCTTAAAGAACTCCGGGATCTTGGTAATACGGTAGTAGTAGTAGAGCATGATGATATGATGATGCGAGAAGCAGATCATATTATTGATATGGGGCCACTCGCCAGTCATCTTGGTGGTGAAGTCATTGCCGAGGGGAATTATGATGCTATAGTAAAAAATCCTAAAAGCTTGACGGGTAAATACCTGAGCGGGGTGCTCTCCATTGCACCGCCCGCGCATACACGAAAATGGACGCGGAGTATCAGGGTAGAAGGGGCTGCTCAGAATAATCTGAAACGGATAAACGTAGATTTTCCACTTCAGGTGCTTTGCGTGGTAAGTGGTGTGAGTGGAAGTGGTAAAACGACCCTGGTAAAACAGATACTCTACCCGGCACTAAGTAAACTCAAAGGTGAGTTTGGAGAAAAAGCGGGTATGTATAAAGCACTAACGGGTGATATAGACTTTGTTACACAAATAGAGTTGGTTGATCAGAATCCTATTGGTAAAAGCAGCAGGAGTAACCCGGTAACATATATCAAGGCATACGATGAAATCAGGGATTTGTTCAGTAAACAGCCGCTCAGTAAAATACGTGGTTTTCAGCCAAAACATTTTTCTTTTAATGTTGATGGAGGACGTTGTGATACGTGTAAGGGAGAAGGTGAACAGATTGTAGAGATGCAGTTTCTTGCAGACGTACACCTTACCTGTGAGGCATGTGGTGGGAAACGCTTCAAGGAGGAAGTGCTGGAAGTGCGATATAAGGAGAAAAATATTTATGACGTGCTGGAGATGAGTGTGGATGAGGCGATCGAATTCTTCACTGATGAAAAAGACGTTGTAAAAAAAATACAGCCGTTGAGTGATGTGGGGCTGGGTTATGTTAAGTTGGGCCAGTCTTCCGATACCCTATCAGGCGGTGAGGCCCAACGTGTAAAGCTTGCCTCTTTTCTTGGTAAGGGCAGAGCTACGGGGACTGTACTATTTGTTTTTGACGAACCGACTACAGGACTGCACTTTAATGATATTAAAAAATTACTGGCTTCGTTTAATGCCCTAATCGAACAGGGGCATTCCATCATCGTGATTGAGCACAATACTGATGTGATACGCTCTGCAGACTGGGTGATCGATTTGGGTCCGGAAGCTGGTGCAGCCGGTGGCAATTTGGTATTCACAGGTACGCCAGCCAGCCTAAAAAAATGCAAAGAAAGCCATACCGGTAAATTCCTGTAGTATAAAAATAAGGGGCTGGTAGAAACCAGCCCCCGACACCACTTACTACCCTTTCAAGACTGAGCGGCAGATAAGTGTAACCATTGGAATGTAACCGAAAACAAAAACACACAACTATTTAACTTTCTTATTACTTCTGTTCAACACTGCATCCCGGCTATGCGCATCTCGCCGGTTGCAGTGAGGTTTAGGGAATTACCTGGAAGTAATGGCGCAAAGATGTAAAAGCGGAATAAATTAAACCCGGGATTTTTCCCGGAAATGCCATGTTTTTTTTCCCTTGTTTTTGTCGGAACTGATAATTATATTCCCGCGAGAGTAATGACATTCTCATACTAGTCTATCAGCTGATATTGATTTTTGAGCAGAAAATATTAACTTCGGAAAAAGCCGCATATGTCTACTTATGTAATCGCTTATCTTAACTCGGTCTGCCGTTTATCCAGTGACCTTAATAAGAAAATTGCTGCATTGATCCGGCGCAGGAAAGTTCCCAAGAAAGAACTCATCTTAAAAGAAGGCGAGGTATCAGACTATATCTATTTTATTGAGAAAGGATTTATGCGTTGTTTTTACAGGAACAGTAAGAAAGAAACAACGGTATGGTTTATGGCAGAGAATGATATCATCAATTCAGTAAAGAGCTTTTACGACCGTACACCAAGCTATGAAAATATAGAAGCCCTGGAAGACAGCATTGTACATTATATTCACTATGACCAGTTGCAGGATATCTATGAAGAATTTCCTGAGTTTAATGTTATCGGCAGGCTCCTCACGATCAAATATTATATGCTCAGTGAAGAGAGGTTGTATAATATCCGGAACCTGAAAGCAGAAGAACGTTATAGTTATTTGCTTAAACAGCACCCGGAAATTTGCGACAGGGCCCGGGTTGCTGACATTGCTTCTTACCTTGGTATTAATATAACCACCCTGAGTCGCATCCGTGCATTAATGCCTGTCGAATAAATTACAGAATAATACAAATCACTCGTGTTTTTCCTACTTTCCCCTTAATATGAAGGTCATATATAGTATGACTATGCTGCCTTTTCAGGCTAAAAATGGAACAAATCCGGCCAGTTTTATAAATGCAACAATAATGCAAATTTAGCATTTGCTAAAAAAAACGCCCTTTTTTGAAAATAGTTGGAAAACTTCGATTTTTTTTCATCAAAAGCCATAAGATTTGTCGCATTAAGAGAAGTGCACTCTCTTAATGATTTAACACTTTAACGAACCTAAAATTTTTGATGAAATGAAAAATGCATTTTATTTGATGCTGATTGTTGCACTATTTTCCTGCCGTAAAGAAAATCTCAACCCTGAAAATGACAAGAATTTATTGCTGATGGATCTAAAACATTATGTTGCGCAGAATACTACTCCACAACGTTATGATAGTATAATGTGGCAAAGTACTACATCTATTATACAAGGTGATGCTACTATCGGGTATGTTGCACTATGCAGAAGGGAATCTGACTATACTCGCCGCCTTGTAGCCCTTTATAAAAATGGCCAGTGGGAATGTACTTTCCAGGATATCAGTGGAGGCACCGATTCCGCTGGTCGTTTTAGCGGTGAGTTAGCAGGAGAGTCTCTGGATGGAAGACAGTACCAGTTGTTACAGGTTAAAAACAATAATACACAGCGGCTACGGAGCTTCAGTAATGGGCAACTTGTTAAGGATATAACATCTGTTGCACCAAGTGAAACCGGGAGGGAGATACGTTATTTTGTGCTACCGCCGGGTGTAATTATCATCAACCGTGGACTTTACTATTGGGTAAATCATACGGGTAGTTGGGGCTCCGGTGACAGTAGTGGGGTACAGCAGTCTGTCGTAAGCTATCTCAATGCCGACGGGCCGGGGAGTGGCGAAGGTGGGGGGAATGATGACTTTTCTGAACTTGTTGAAGTAGAATTAGACGACTCTGATTCTGAACCAGGAATAAACATTGATGACTACTTTAAATGTTTTTCCGACATGTCTTCAAATGGAGCATTTTACTATGCAAAAATTTACGTGGATATTCCCGTCGATGGTAATCCTGATGCCAATATTAGTATTAGTAATAATTCTGGTATTTCTGTTGGACATACTTTTATTAAACTCACTAAAGTGAATGGTCAGGATACAGTTAATCAGGTTATTGGTTTTTACCCCAAGAACGGTACCAAAAGCATGTCTATGCAACAAGTTGAAAGTAAAATAGTAGATAATGGATTTATTGGACGACAACACGAACTTAATGCCAGTATGGTTATAGATACGATTAGCGAGGTTAATTTCAGTTTATTGATTCAAAAACTTAAAGAAGGTAGTCAAAAAAAGTACAAGCTGGACGATTTTAATTGCACTCAATTTGTTTTAGATGCAGTTAATGCTATACGCTCACGTCCAATCGCTTGTATTCCTAGATTTGTTGACACATATCTTGGAAGCAGGGTTATGCTGTATACTCCGCAAGGTCTTTATCAAGGGCTCCAGTATATGAAAATGACTGAACCCGCTGATGCGCCATACATCAGCTTAGATCTAAACCTAATAGCAACAGCGAGTAAAGGTCCTTGTAATTAAATAATTGTAGTTATTATATTCTATGACATGGCAAATATTGCTTATGTCTTAATTGAAAATAAATATTAATAAAACGACTTTGTATGAAATTCAGTAAAATGACTAAAATAACATTTGGGGTAATGTTAGTTATCATAGTAAGTAATATACCTCCAATGAAGTATGTGTTAAGTTTACTTCTTGATGATGGTCATTACCGCTATAGTAACAGTAGTGGTTCATTCACTGTAATTGACATGCCTTTTAAAAATGATTATTATAATTATTCAATAGGGGTGCCTAAGAAATGTTCAGTAAGGGAGTCGGATACAATTATATACCGCTTATTTAGTAAAAATCCTTTATGTTTTTGGCGTCTTGGAGAATATTTGCTGGACAAGCGTTATAAATTACCGTATAAAGACTGGAATGAAATAAAAAAGGAAAGAGGTTATTCGATAAAATTTTCCAATTCCTGTCAAAACTTCTAGATGAGCTAATCCTATAATTTATAGATTATGTATAGCAAATCAATGTTGATTGATATATAACTTATACTATTGATATAATATTTCAGTAATGATAATTTAACTTTTTTAAACCATGAATAATTCTAAAATATCAGTAGCAATTGCTGATGATCACACTCTTTTTATCGAAGCTATAAAATCACTGATCAATACTTTCCCTGACTGCCAGGTTCTTTATAGTACCTGTAACGGAAAAGAAATGATCGCTAAGCTAAAATCAGGATTACTTCCGGATGTGCTTATTCTTGATATGCGGATGCCTGTGTTGGATGGAATTGATACCGCAATCTGGATCAGGCAGTATTACCCGGAAATAAATATCATTATGCTTACAATGCACGATACTGACGCAACGCTTTTACGTCTTTTAAAGGCTGGTGTGAAAGCCATACTGAAGAAAAATACGAATGCCCAGGATCTGCACGAAGCTATTAAGCATGTTACCTATTATGGACAGTATTATGGAAAAGATAGCTCTGGCCGCTTTGCCCGCTTGTTTGTGAATGGCTATGGTGAGGATGCTGCATTAAAACAGATTCATTTTACAGAAGAAGAAATCAACCTGCTTAAACTGGTTAGCACGGAGTTGACATACAAAGAAATTGCAAAACAGATGCATACTAATCCGAGAATGATAGATACTCTACGGGAGGCACTATTTAATAAGTTAAATATAAAGAGTCGTGTTGGATTAGCAATTTTTGCGATGCGCCATGGACTGGTAGGATGATAAATAAAAATGACCTTCCAAGGTACGATATTAAGCGCTTTGGAAGGTCATTTCTAAAAAGAACAAGCAGGCGCTATTAATCAGGATTTTCGGAAAGCCCATTTCCACATTTCTTTCCAGCTTGCTTTCTTTCCGTAGAGCAATATGCCTGTTCTGTATATCTTCCCTGCCATCCAGGTGGTGAATAAAAAACCACCAATCAGCAGAATAATCGATAAGCTCAGTTGCCACCAAGGCACACCACTTGGAATACGGCCCATCATCACAATAGGTGAAGTAAAAGGGATGATACTAGCCCACACCATTACGTTACTGTCGGGAGTACTCAGATTGCTCGACAGAATAATAAATCCAAAGATAATAGGCATTGTAATGGGCAGCATTAATGACTGTGCCTCCTGTGGATCCTCATTGATCACACTGCCAATTGCGGCGAATAAAGAAGAGTAAAACAAGTATCCACCAAGAAAATAAAAGATAAAGCAGCTAATGATCTTGAGCCATGGAATTGCAAATACCGAATTCTGCATATCAAAAATATTCTTAGCTGTCTCACTTACGACCATAGCATTACCTGCACCAGGGATGCCAGTATTTTGCTGTTGCTGCAATTGTTGCACTTGGTGCAACACATCGGACGGGATAAAGAGCTGGGTTACAGTAAATAATCCAAAAATCAGGATGATCCAAAGTAATAGCTGGGTTAGCCCTACAGCACCAATACCTAATATTTTACCCAGCATTAACTGAAATGGTTTTATACTACTCACTATCACTTCAGCGATCCGGTTGGTTTTTTCTTCCATTACTCCCCGCATTACCATTGCCCCAAAAATAAACATCGTTATATAAATGAGAATGCCACTCCCAAAACCGATTCCGTAATTAAGAGAGGCATTTACGCGGGTAGACTTACCATTATCGCCTTTCAGGTCATTCCTGATATTTGAGGAACCATTGTTCTTCTTACTGATTGAATCCAACTCTGCTACTTTAATGCCCCTGTTCTGTAACTGGCGGTTCTCAAATGCTTTGTCCAGTTTCCCTTCAATATAGCTTACGGTAAAGGTACCCAGGGTTTTCTTTGAAAACAGGATAAAGTTCTTATCAGTTGTATCACTGTTCAGGATCAGTACACCATCGTAACCTTTATACACGAAGTTGGTGTCTTTAACAGTTGGGTCAAAGCTGAAGATTACTTTTGAAGTGTCTGTTTTTAAGTTTTCCTGCATAAAGCCAGGGTCATTGATAACGGCAATCCGCTGTCGTTTTTCAGTGGACTTTGTAGCAAAAAATACACTGCCAAAAATAAAAAGTATCATCATCAGGGGAAGCAGGAAGGTAGAGAGTAGAAATGTTTTATTGCGTACCCTTGTGAGATATTCCCGCTTTATGATCAGCCAGATCTTGTTCATATCAAATGATTTACAGAATGCGTTTATTGAATGGGTTGGAACTGTCTTGCATTGCCTGTACCTTCAACAAGACGGATAAAAATATCGTTCAACGATGGAAGTTCTTCTTTAAAAGAATGGATTGGTACATCTTGGTTGATAAAATACTGCAGAACACTATTTGTAGTACTGCCTTCTCCCAGTTTGATCAGAAGATCATCCTCTGTATGCTTCTTAATCTCAAATACGGGTGTCATCAACTGCTCAGGCAAAACTGAGGCCCCAATACGATACAAATTTTCCTTGAAATCATTTTTAACCTGCCTTACACTGCCATCAAGTATCTTCTGCCCTTTATTTACCAAAATAATATGGTCACAGATTTCTTCTACCTGTTCCATGCGGTGAGTGCTGAAAATGATCGTTGTGCCTTCCGCGGCCAGGTTGAAAATCTCATCTTTGATCAAGTTAGCGTTGACTGGGTCGAGTCCGCTGAACGGTTCATCAAGAATAACCAGTTTGGGGCGGTGAAGTACTGTAGTAACAAATTGCAGCTTCTGGCTCATACCCTTACTGAGGTCTTCTACTTTTTTGTTCCACCAACTCTGCATTTCAAACTTTACAAACCATTGCTTTGTCTTTTCGAGGGCTTCGGACTTGCTTAATCCCTTTAACTGGGCCAGGTACAGTACCTGTTCCCCGATTTTCATCTTCTTATACAATCCTCTTTCTTCCGGCATATAGCCAATGCAACCTGCATCATTCAGTGGATCGAATTTCTTACCATTAAAGATAATCTCACCACTATCCGGGTAAAAGATCCCGGTAATCATGCGCAGCAGCGTCGTTTTACCCGCACCGTTCGGACCAAGGAGGCCAAATATGCTGCCTTGTTCAATGTTAAAACTAATGTCATCTACTGCTTTTTGCGATGCAAAATATTTCTTGAGATGATGGAGCTCGAGGATATTCATGACCCTTCTGATTTTGCGTCAAACATAAAGCATAAAAACAATTTCATCACGACAATCTTTGATGAAAGGTACAAAAGGACGTACGGTATTGATGTTTTGTGGATAAACCCTTGGAGAGTATGACCTATTGTTGCTGACTGGGAATGCATCGGTATTCAATGGGTTACAAAAGCGGGATTCATTCTTTTTTAATATCCATATTTGTCTTTCCAGCGCTCTTTTAAGAACCTTCGTAACTCTGTTTCCCGGGCATTATTTCCGGGCACATAAAAGGCAGTTCCGCTAAGTTGATCCGGGAGATACTCCTGTTCAATATAATTACCTTCTCCCAAGTGGGAATACTGGTACCCCTTGCCATAATCAATATCTTTCATCAGGCGGGTAGGCGCATTACGGATATGTAGTGGTACTGGAAGGTCACCTGTCTGATTCACTATACCTAATGCCTTGCTTATTGCCTCGTATGACGCATTACTTTTAACCGAGGATGCTAAATAAGTGGCACATTGGCTCAGGATAATTCTTGCTTCGGGATATCCGATTTTGTTTACAGCGTCAAAACAAGCATTCGCCAGCAGCAAAGCATTGGCATTGGCATTGCCTATGTCCTCACTGGCAAATATGACCATCCGCCTGGCAATGAATTTTACATCTTCACCCCCCTCTATCATCCGGGCAAGCCAGTAAACTGCCCCATTGGGGTCGCTTCCCCTCATGCTTTTGATGAAGGCAGAAATGATGTCGTAATGCTGTTCGCCCTGCTTATCATACAGGGCAACCTTCTTCTGTGCCGTTTTCATGACAAGCTCATCTGTAATGACAATCTTTTCGTCCCGGGTATTTTTATTGTGCTCCGTCATTACGGTCAACTCAAACAAATTGAGCAGCTTCCTGGCGTCTCCCCCGCTGATATAGATCAGCGCTTCCGCCTCCTTTAAATGAACAGGTAATGATTTCAATATTTCGTCCCGTGTCATGACATCCTGTAATAGCTTAACAAGGGCCTCATCAGGCAGGTTTTTCAGCACATATACTTGGCAACGGCTGAGGAGTGCGCTATTGACTTCAAAAGATGGGTTCTCGGTAGTCGCGCCAATCAGGGTAATAATCCCTTTCTCTACTGCACCGAGAAGGGCATCCTGCTGACCCTTATTAAACCGGTGTATCTCGTCGATGAACAATATGGCGTGCTGTTTTCCCTTTGCTTCTTCGATGATCTCCCGCACTTCTTTTACACCGCTGCTGATAGCGCTCAACTGGTAAAATGGAAGGGAGAGTGTTTGCGCAATAATATTAGCAACGGTTGTTTTGCCTACCCCCGGTGGCCCCCACAAGATCATCGAAGGAATCTTACCGCTTTCTATGGCCGTCCTGAGTATACTTCCTGCGCCGGTAAGGTGTTCCTGTCCTGCAAGCGCATCCAGTGTAGCTGGCCGCATTCGTTCTGCAAGTGGAGTGGATATATTCATAATTGCAAGATAACAAGAATATAGAGGTATAGTTACCAACCGGATTTGATGAACGAACACAAAAAACCCTGCAAATATGCAGGGGCAATTTCGTAAAGTATGTCGGGATGGCAAGATTCGAACTTGCGACCTCCTGGTCCCAAACCAGGCGCGATAACCGGGCTACGCTACATCCCGAGCCGATGAAGAATGCTTTGCGGTGAGGGAGGGATTCGAACCCTCGGTACAGTTTAACCCGTACGGCAGTTTAGCAAACTACTGATTTCAGCCACTCATCCACCTCACCAGCCTGTCCTTACTTTAGTAAGGGTTGCAAAAATACAATTCGAAGGTATATTACCCAAACAAATTTAGAAATATTCAAAAAAAGCCCGGGTCCTGAGAACCCGGGCTTTTTTTGAATATTATTTTTTACATAGCAGATAGTTGTACTTTTTGCTGTAACTCCAGCACACTTTCTTTAAATAGGCTGTCGGTGTCCATCAGGTCTTTTACAGTTTGACAACTATGGATAACAGTTGTATGATCTCGACCACCAAAATGTTCACCGATAGTTTTTAATGAGTTCTTCGTAAATGATTTTGCAAGATACATAGTAATCTGACGAGCCTGTACGATCTCACGTTTACGCGTTTTCTGTAAGAGCTTATCATAGGCCACATCAAAGTATTCGCATACCATTTTTTGTATAGCCTCAATGGTAATTTCCTTACTGGACGATTTAACGAAGTTCCTAAGTACTTTCTTAGCCAATTCCAGATCAATTTCCCTCTTATTAAGCGAAGATTGTGCCAATAATGAAATAAGCGCCCCTTCCAGCTCGCGTACATTGCTGTTGATATTATAGGCAATATACTTTACTACTTCTTTGGGCATTTCTAACCCGTCATTCTTCATCTTCTTTTCCAGTATCTCGATCTTTGTTTCGTAGTCAGGTGTCTGCAAATCGGCAGACAATCCCCAACGAAACCTGCTCAACAAACGTTCCTGTACGCCTTCCAGATCTTTTGGTGACTTATCTGAAGTGAGTACCAGTTGTTTACCGCTCTGGTGCAGATGATTGAAAATAGCAAAAAAAGCATCCTGTGATTTTTCAGCACGGCTGAAAAATTGCACATCATCTATAATAAGTACGTCAATCAGTTGGTAAAAGTGAATAAAGTCGTTGATGGCATTGTTTCGGCTGTGATCGATAAACTGGTTGATGAATTTTTCGGAACTTACATACAGTACAACTTTGTTCTGATGCACCCGTTTTACTTCATTACCTATCGCCTGTGCCAGGTGAGTTTTACCCAAACCTACACCACCATAAATTACAAGAGGATTAAAGGAGGTAGCGCCAGGTTTCTCTGCTACAGTTTTACCTGCCCTGCGGGCTACACGATTACAATCTCCTTCTATAAAAGCGTCAAAAGTATAAGCATGGTTAAGCTGTGGGTCAATTTGCATCTTCTTGAGACCCGGGATCACAAATGGATTTTTAACAGGATTATTTATTACTAAAGGAAAATCCATTTCATTGTTTGAGTATGATTTATAACCGTGGCCCGGCACATCCATTGTGAGGGGCTTATTCTTACTGTTACCACTGTCAACCATAATCCTATATTCCAATCTCGCCTCTTTCCCCAACTCTCTTTTCAATGTCTTTGCCAGTAATGTAACATAATGCTCTTCCAGGTATTCATAGAAAAACTGGCTTGGTACTTGTATCGTCAGCACTTTATCGTTCAGGGCAACTGGCCTGATGGGTTCAAACCATGTTTTAAAATGCTGCCATTCAACAATATCCTTGATTATTTCTAAGCACCTGAGCCAAACTTTTTCAAAATCTTTCTCCATCAACCTTAAGCAATTTACAAATCAATTTTTAGAATACAATATGGGGTTTTTCCTGAGAATTTTTCAAGTGTTCGTGGATGAAAAATTTCTTATGCAAGACAGCGAATATCAAGATAATTTGTTGAAAAAAAAATTTTTTATTCACTTGTTTTTTTCCCAATAATCACAGAGTGGGACTTTGCCAAATTTTTCTTTTTTGAGCGTGAAAATTCAAAGTCAAGGCGTCCGAGATTGATGCCTGCCCAACCTACCTGATTGACCAGAACATCGCTACCCAGCTTGTTTTTGTACATCACCGGCGCATCAAGAAAAGTATGGGTATGCCCACCGATAATAAGGTCTACATATTCGGTTTCTTTTGCAAGTACTTCGTCACTTACTTTGCTATTACCATACTTATACCCGAGGTGACTGAGACAAATTACCATGTCGCAGCCTTTTTCCTTTTTCAGGAGAGACGCTGTTTCATTTACTTTCTGTAACGGATCGAGGTATATCGTATTACCAAACAGGTTGTCGGGTACCAGTCCTTTCATCTCTATACCTACTCCTGTTACACCTATTTTCAATTTTCCTTTCTTAAATACAGTATATGGAACTGCTTTCATTTCCATAGGTGTATTGGTAAAATCATAATTGCATAGCAACAATGGGAATTTACCATGCTGTAATTGTGCTGCAAAATTTTCTAGGCCGGCATCAAAATCATGATTACCCATTGTGGCTGCGTCATACCCCATTGCTGCCATCGCTTTCATTTCGGGCTCGCCTTTGTAAAGATTGAAGAAGGGTGTACCCTGGAAAATATCCCCCGCGTCAAAAAGAAGTACGTGTTCTTCTTCACCCCTGATCTTATTGATCAGCTCTGCACGTGCAGCCACCCCGCCAAGTCCTTGGTTCCTGCTGCCATCCATAGGAAAGGGTTCCAGACGGCTATGAACATCATTGGTATGAAGAATGGTAAGTTTCTGGATCGATTCCGGTTCCAACACGGCCAGCGCCGAACGGGAAACGAGCATTGCCCCTGCTGCAAGTGCAGACTGGGTAATAAATTTTCTTCTATTGAGCATTGGAAACCCGGTTTTCTATTTTTGCTGAAATCATTTTCCCTTCACGATGCTGCTTACCAAAATAAATTACTAATGCATCCCTGAATACAAGATTGATGTTTTGCATTGGTATACTGCGCAGCATCGCACAATCATCACCTCCATTCGCTACATAGTCGCTATTAGCAACGATATAGGTTGCATTCTCATCAAATGGACGACCATTTACCATTATATCAATTGCTTTTTTGTCTTTGATCCGGAATGAAATGCCTGCACAGGGCCAGCCACCTCTTCCGGAAATGTGATCAAGAAAAGCCCTGAAAGTTTTACCATCAAGTTTCTGTAATACAACTGCGTTATCAAAAGGAGCTACTTCATATATCTTGCCGAGTGTAATATTACCAGCCGGAATGGAATTGAGGCGAACACCACCATAATTAACAAAGGCAGCATCAACGTTGATATTGAATTTATCTCTTGCGGTATACAGCATAGCATCTGCCAGCACATTACCGAGTGTGCTTTCGGGTTGCTTCTTTTCGAGTTCCATGGAACTGATGGCCACCACTCCACTCATGCTCTTGTTCACACTGTCGGCATAGGGCCTGATCAATGCTGTAAGTGCGTCACTTTTCTTTACACTATCGGTTATCATGTACCCATTATACTGCACTTGTTGTGTCTGATAACCGGTATGACAACTGATTACAAATAACCCTGTAATAAACAGGGAAAGCATAGTGAATTGACGCATGAAATAAAGGCTGTTGAAAGCAGAAAGGTAAAGTTTTTTTCAGCAGGACAGCATAAAAAATCAAATTAAATTTTTGTACCCGAATATATTCTATTTTTGGGCCCTAAAATAGAATATTATGGGGTACGAATTAACCGGTAAACTGGTGGCCAAGTATGACACAGTGCAGCGCACAGAGACCTTTAAAACCCGTGAATTTGTGGTAGAAAAGACTGAGGATATCAATGGCCGGACAATTACCAATTATGTCAAGTTTCAGTGTGTACAGGACCGTACTAATATCGTAGACCGGGTAAACACCGGTGATGAAATAAAAGTGCATTTCAATATCAAGGGCACCCGCTGGGAAAAGAACGGTACGGTGAACTATATCACGAACCTGGATGCTTGGCGCATAGAACAGATACTTCAAGCTGGTAGTGGAGCAAACGACAACGATTATCTTGAACCACTGGATACCTTTTCAGCCACTCCTCCCGATGCAGTGGACGACCTGCCCTTCTAATTGTTTTTATTGTTTCTGTTTTTTAGGATAAATACCTGACAAATGCAACAAAAGCTTTCGCTTAAACTGCTGCCCTCAGAAGCAGCCGATCCGTTGTTCATACAACGTGGCATCGCTCTGGCTACTGGTATTGCCGATATTACTGGCTACCATATACTCAAACAATCAATCGATGCAAGGGGTAAGACCATCTGGGTCAATCTTACGGTACAGGCCTTCCTGAACGAGCCTTTTAGGGAAAGAGAACAGCAGGGGTTTACCTGGCAGGATGTATCGCATGCTCCGCACAAAGCAGTGATCATCGGTGCAGGTCCCGCTGGATTGTTTACTGCCCTGCGTCTTATAGAGGCGGGGATAAAGCCCATTATACTGGAAAGGGGTAAGGAGATCCGCTCACGCCGACGCGACCTGGCACAGCTTAACCGGGAGGGTGTGGTAAACCCCGAAAGCAATTACTGCTTCGGCGAAGGTGGCGCGGGTACCTATAGCGATGGTAAACTGTACACGCGCAGCAGTAAAAGGGGCGATATCAACCGTATCCTTAATCTCTTTGTACACTTCGGTGCAGAAGAAAAAATACTTTACGAGGCACACCCGCATATCGGTACCAACAAACTCCCGCAGATCATCACTGCTATGCGTGAAAAGATACTGTCAGCGGGTGGCGCTTTTTGGTTTGAACAGAAAGTCACCAATCTTATCATAGATAATGGTAAGGTAAACGGGGTACAAACAGCGGCAGGCAATACCTTTCACGCACAGCATTTTATACTGGCTACGGGGCACAGTGCCCGCGATATCTTTGAACTGCTGGCACAAAAAAAGCTTACAATAGAAGCTAAACCTTTTGCATTGGGGGTGCGCATTGAACATCCCCAGCAACTGATCGATGGGATACAGTATCATTGCCAGGTTCGTGAAAAGCATTTACCGCCTGCTTCGTACAGTCTTGTAGAGCAGGTCAACCAGAAAGGCGTCTTTTCCTTTTGTATGTGTCCCGGTGGCATCATCGCCCCTGCATCTACAGCACCCGGTGAACTTGTAGTCAACGGCTGGAGCCCCTCCAAACGGAATAACCCTTTTGCCAATAGTGGTATGGTTGTACAGGTAGAACTGGCTGATGCTGTTGAAGAGCTAAAGCGAGCAAAACAATGGTCTTCTGGTAGTTCAGAAAAAGACCCACTGATACTCATGCATTTCCAGCAGATGGTAGAGCGGCATGCCTTCGCAGCGGGTGGTGGTGGCTTTAAAGCACCAGCCCAGCGGATGGGGGATTTCTGTCTTGGTAAAGTCTCCAGCCACTTACCGGATTGCTCTTATCTTCCGGGGCTTGCTCCAGTAAACCTCAATACTGTGTTACCACCATTTATTTACCGCGCTCTTGCTGGTGGCTTTACTGCTTTTGGAAAGAAGATGAGGGGATACTTTACCAATGATGCCGTGGTGGTGGCTACAGAAAGCCGTACCTCCTCACCAGTACGCATTCCGCGCGAGGCAAATAGTCTTACCCACCCACAGCTCAGTAACCTTTATCCCTGCGGGGAGGGTGCAGGTTATGCGGGAGGTATAGTAAGTGCAGCGATGGATGGCGAGCGGGTAGCCGCGGCAATCATCAATAGGACATAGGACAGCAAGACATTTTCTTTTCAGCAAAACATAGTATAAGCGTCAGGCGCATGCAGCTACTTATTACTATTCAAAAAGTCACGCCACCAGTAACCTGAGTTCTTGATGGTGCGTAGCTGTGTTTTAAAATCAACATGCACTAATCCAAAACGGCTGTGGTATCCCTCGGCCCATTCAAAATTATCCATCAGTGTCCAGGCCAGGTAGCCCGTAATATTTATGCCTTCGTGCTTTGCTTGTAATAATGCCTGCAGGTGCCCGCTGAAATAATCAATTCTTTCCTTATCGTCGATAACACCGTTTTCAACTTTATCTTTAAAAGCAGCCCCGTTTTCGGTAATGATAATCTCTTTTATTGCCCCATATTTCCAGAAACGCTTGATGATATGATGAAAGCTGCCGGGGTTAACTTCCCATCCCAGGGCTGTATGGGGAACCTTTCTTGCCGACGCTTTAACCTCGCTGGCCTGTATCAGCGGGATAAAGGGGTTGTGTTTTATCGTGAGCGGAAAATAATTCTGTAGGCCGATAAAATCCATCTTGCATTGCATACGCTTCTCATATTTCCACGATTTGTTGGCAATCTCCAGCTTCTCCATCAGCGAGAAATCCGCCTTGGGATAACCTTTGCCCAGCAGTGGTTCAATAAACAACCGGTTAAATAACACGTCTGCCCGGTTAGCTGCCGCAATGTCTTCCGGTTTCTGTGAAAAAGGCAAAATATCTGAACAGGAAAAGCAAGTGCCGATATGTCCTTTACTTACTTCAGTGTGCAGGATATTACCCCCATCGGCCTGTGCCAATACTGCGTGATGAACAGCACTGAAAAAGTCAGTAAGACTTTTCTTCCCCGGCGCATGACGGCCAAGCAGGTATCCCAGCGAGGTAAAAGCAAAGGGTTCGTTAAGCACAATCCAGTGTTTTACCTTGTCTCCATACTCTTTTGCGCAGAAACGTACATACTGATTAAACCATTGGGTGATGTGAAAAGAGGCCCAGCCACCTTCTTTCTCAAGCGCATGGGGCAGGTCCCAGTGATACAATGTAACAAAGGGTGTGAGGCCCAGCTTCAGGCATTCGTCGATCACTTGGTGATAGAAAGCCACCCCGACCTTATTGGGCTTTCCCTTACCTGCCGGAAAGAGCCGCGACCAGGAAAAAGAGAAACGGAATGTATTAAATCCCAACGCCTTCGTCAGCATCAGGTCTTCCTTGTAGCGGTAATAAAAATTACAGGCTTCATAAGGTTTGGCTCCTCCTTTGATCTTACCCTGCCTCCGGGCAAATACGTCCCAAACTGATAGCCCCCTGCCATCGGCGGTATGCGCCCCCTCATTCTGTGCGGCAGAAGTAGCAACGCCCCAAAGAAAAGACGTACCGAAAGAAGCCGCGTTTGCCGTGTATTGCGCCTTGTGCATCCTTTTTTACAAAGATGACACTGCTCACCGGTGGGCAGCATTATAAAATCGTTAAGTTTTAAAGAACAGAAGCGGCCAATGGTTGTAATAGAAAGGGCAATGAAATAGCACAGGTCATGTTTTGGTAACCTTTCCTTATCGGTTCATTAATGTGCAGGTCATGTTATAGTAACATCTGGAAAGGAATTTTGTGCTATAAAAGTAAGTAAACAGTAGGCGATCAGGTTTAGAGTTATTATAATCAGATCTACTCATTTGTGCGGCAAGACCTTTTCAGGTTTTGCCTTTTTTATGCGTCGGCAGCAGCGAACATAATGCTAAGATAATATTGAGTTAAGATGGAGGTTACAATCATGTTTGTTCTTTGCTCAACTATTAACCCATGCGAGTATTAATCCTGGTTATTCTTTTGATGGCTGGCTTAGTGGCCAACGCACAGGAGTCCGCGGCACCAACCAATGTTTTTATTGTTACCACCGATGGCTTCCGCTGGCAGGAAGTATTCAATGGGGCTGATTCAGCGCTGATCAGTAATGAAACATACACAAAGGATACGGCACTCACCAGGATGATGTACTGGGCCGTTGCACCTGAAGAAAGACGTAAAAAGCTGTTACCCTTTTTCTGGAATGTGATCGCTTCCCGCGGTGCGTTATTGGGAAACCGCCGGTACGACAGCAGGGTCAGCATTGCTAACCTGTATAGGATATCCTATGCAGGTTATAACGAAATGATGACAGGCACTACAGACCTGGGCATCTTCTCCAACCGTAAAAAATACAACCGTAACCCAAATATCTTAGAATGGCTCAATAACCAGGAGGCTTATCGCGGCAGGGTTGCTGCCTTCAGCTCCTGGGATGTCTTTCCCTATATTTTTAACGAAAAGCGCAGCCACCTGCCCATAAATGCCGGTTATGATTCACTGCCAGACACAGTTTCATTAGGCGAAGAAGCAATGCTTATCAACGCGGTACAAGATAAAGGGATTGCCGTAAAGGGCAGTACGCGTCATGACGAACTCACTTTTCTTACGGCGCTGGAATACATCAGGAACAAGGAACCACGCATAGTGTATATAAGCTTTGGTGAGACCGATGAATATGCACACAGCGGCCGCTATGACCTCTACCTGCAACGTGCTAACCAGTTTGATAAAATGCTCGAACAGCTCTGGTATATGATACAATCCACACCCTTTTACCAGAACAATACCATGCTCATCATTACTACGGACCATGGTCGGGGAAAAAACAAGCCCGGCGCGTGGAAATCTCATGGCCCGCTGATCGCGGGTTCAGGCGAGGTCTGGCAAGCTATGATTGGAAAGGGGATTAGCCCGGTAGGGGAGGTTACCAAAAAGGGCCTTGTATACCAGAAACAACTACCCGGCTTTATACGTCAATTGCTTGCCGCAGAGCAGGAGCCGCCAATCCAACCTGCTGCCTATGTGAAAGTTGAGTAGCCCGGCACTGGAATTCATGGTGTTTTTTTAGCAGCACTTAACATTAACATAATAATTCCTTAACACAGGGATGAAAAGAAGTACATTATCTTTTCATTCTAATAAAACAAGTAGGTATGTACTGGCAGCAAATTTCTACTTCACCAGCCCTTGGCTATGAACTGATTGAGAACGGAAGACCCGTACTCACCCTTCATATCAACTACAGGTCTTCCATATTCAGGGCAGAATGCCAGTCGTCAAAAAGGCTTTTCTTTATCGACCGCGAAGGATTCTGGAAAAACAAGGTAGTGCTCAAAAATGAGTATGGTTTCCCTGTTGGCAAACTCTCCTACGAGAAACTGTTCAGCAACAGCGGGGTGATTGATATTGAAGGAAAACAGTATCACTTCTCTTACAATAATAATCCCGAAGCTGAATTGGTTTTTTATAAAGACAACCAATTTACGCCATTGGTCTCCTGCGGACTTACCTCCGAAAAGGGGAATGTGGGTATACAACTGAAGCAGGGTGAACATATTGCGGATACCGATATGAAATATTTTCTCTTTGCGCTCAGCTGGTACCTGTTCCTTCCCGTTGCACAGGAACACACATCAACCTACGCGTTTCAGCAGACGTAACTTTTCTTTTACTTTCTGTTAATGTAAAGCTGATCATTATGTAGTGATTTGGTCATGTTGCAGCAGCACCTTTGCAAAAAACGCAACACGTGCTCTCTTACATCATTCAGCATCACAGGAAGATCAATCTCTATTTCCTCATCTGGCTGCTGTTCCTCTCAGTTGCCGCAGCTTATACACTCGCGCATACCAAGGTAGAAGCCTTTACGGGGATGAATCCTATTCACAGCCCGATCCTGGATGTTTTCTTTGTCATCACTTCTTTTCCGGGCGACGGCATATTTATTCTGTTTCTGACAGGTTGCCTGCTTATTACCCGGCGTTATACCGCCGCACTGCAATTGCTTGCCGTTTTTGTGATCAGTGGTGTCATCGCACAACTACTTAAAAACAGTATCCCCGTACCCCGCCCTAAGGTGCTGCTTGAAGCGCTGCATATACACTATCCTTATTTTCTTGAGGGATTTACCCGTATCGGGCAGGCCTCCTTTCCGTCGGGGCATACCACTACGGTCTTTGCTGCCACTGCTTTGCTTGCCCTGCGTACGCATAATATCTACAGGCATGGTTGTTTGATCGTGGTAGCTGTTATAACGGGTTACTCACGTATCTATCTTGGGCACCATTTTCTTGAAGACGTTATTGCGGGTTCCTGTATCGGTATAGCCACAGCAATGGTGGTGCACTTTGGGTACAGTTACCGGTATGCAAGGGTGTGGAAACAATCATTGGTATACAATACTGCAACATGATCAATATCTTCAACTGGCTGTCGCGGGTAACTGCTTTTCGCATGATCCGTTTCGGACTCACAGGGCTCAGTGGTATGGTGCTTGATTTTGCCATTACCTGGTTCCTGAAAGAAAAACTGGGCTGGAACAGGTACCTGGCCAACACTATGGGCTTCTGTGCAGCGGTTTGCAGCAATTACCTCATCAACCGTAACTGGACGTTCAACAACGTTTCAACCGCTGTACTGCCACAGCTTGGCCTTTTTGTCGGTATCAGCGCCGCAGGACTCTTGCTAAATACTGCAATCATCTTCCTCCTGCACCAGAGAGGCAATATGAACTTTTATCTTTCCAAATGCGCTGCTATTGCTGTTGTTTTTACTTGGAACTATTGGGCTAACAGCCATTTCACTTTTACCCTGTACCAATAATGGACTACCGGAAACGCATACTCCTTCTGGTATTAGTCACCAGTATTGCCCGGCTTTATGCTGCAACAGCGCTTGAACTGGGTAACGACGAAGTTTATTATGCCGGTTATGCACAACACCTGCAGTGGAACTATTTCGATCATCCTCCAATGGTAGCGCTCTGGATAAGGCTTACAACTTTCAACCTGTATCTTCAGCAGCAGGAAGGGTTTATACGCCTCGGTGCTATCATAGCCGCAGGCATCAGTACCATACTACTCTGGCAAACCGGTAAAATCTTACAAAGTGAAAGGGCGGGATGGCTGGCAGCAGTTATGTATAATGCCTCTGTTTACGCGGGCATCATCTCGGGTGTCTTTATCCTTCCCGACTCGCCGCAAATTCTATTCTGGTGTCTTGCTCTATATGCCGCTGCGCGGTTATTGCGCAAGGGTACACCTGTTTTTGCAGACTGGTTATTATGGGGTGTTGCCACAGGGCTTTGCATTATGAGTAAAGTGCACGGCGCTTTCCTGTGGACGGGCATTGGGTTCTATATCCTCTGTTACCGTCGCAGCTGGCTCACACAACCTGGTCTGTACGTCTCGATGGCGTTGACAGCGTTGATCATAAGTCCTATACTCTGGTGGAACATTGCCAACGATTTTGCCACCTGGCGTTTCCACAGCGCGAGGGTCAGTATTTCTGCATTCAGGCTGAATACTGATGGTTTCCTGCGCGAAATTGCCGGGCAGCTCCTGTACAACAACCCCATCAACGTCATACTCATCTTCTTTGTGCTCTGGAAAGAGAAACGCAGGCGCCGGGGATTTACTGAGCCCATAAGGCTTATGCTGCTTATCGCCCTGCCCATGATCCTGCTGCTGCTTGGCATCGCCGCTTTCCGCGATACCCTGCCGCACTGGAGTGGCCCGGCTTGGTCTACCCTTATCCTGCCAGTGGCCATGCTTATTGACCGACAGAACTGGCAGAAGGTAAAACAAAAATGTATATGGCTTGCTGCTGCCCTCCTGCTCAATATCATCGTTCTTGCCATCGGCTGCTGGGCCGTAAACCATTATCCCGGTACGATGAGCAAGGCTAACGGTGCTACCCTTGGCGAAGGCGACCCTACACTGGATATGTATGGCTGGCGGCAACTGGGTAAGCAATTTGATTCTGTCCGGATAGGTGAAATCAGGCTGGGTAAAACAAAATCCGAAGCTGTATTACTTTGTAACAAATGGTTTCCGGCAGCACACCTGGATCATTATGTTTCACACTACCACACACCGGCACTGGTAGCACAGGGTCCGCTGGAAGATATCCATCATTATCACTGGCTCAATGCTTACCGCCCCGCATTGAAAACCGGCGACGATGCCTGGTGCATCATACCCTCCAATAACCGCGCAGACGCTCAAGTTCTCTATGGCAAACAATTTACTGGTATAGACAGTGTTGCTGTCGTACCCATCAGCAGGGGTGGTAAACCTGTAAAACACTTTACCATCTACCTTATGCACGGGTATAAATCAGTACCACAGCCCTGAAGCTAACATTTTGGTAATGATTTCTTGACGATCAGGTAATACCTGCTATGGAATTTTGATAAACTGTATTATCATGCAAAGAAGACCGGTAGACGTGGCGGTTATCTCTGATCTGCACTTGGGTACATTTGGCTGCCACGCTAATGAAATCACCAATTACCTCAAAAGCATCTCTCCGCACCTGCTTATACTGAATGGCGATATTGTAGACGGCTGGCAGTTCAATAAGCGTTACTTTCCTGCCTCTCACCTCGACGTGATCAATGAAATATTTAATATGCAGGCTTCAGGTACAAGGGTGGTTTACATCACCGGCAACCACGACGAATTTCTCCGCCGCTACAGTGATATCCGAATAGGTAATTTCCAGCTCACTGATAAGCTGGTGATTGAGATCGACGGTAAGCTTACCTGGATTTTTCATGGCGATGTATTCGACAATACCACCAAAGGCTGGGCAAAAATATTGGCCAAACTCGGCGGGCATGGATACGATATGCTGATCCTGCTGAACAGGGCAGTAAACTATTCGCTCAAAAAGATGGGAAAAGAGAAAGTGTCTTTATCCAAAAAGGTAAAGAATGGGGTAAAGAAAGCGGTAAGCTATATCAACCGCTTTGAGGAAACAGCCGCAGCGCTGGCGATAGAGAAGAAATATGATTATGTGATCTGCGGGCATATCCACCAGCCACAGCAAAAAGAGATCAGAACCCGTAACGGCAACGTCAACTACCTCAACTCTGGCGATTGGGTGGAGAACCTTACAGCGCTGGAATACTACGACCACGGCTGGCATATTTACCAGTACAATGAATGCGACTTTAAAGACAAAAATCCTTTAAAGGCTAAAAAAAATCACACACTTTCGGTAGTAAAATCGGAAGTAGATTTCTATATCAATTCATTACAGGCATTATCCAATCCTTAATAAGAACAACATGAAAATATTTTATGCAGTACAGGCAACGGGCAACGGGCATATCAGCCGTGCAATGGAACTGCTCCCTTCCCTGCAGCAGTATGGAGAGGTCGATATCTTCCTCAGCGGTCAGAACAGCAGTCTCCAGTTGGATGCCCCCGTCGCTTACCGCAGCAAAGGACTCAGTCTTTTTTATACCGCGAAAGGTGGCCTCAATTATGGGAAGATCGCCCGTAATGCAAACCCTTTTCGTATTTATAAAGAAATAAAAGAACTGCCGGTAGAGAAATACGATCTCGTTATCAACGACTTTGAGTTTATCACTGCACAGGCTTGCCGCGTTAAAGGTGTACCCTCGGTAAACTTTGGTCATCAGGCCAGCTTTATTTCTCCCCTTACGCCCCGCCCCACAAGTAAGGACCTGCTCGGTGAATTCATCCTCAAATATTACGGACGGGCAACACGTTATGTAGGCCTGCACTTCTGCCCTTACGACGACTTTATCCTTACCCCCGTTATACGAAAAGAGATCGCAGATGCTTACCCGCTAGATAAAAGCCATATCACCGTTTATCTTCCTGCTCACTCCGACGAGGTGCTGCAAAATGCATTCGCACCACTGAAAGATTTTACTTTTCACGTCTTTTCATCCCGTAGGAAAACTGAAGAACGCATTGGCAATATCATCTTTAAACCGGTGGGTAAAACACAGTTTTCCGACAGCTTTATCAACTGCCATGGCATCATTACCGGGGCTGGCTTCGAAACACCTGCGGAGGCGCTTCACCTCAATAAAAAGCTGATGGCGATACCCATACGCGGCCAGTACGAACAATTGTGCAATGCGGCTGCCATCAGTAAGCTGGGTGGAACGGTTCTGTCGCACATCGGCAAAGACTTTGCCTATCGTTTCTACCACTGGCTCAACCAGCCCCACCCGGAGCAGTACAAAACCCTGTATACCACGGAAGCCATAGTATCGGTGGTTATGAATACCTCCTTGGAGCCTGTTGCCCCGGAATGGCCCAACTATTACCCCGATTTTAACATAGTGTAGCCGGGCCGCTTAGATGGGGGAAATTGCCCGGTTGATCACATTTTTTACACAATACACACTGTAAACCTGCTGCTACAAGCGATTATAGTATTTTTACCGTGTTAAATGTGTCGCCTGATGTACCATACCGCTCTGCTGCGTATCCTGGCTGTTGTATCGATGTTGTTCAACTGCCAGCTCCGGGCACAGCCTAACTTCAACCTCAAGTATAAAAAATCCCTGGTCTATGCCGGTATCGAAGTAGGCTCAAAAGGTGTAAAGATGAGCTGTATTGAGATCGGTAAGAACGCACAGCAAAGCGGGGCATACCACCTCCTTAAAGACACTTCTGTCAACACAGACTTTATTACCTTCTCCGACGCTACGGCAAAAGCTACCCTCAATAGTTTCTACCAGCTCTACGACCAGGCCATAAAAGAATACCACATTCCTGCTGACAGGGTCTATACAGTGATAAGCAGTGGGGTAAAAGCCCAGTCAGAAAAAGAAGGGAAACAGAAATGGGTAAGCCAACTGATTGATTCCTTCCGCCTGCGGATACAGGAACCCAACCGCCCCGTGGAAGTGGTAGATGCTATGCAGGAGGCCCGCCTCTCACACCTCGGCATCATCCCCGAATCCCGGCGCTATAATACCTTCCTTATCGATATCGGTAGCGGTAATGCCAAAGGGGGCTATTTTCCCGACGACAATACAAAGACTTTCAGGCTCTTCGAGCTAACCTGGGGTACCAAGAGCGTCGCCAATGCCACAGATAAGAAATGCGGCGATGATAAAAGTATTGCCAATTTCCAGAAACAGTTGTACCGTGTGCTGGCAGGATCTGCAAACGACGAGATCACTTATGCCGTAAACGTAAGCAATGCTTATAATATGAGCGATAATATCGCTGTAAGCGGCGGTATCGCTTGGTCCGTCGCCAATCTTCTCTTTCCGGAGCTCATCAATAACCCGGTGGTTCCTGTTACGTATGATGAAGTACAAAAACTCAGCGACCGTATTGCAAAAAACTATGCTTCTCTGAACTACAATATGGTAGCAGCATCTGTTACGGATAAGACAGTGGACAAAGTGCTTGTAGCACGCGAGGTAAAGAAGGTTAATGAAGTGTTTGACCAGAAGTCATTGTTGGCCGGTATCGGGTTAATGCTGAAGATTATGCGCCAGTTTGAAGGACTATACGATAAGAAACAGTTTTTCCTGGTCAAGAATGGCCAGGTGGGTTGGATATCCGCTTATGTGGATCAAAGCATCGAAAGGTAATAAGGTGCTGAAAAAACCAGTATTGTAATGAAAGATACGAGACCATCTCTGTTGCTTGCTATAGCAGTGATACTGTTGATACTGTCACTCACGTTGCTGGGTACCTGGGCTTACTATTCTCACAAAAATGATACACGGGTGTTGAGCGCTGCTGCGGGCAATACTATACCCCACGGGCCACCCATACCCGCAAGCCCTGCTGCACAGGATTCCCTCCAGTATATGTATGCGGCTACCATACGTGAACTGGATATGCAGGCCGACTCCACACAAAAGAATATCGATTCTCTTAAAAGTCATATGGATAATAAGCTCATCGAAAGCAGCCGCCTGAGGTCGGAGATTTCTGCGCTTATGAAGAGTGGGGGCATGAGCACCGATGAAGTGGCAATGGCACGCCAAAAGATACTCGCCCTTCAGCAAAAGGTAGAAGAACTCAAGCGCATAAACCAGGGTGTTGATGAAGAGAACCGGCGGTTGAAACTCCTGCTTGCCAACCTTACTAACCAGCAGCAGGCCAACAATAATGGATTCGCCACAGCACAGTACAAACCCTCTGCCGAAGCAGCAACCGTTACAGGCGAAGCAGTAGCCGTATCTGAACTGCGTTTAAAAGCCATACAGGTCAATAACGAAAAAGAACAGGAAACTACCGATGCCCAGCAGGCTGAAAAGATAGTGGGCAGCTTTATCGCAAAGGGCAACGGTAATACCTCTGGCGACCTGGTGGTGGTAGTAATGCAGCCTGATGGTCGTGTATTGCAGAACTCTACCTGGGATGCCGGCACCTTCGAAACCCGCGAAGGAAAAAGAGTATATTCTGTAAAGATGCGCTACGACCAGTCGAAGAATGAAGCAAGACCCTACCTCTTCTCCATCAGCGCCGAACGCTTCCAGAAAGGCAGCTATACCATGCAAATCTACCAGAATGGTGTTATGATAGCACGTACAGTAAAAACCCTTTCCTGATTAGCCATCATCTTTGTTCCCGAAGTAAACATCTTATCTTAGTGCAACGCTATTTTTATGAGCCATACAGTAACCCTGGCGGATAGTCACGAAACCGGCAGAACCGGTATACTTCACATCAAAAGATTGTGGAGTAAAACATTACTTAATATCGACCTCGCAGACAGCGAATGGATGCTCGATAACGCCCTGCTGAATATGCTGGGTGTAGGTTTGTTACCCGCCTTTGATTTCCTGCATACTACCAGGCCCAGCTTCGATGCTTTTGAACAATGGATAAGCAGTCATTTCAACAACGATATTCCTGCCCAACTGGTACACGAATGTAATACAGTTGTATTATCTGGTGGTAATATCAACCGCAACGCAACAGACCGGCAGGTACTCAGCCCCACCGACCTGCTCTTCTGGAAGGAGAATGGCTACGTGATAATACCCAGTGCCATTCCTGAAGCTGATTGCATAGCAGCCGCCAACGCGGTCTGGTCTTTTCTGGGTATGGACAGCAACCTCCCCGCTACCTGGTACAAAAAGCATAGCGACATACAGGGTATCATGGTACAGTTATTCCGCCATCCCGCGCTTGATAAGAACCGTTACGCACCACGCATACAAGCAGCATACGAACAACTATGGGGGCATAGCAACCTTACGGTCACCACAGATAAAACAGGCTTTAACCCACCCGAAACAGACAGCTATACCTACCGCGGCATAGGTCTGCATTGGGATGTCAGCCTGGCTCCACCTATCCCCTTTGGTACGCAGGGCATTCTTTATCTTACAGATACCGAAGCCCATCAGGGAGCGCTTACCCTGGTGCCTGGCTTTCACAACATCATCGACGAATGGTTGCGTAATCTGCCGCCGGATACCCATCCACGTAATACCGGTCTTCAGTCTTTCAACCCCCGGCCTATCCCTGCAAAAGCAGGCGATTTTATCATCTGGCACCACGCACTGCCCCACGGTGCCAGCCCCAACCGGGCCACCACTCCGCGTATCGTTCAATACATCAACTGGTTCGATCCCGCCGCCCCTGCACAGGCAACATGGATATAAAAAAGAAAACCCGTTCCATAAAGTTGAAACGGGTTTCTTTATACAGTAGTGGATAGTAATTACAAACCCACTTTCTTTCTCAGGTTCTCATCAATCACATCAAGGAACTCCTCTGTGTAGAGGTAATGCTCACCATGATTTACTTTATTGCCATGGATACATACGGCAAGGTCCTTCGTCATCTTGCCACTCTCAACAGTTTCAATACAAACCCCTTCCAGTGCATGACAGAAATCAATCAGCGGCTGGTTATTATCCAGCTTACCGCGGAAAGCCAGGCCACGCGTCCACGCAAAGATAGAGGCGATGGGGTTGGTACTCGTGGGTTTGCCTGCCTGGTGCTCGCGGTAGTGGCGTGTAACAGTACCATGCGCTGCTTCAGCTTCCATCGTTTGTCCGTCGGGGGTAACCAGTACCGATGTCATCAGACCCAGTGAGCCAAAGCCCTGTGCAACGGTATCGCTCTGTACATCACCGTCGTAGTTCTTACAGGCCCATACAAAGTTGCCATTCCATTTGAGTGCGCTGGCCACCATATCATCAATCAGGCGGTGCTCATATACAATACCCGCTGCATCAAACTGCGCTTTAAATTCATTCTGGTAAATCTCTTCAAAAATGTCTTTAAAACGACCATCGTATTTCTTAAGGATCGTATTCTTTGTAGAAAGATAGAGCGGCCATTTTTTGCTCAGCGCCATGTTAAAGCAGCTACGGGCAAAACCCATGATGCTTTCGTCGGTATTGTACATGCTCAACGCTACGCCATCACCTTTAAAGTTGAACACCTCAAAAGTCTGTGCTTCACCGCCATCCTCAGGCGTAAAGGTCATGGTTAATTTACCTTTTCCTTTGATCACCGTATCAGTAGCGCGGTACTGGTCGCCAAATGCATGCCTGCCCACGATGATAGGTGCAGTCCAGTTCGTAACAAGGCGTGGTACATTGCTCATCACGATGGGCTCGCGGAATACAGTACCGTCAAGTATATTACGGATAGTGCCATTAGGGCTCTTCCACATCTGTTTCAGGTTAAATTCCTTTACCCTTGCTTCGTCGGGTGTAATAGTAGCGCATTTGATACCTACGCCACAAGCTTTGATCGCATTGGCCGCATCAATGGTTACCTGGTCGTTTGTCTGGTCGCGGTATTCCATACCCAGGTCAAAATACTGTATGGGTACATCGAGGTAAGGCAGTATCAGTTTATCCTTAATAAACTTCCAGATGATTCTTGTCATTTCATCACCGTCGAGCTCCACTACCGGGTTCGCTACCTTAATTTTTTCTGCCATAAATAGTCATGTTTTTATGAGGCGTAAAAGTAAATCATTTGAAATTATTCTGGCCAGCAGTATCTTATTTTATTTGGCTTCAGGGCCCTCCCGCTGCGGCACAAACAACCACCCGGCCACACCTGCGAAGAGCAGCAGCTCGCCCATTTCGAAACAATAAGGAAAATACAGCGGAAAAGGATGCAGCAGGCAAAGCCCCGTAATAAGGAACACAAAAGTGTAGCTTCGGATACAGATAGAAGGCAGTACCAGCAGCACCGGGAAAAGCCATTCAATAAGATTGTATGGATTGCGGCTGGCAGCAACACAATATTCAGCAGCCATATACAGCAGGAAGGCAAAACACCAGCGCTGGGCAGAGGTATAACGTGATATGGATTTTCTGCAGAAAATGATAAAAGCCAATACCCCTGCAGCATACAGCGAAAGATAAAAAAGGCGTGGCACGTGAATATTGAACCAGTGAAGGTAGTCCCCCGGATGCTGGATACAGCCGGTAATAAAATCGTTCTTAAACGACGCAGGCAACGCGCCCGTGACAAATTGAGCCTCCCCGGCAATGGGGTTGTGCACAGCGTAAGTATAAGTGTTATGGGTGTAGGCATCAATAGCCGAAGCATAATCCTGCCACTGGTGATAATAAGGTATAGAAAGCAGCAGGCAGAGCACCGCACCAGCAAACAGGCCGCTGGTAAATGCCTTGTTCTTTTGCAGCACGAAAGGCACCCCGCAAACAATAAAGAGTATCCTCAGCCAGGCCGCAAAGCCAAGTATCATACCGGCAAAAAATACGGGCCACCAGCCACCCCTTTTATACAGCGCAAACATCAGCCCAAAAAGAAAAGCATACAGTACATACAACTGCCCCCGCTCTGTATGCAGCAGCCAGTGGGCGCCACAGCAAAAAAATACCGCTATTGCTGCTACGGCAAGCGTTATCCTGTCGGCAGTGGAAGAGCGCAACCGCCCTGCCAGCAGTAGAAAAGTGCCAAAGAGCAGCAGGTATTGTACCACAAACCAGGCCGTTCTTGCCTGTGGGTATGATAACGATAAAAGAGGGTAGTGTAATAAAAGAACAGATGGTGGCACCGATACGCCATTCAGCAAAAGTTGTTGCGTGGCTGTAGTATGGGTAAAATAAGCCGAATACCCTTCATACTGTAACCGTGCCCCCCTGATCCGGCACTCCAGGTCAGTACCCGTATATTGCTTCGTATAACGCCATGCCTTAAGAGTACCTGCCAGTGCCATACAGATGCTGATAATGAGTAGCAATACCTGTAAACGGCTGAAGCGGTGTGGCATAGCAATTACATTCTGTGCATGATTATAAGTTCCTGATCACCTCATCGGCAAACTCGCTGGTCTTCAGCAGGGTGGCCTCTTTCATAAGGTTGTAGAAGTCGATAGTTACTTTCTTGTTGCGGATCGTTTTACCCACAGCTATCGTAATCAGTTCAGCCGCATCTTTCCAGCCCATATACTCCAGCATCATTACCCCGCTCAGGATAACAGACGATGGGTTCATTGTATTGGTATTGGCAAAGCGGGGTGCCGTACCGTGTGTGGCTTCAAATACAGCATGTCCCGTCTGGTAGTTGATGTTGGCCCCCGGTGCAATGCCGATACCGCCCACCTGCGCAGCCAGTGCATCGCTGATATAGTCACCATTCAGGTTGAGCGTGGCAATAACAGAATAATCCTGCGGAGCCAGCAGCGCCTGTTGTAAAAAGTTGTCTGCAATTGCATCCTTGATGATCACCTTCCCGCCGATAGCCGATATTTTCATCTCCTCGTTAGCCACCGCTTCCCCGCTTTCCTTCTTTGTTTTCTCCCACTGGTTCCACGTATATACCTGCCCGCCGAACTCCCGTTCCGCCAGTGCATAACCCCAGTTCTTGAAAGCCCCCTCTGTAAACTTCATGATATTCCCCTTGTGCACAATCGTCACGCTGGGCAGCTTATGCGCAATAGCATGTTCAATAGCAGAGCGGATCAGGCGTTCACTGCCTTCCTTGCTCACAGGTTTTATACCAATAGAAGTAGTTTCAGGAAAACGGATATTATGAGCACCCATTTCGTCAATGAGGAAGCGCAAAACTTTTTCCGCTTCAGGTGTGCCCGTCATATATTCAATACCAGCATAAATATCTTCCGTGTTCTCGCGGAAGATAACCATATTTACCTTTTCAGGCTGCCACATCGGGCTGGGTACCCCATCAAAATAGCGAACAGGCCGCAGGCAAACATAGAGGTCAAGCTCCTGGCGCAGCGCCACATTGAGGCTGCGGATACCACCCCCAACCGGGGTGGTGAGCGGACCTTTGATAGACAGCAGGTATTCCTTAAATGCATCCATGGTTGCTTCGGGCATCCAGCTCCCTGTCTGGTTAAACGCTTTTTCCCCCGCCAGCACTTCCATCCACTCTATCTTTTTTTCTCCATGATAAGCCTTGGCCACTGCTGCGTCAAAAACACGAACACTGGCTTTCCAGATATCAGGCCCTATACCATCACCTTCAATAAATGGGATAACAGGATTATTGGGCACGTTCAGTTTGCCACCAGTGCCCATAGTTATTTTTTCTGCCATAATAGTATTAATTGTCCGGTATACGCTTTAATAAGCCGCAAATTTACAACCAAATCACCTTATTACAGCGCATTGCCATACCAACAGATGGCGCCACCGGTAATACTTTTAAAAATCAATGCTGCAGTTTATCCATTCCCCGTCAAAGCACACCCCTTCATATTTCCTGTAAAAATTGATAGCCGGCTCATTCCAGTCAAGTACCTGCCAGACGAGGCCACTGTACTTTTTTGCTTTACATTCTTCTATAAGCCCATCAAAGAGCAGTTTACCAATGCCGTGTCCGCGCATCTGCTCCGTTACCAGCAGGTCTTCAAGATACATACGTTGCCCCTTCCAGGTGCTGTAGCGAATATAATAAAGGGCAAAACCCACTATACCCGTCTCATGCTCCGCCACAAAAGCCCACCACACCGGGTTAGGCCCAAAACCACTTTCTGTAAAATGAGCAAGCGAAGTAGTTACCGCTTCGGGCGCCTTTTCATAAGCTGCCAGTTCCTGTACCAGCTCCATCATCCTCGGGCAATCCCCTTCGATGGCTCTTCGTATCGTGATCATTACAGTCAATTTATAAGGTAAATATAGCAAGGATATCCCACTGATGGCATAGTGATGCCCCACTGATATCCCAGTGATACCCCAGTGAAGATATGTTAAGGAAAGAGAGGAAAAAACGCTATTGCCCGGAGAGTGCGCCTTCAAAATCAGCCATGATATCAACCGCATTTTCGATCCCCACACTCAGGCGGATAAGCCCGTCAGAGATGCCGTACCGCTCACGCTGCTCACGGGGCACGCCAAAATGTGTCATGCTGGCGGGGTGGCAAACGAGCGTATCGCAGGTGCCGAGCGAAACAGCCCTTACGCACATACGTAAACCATCAATAAAACGTTTACCCGCTTCCATACCCCCCTTGAGCTCAAAGCTCATCATAGCACCGGGGTGACGCATCTGTTTCATGGCCGTGGCATGATCCGGGTGGGAGGGCAGACCGAGATAGTTAACCTTAGCCACAGCCGGGTGACGGTTAAGATAACCTGCTATCTCTATTGCATTACTGCAATGGCGCTCCATACGCACATCAAGCGTACGCATACCCTGTACCAGCAGGAAAGCATCAAAAGGGTTGCTGTTACCCCCCAGCAGGCGGTGCCACTTGGTCATGTGGGTGTTCATTTTCTCCACATCCCTGCCCGCCAGCGCCCCCCCGATAGCCGTACCGTGCCCGTTCAGGAACTTGGTAGTACTGTGAAACACATAGTCCGCCCCATACGTAAAAGGCTGCTGCAGCCAGGGGGTGGCAAATGTATTATCCACCGCAATGATAAGGTTGTACTGGCGGCCCAGTTTAGTGAGGGCCTCAATATCCACACATTGTATGGTAGGGTTGGCAGGCGTTTCCAGGTACACCATACGGATAGACGGGTCGGCCTTAAGGGCCGCTTCGGCAATATTCAGGTCGCGCAGGTCGGCAACGATGGCGCTGATACCCAGCGGGGGCAGCACTTTATCTACCAGTTCCTGCGTACCGCCATATAAAGAGAAATGAGTAAGTATCTTATCACCCGTTTTCAGGTTGCCCAGCATAAGTGTGCTGAGGGCCGCCATGCCGCTGGCATGTACTATCGTTCTTACCTGCAGGGGAGCACCAGAAGCATCTGTAAGGCCAAAAGTTTCCAGCGCAGAGATTTTGTCTTCCGCCTCCGTCATGGTAGGATTGCCCCAGCGGCTGTAAATGTAGCCCTTGTCTTCACCGGTAAACCGGCGCATACCCTGTTCAGCATCGTCAAACACATAAGTGCTGCTGGCATAAATAGGGGTCAGGTGGGCATAATTGGGGTCCTGTACGTGTCCGCCATGAACAGCAACAGAGCTCAGGCCACTGAAAGAAAAGGTCTTATCGGTCATTGATAAATAAATTGAAAGACAAAGCTAACGCAAAAATAAAGGCCTCCGCCGGGCAACCCAATTATGAAACAATTAATACCCGCTATAAACCTTCCTTATTGGCCAGTTGCCCGCAAGCCGCGTCAATATCTTTACCGCGGCTGCGCCGCAGGTGCACATTAACCCTGTTCCTGCTCAGATGGGCCATAAACTTCTCTACCGTCTCAGGCTCCGGCTTCTCAAATTTGGCATGATCAATCGGGTTATACTCAATAATGTTAACCATATGTGTCGGTATCTGCCGGTATATCTTGGTAAGCTCGTCTGCATCCTTAAGGCTGTCATTAAAACCCTTAAAAAGAATATATTCAAGCGTGATCTCGTTTTCTGTTTCGCGGTAGAAATAATTCAGCGCTTCAATCAGGTTAGCCAGGTTATTAGTCTCGTTGATCGGCATAATCTGGTCGCGCTTGGTATCATTGGGCGCATGCAGCGAAAGAGCGAGGTTGAATTTCACCTTATCATCACCAAGCTGTTTGATCATTTTAGCCACACCGGCAGTCGATACAGTGATACGGCGGTGGCTCATGTGCATTCCGTCCGCGCTGTTGATCATCTCAACCGCTTTCAGCACATTCTTATAGTTCAGTAACGGTTCGCCCATACCCATAAATACAATGTTGCGCAACTTTTGCCCGTACACCCTTTCACTCTGTTGGTTCAGCAGGGCCACCTGGTCGTATATCTCGTCAAAGTCAAGATTACGCTTGCGGTTCATATACCCCGTCGCGCAGAACTTACAGGTAAGGCTGCAGCCAATCTGAGAAGATACACAGGCCGTATGGCGCGTATCGGTAGGAATCAGTACCCCCTCTATAAAATGGCCGTCGTGCGTCTTAAACCGCGATTTGATCGTGCCGTCGCTGCTGTATTGGGTAGCATCCACCGTAAGGGCAGGCAGGGTAAAATGATCCGCCAGCTTTTCCCTGAGCTCAAGAGAAAGGTTGGTCATAGCCTCAAATTGCTGTACCTGCTTCTTCCAGAGCCATTCATACACCTGCCTGGCACGGTATTTCTTTTCCCCGAGGGTTTCGAAATAACTGATAAGCCCCTCCTGCGTCAGGCTCCGGATATTCGTCTTGCTTGCTGTCATACCGCAAAGGTATTACCCGATACCCCGTTAAAAAAATGTTTATCTTTGAAGCCGGATGCCCTTAGGGGTATATGTATGGCGCCATTGGTGCCTTTTGTATATAACGGACAATTTAATCCCGTTCCAAAACAGAGCAAAATATGAAACCTGTATACATAGTAGACGCAGTTCGTACCCCTATCGGAAAATATGGTGGCTCCCTTAGCAGCATCAGGCCTGATGACCTGCTGGCCCTCGTTATCCGTGCCCTCCTGCAACGCAATCCCAATCTCGATATCAATGCTATTGAAGACGTGATCGCCGGCGCAGCCAACCAGAGCGGCGAAGACAACCGGAATGTGGCCCGTATGGCAGCACTCCTGGCCCAGTTGCCCGTAACAGTGGCCGGTAATACCGTAAACCGTCTCTGTGCCAGTGGTTTACAAGCCGTTATGGACGCCGCAAGAGCCATTGCCTGCGGCGAAGGAGAAGCCTATATCGCCTGTGGCGTGGAAAGTATGAGCCGCGCCCCCTTTGTACTGGCCAAGAACACTGAAGCCTTTGGTCGTAAAACAGAACTGTACGATACCACACTCGGATGGCGCTTTACCAATAAAAAGCTGGCAGAACTCTATTACCCCTACAGTATGGGCGAAACAGCAGAAAATGTAGCCAAACAGTGGAACATCAGCCGCAATGCACAGGACGAGTTTGCCCTCGAAAGTCAGCAAAAATACTTTAACGCACTCTTTAATAACCGGTTCGCCGAAGAGATCATACCCGTGCAGGTACAGATCGGTAAAGAAGTATTTGATTTTGATAAAGACGAACACCCCCGCCAGAGCTCCCTCGAAAAGCTGGCCTCCCTCAAACCCGCTTTTGCCAAAGATGGTACGGTTACGGCGGGCAATTCCTCCGGCATCAACGATGGCTCCGCAGCCATGCTGCTGGTCAGCGAAGACGCAGTGATAAAATACGCCCTTAAACCCATGGCCCGGATCAGGTCAATGGCCGTGGCAGGGGTAGACCCCTCCATTATGGGGGTAGGTCCGGTACCCGCCGTACGCAAGGCACTGGCCCGTGCAGGCATCACCACAGCCGATATAGATCTGGTAGAGCTCAACGAGGCATTTGCTTCACAGTCAATCGCTTGTGTGCACGACCTGGGCCTCGACCTCGAAAAAGTAAACGTCAACGGAGGCGCCATCGCACTCGGGCACCCGCTGGGCTGCAGTGGAGTACGCATCTCTACCACCCTGTTACACGAAATGAAAAAACGATCCGCAAAGCTGGGCCTCGCTACCATGTGCGTAGGCGTAGGGCAGGGCGCTGCAATTATTTATGAAAGTGTGTAATATAGAAATAATTTGTAACTTTATCCTTAATCCCGGGTTCCGATAAAACTAACAGAAATGAAACAGCTCATCGCCCTTTGTTTTACTATATTCTGTCTTAGCTTTTGCAGCTATGCCCAGCATGATGCAGCAACAGCCCGCGAAGCAGGGCCCGGCAGCGGCCAGCAGGATACACTGCAGCAATACACAGGCAAATACAAATTCCCCGAAGGCAGTATCATCGCAGAAGTGGAAGTGCTCTTGAACGACGGGGTACTCGTGATGAACTCAAGCGCAGGATCTTCAACCCTGCGTGTAGATCGTGAAGACGATTTTTCCATTACCGCTTTCAACGGATCCGCAACCTTCAAACGCAATAACGACAAAAAAATAATCGGTGTTCATATCGAAGCCCTTGGTTATACCCTCGATGGCACAAGAGAATCCTCAACCGTTCGTCCTCCCGGAATCATTCGGGTAATCCTTCCCGTTGGCTCAGGCAGTTTTTTAAAGCCTGCCGCTTCATAAACGCCCCGGCATCTTCTTCACTAATCTGTAATTAATCGTCACCGCTATCACCGGCAGGGCTGCCGCTATAACGCCCGCCACCCAATGTATCCACGGCTATAGTTCCTCCCTCGCACTAATCACCCGGCCAAACCCGTATTGCAGCAGCTCGGGTAAGTTGGCATCTTTTGTTTTGATATAGATCCCTCCGGCGTTGGGTTGATCAACGCCTCTGAAATTCTTGTTGGCATACTGCATAAAGCTACCCGGTGCGAGTATGGAGCCGATGCGGTCGCTGAGGGCTACGATCCGGGCTTTAAAGGACTTTACTCCTGTAGAGGTATATCACTCCGGCATAATGCCTGCAGACGAAACGGTTTTCTCGGATAACTGTGGCAGCTCCTGCCCCGGGGCAAAGATGTTGTACATTTCAGGGAAGTCGAACGAAAAGATAACGGATACATCGGGTTATCTGTCTCTTCTTGAGGCGGTAAGACCGCTAACCGGAGCCATTTTTGAGCTAACCGGCATTAATTAACCCAAAGATAATGATCACTCTTGCGTATGCTGTTTTTTGTTTCTGTACTTTACCGGTAATTGATAAATTAAAGTAAAGAATGAAGTGCTATCTGATCTGTTTAATAGTTCTTCTTGCCTCCTGCTCAGGAAATAGCGGTACCATCAAAGTAAAAGGATCAGATACAGAAGTAAACCTTGCCGTACAGCTTGCAGAATCTTTTCATCATGTAAATTCCCGGGTTTTTGTTTCCATATCAGGCGGAGGTTCAGGGTTAGGTATTGCCTCTTTACTGAACGGTACTGCGGATATTGCCAATTCGTCCAGAAGTATTAAGGATCGTGAAATTGAGTTGTTTACAAAGAAGGGTGTACAAATTGACTCTTTTATCTTTGCGCAGGATGCCATTGCATTTGTTGTGGCAGATGATCTTCCTATTGACTCCATCAGCATAGCAGAACTATCCAACCTCTTAAGTGGCAATTATAAAAACTGGTCATCACTTACCGGTAAGGATGTACCCGTTAATATTTATGGCAGGCAAAGCAATTCAGGTACGCACGATTTTGTGAAAACCAGATTAGGAATTGAGTTTACACCTTATGCCAAACAAATGAGCGGCAATGCGCAAATACTGGAAGCCATCAGGGCTGATCATTCAGGCATTGGATATGTTGGTGCCGGATATGTTTCGCAAGGCGGCAGCAAGGGAATAAAAGTGCTTCCTGTTTGTGCTGCAAAAAATGAAAAAGCCATTTCTCCATTAGACTCCTCCATGATTGCGGCTGGTAAATATTTTTTTCAGCGTCCTTTATTTCAGTACTATAAGACAGATTCTTACAACAGGATAAAATCTTTTATTGATTTTGAAAAAAGTGCGGAAGGCAAAAAAATTATTCATGCATCGGGTTATTATCCAGTAAAATGAAACCTATGGGCATAAAAAAGCGGGAGCGAACAGACTGGTTATTAAAAAAAATATTCAAGGCTGCCGGCTTTATCACCATTGCATTGCTTGGTGGTATATTTTTAATGCTGCTGTATAACAGCATTGCTTTTTTTGCCGATGTAAAACCGGTTGACTTTTTTACCAGTTCGCAGTGGGACCCCGAAGGTGCCCACGGTAAGTACGGCATCGCTCCTTTACTGGTAAGTACCGGCCTGGTAACCCTCGGTGCCATGCTGATTTCAATACCATTAGGAATATTTACAGCTGCCTATTTATCCGAACTGGCACATCCTAAAGTAAAAGCAATTTTGAAACCGCTTATTGAAATGCTGGCCGCCATACCTTCTGTGGCTATTGGCTTTTTGGGTATTGTACTCGTAGGCCCCGGCATTGCAAAAATATTTGGTATCGCAAACGGGTTAAACGCATTCAACGGCTCTGTTTTACTGGCAGTGATGGCCTTACCTACAATCATCACCATCAGCGAAGATGCCATTAATGCAGTGCCGTTCAGCCATCGGGAGGCTTCGCTGGCGGTAGGTGCTAATAAATGGCAAACTATTTTTAAAGTGACGCTGCCCGCTGCTTTACCCGGATTAATTGCTGCTGTAATGCTTGGCCTTGGCAGGGCTTTGGGAGAAACGATGACAGTATTGATGGCCACCGGAAATGCTGCGGTAATGCCCAAAGGATTTTTAGATGCTGTTAGAACAGTTACCGCTACGATTGCTATTGAAATGGGTGAAGTGCCATATCAGACCACGCATTACTTTGCTTTGTTTGCTATCGCTGTTATTTTATTCCTGATTACCCTGATTATTAATTTGCTGGGAGAGTTTTTTGCCAACAGGCTTAGAAAATTTCATGCATGATTAAAAAAATAAAATACTTTTTCAACCGGATATTGCTACTCGGAAGTACGTTGCTTGTGTGCCTGATACTGGCTGTTGTTCTGTGGGATATTTTTTCAAAAGGATATTCTTCCTTGTCCTGGGCCTTTATAAGTCAGTTTCCTACTGATGGAATGACAAAGGGTGGAATCCTGCCTGCAATTATAGGAACATTACTGCTTACCTTTATTACCACCCTGTTTGCAGTACCTTTTGGTGTAGCGTGTGCCATTTATCTGAACGAGTATGCGAAACCATCGGCCTTAACCAATATTATAAGGGCTTCAATAAGAAACCTGGCCGGTATTCCTTCTATCATTTATGGTTTATTTGGCCTTGCGCTTTTTGTTCAGGCTTTACATTTGGGTACTTCAGTTTTATCTGCCGGGCTAACGCTGGGCTTACTTTCTTTGCCATATATCATTACCACCACAGAAGAAGCGCTGAAACGCATACCAAACAGTATGAGAGAGGCAACACTGGCATTAGGTGCTACTCAATTTGAAACCATAAAAGATGTAGTGTTGCCCAAAGCTTTGCCCGGCATTTTAACTGGTGTGATATTAACGATGTCAAGAGCAGCAGGCGAAACAGCCCCTATCTTATTTACCGGAGTTGCATTTTATATTAATGGAATTACTGCGTCGCCAAACCAGGAGTTCATGGCATTGCCTTATCATTTGTATATGCTGAGTACGCAGCACCAGGCAATAGAACAGGTAAGGCCATTGGCTTATGGAACTGCTGCTGTATTGATTTTACTGGTTTTCATACTCAATATCATTGCCTTTTATATACGCTTTAAACACAGAACACAGGATTAATATGGATGAGATCAAACTATCGGCACACCACATGAATATGTTTTTTGGTAAGAAACAAATCCTGAAAAATATCAATATTGATTTCCCCAAAAGCAAAGTAACTTCTTTAATTGGCCCATCAGGTTGTGGCAAATCGACCCTGCTGCGTTCTTTCAACCGTATGCACGACCTGTCGCCCGATGCAAGGGTCGAAGGTGATATAAGGTTAGATGATCTTGATATTTATGATAAAAAGAATTCTGTAACCGAAATACGTAAAAGGATTGGGATGGTTTTTCAAAAGCCCAATCCATTACCCAAAAGCATTTATGAAAATCTTTCCTATGCGTTAAACATTCATAAGTTTTCTAAAAAAGAAATTCCCGAATTGATTGAAAAAGCGTTAAAAGAAAGCTACTTGTGGGAGGAGGTAAAGGATGATTTAAATAAGCCCGCAGTTAAACTATCCGGAGGTCAGCAGCAAAGGTTGTGTATTGCCAGAACAGTGGTGCTTCGTCCGGAAGTTATTTTAATGGATGAACCCTGCTCTGCATTAGATCCTGTCAGTACCCATAAAATTGAGGAACTGATTATGCAACTGAAAGAGAATTTCACTATTGTGATTGTTACGCACAATATGCAACAGGCACAGCGTATTTCAGATAGGGTAGGCTTTATGTATCTTGGCGAGCTTATTGAATTCGATACGGCTGAAGTTATCTTCAAAACATCCAGGCAGGAATTGACTAAAAATTATGTAAGCGGACATTTTGGATAAACTTATTGCCTCTCTGTTTTTTTATTCTTCAAATTCTATAAACAGTTCAGCATCCTTTTCACCAGCCTGTAATTTATGGTAATGGCTAAAAAGAGCAGGGCCATAGCTATGGCAACCACCACCCAATGTATCCACGGCGATAGTTCCTCCCTCGCACTCATCACCCGGCCAAACCCGTATTGCAGCAGTATGGTAGCCACCAGCGCCGCAACAATGATGATGATATACACAGGTGTCCACCGGCCCGCTACAGTACGGCTGATCCATTTAGGAGAATAACCAAGCGTAAGCAGCAGGGTGAGATTGTCCTTACTGCGGGCAATCATAAGTTGCAGGTAAAAAGAAAACAATACCATCGCAAGCAATATTACCAGTACGCCAAACCCTGCCAGGCCGCTGACAATGGCCTGGAACAATTGCTTACTGCGCCCAAGCCAGGTACGGTCTTTATTGATGCGGTACCCGTTCGCTTCAAGATATTGCAGCAGTTCGGGCGAGTTGGCATCCCTTGTTTTAACATACACCCTTCCCGCGTTAGGCTGGGGAATACCACCAAAATTAGCATTGGCATATTGCATAAAACCGCTGGGCACCAGTATCGAACTGATCCTGTCACTGAGCGCTACGATCCTTGCCCTGAAAGATTGCATGCCGGTGGGAGTATAGCATTCAAGCATGATGCTTACCGACGAAACGGTTTTTTCCGACAGTTGTGGCAGTTCCTGTCCCGGGGCAAAAATATTATACATCTCCAGGAAATCCGAAGAAAAGATCACCGGTACATCCGCCTGTCCCGGCTTCCAGGTAAAAGAAGGCGGTACCGTATCTATAAACTTATCGTCAATCGATTCAATAAAAAGATCCGTGCTGAACGGAATGATATTACCCGCACTGGCCTTTACCCTGAACTGGTTGGCGATAAGCGGTGCAGCATCTTCAACAAAAGGCTGCTTTTTAAGCTGTGCAATCTCCGCCGGGGTAAAGCGGTTGTCTTTCCCCATATTCTCATTGGTAATGACCCTGCTTACTGAGATATATTCATAACCCGTATTGCGCGTAGTCTTTTCTTTTATCAGCCGGTTGATGTTGATGTACATCTGTACCGCGCAAAGCAGCAGCAGGATGCCGATACCGAGGCCAATATAGCTCAGCCACCGGGAAGCCTTATTTTGGCTGCCGTCAAAAAAAGAAGCAATGTGCCGGGCAGAAAGAGATGCCATAAAAGGTTATAGATTTAAAATGCGTGTAGCAGAAAAATAGTCGATGCGCTTCAGATCGGCCAGCAGAACCGATGCACCGCGCGCATGCGCTTCTTCAGTAATAAGCCCCATGGCAATATGCCGGTTGTTTTCATCAAGATGGCTGAAAGGCTCATCAAGCAGCAAAAAACTAAAAGGCTGCATCAGTGCGCGGATAATAGCTGCGCGCTGCTGCTCGCCGTAGCTGCATGTGCTCACCAGTTTATTGAGCTTACTGCCGATACCAAGGCGGCTGGCCATCTCCCCGATCTTAGCTTCAGGATGAAAAGGCGCCAGCACCCTTTTGATATTGATATTCTCATACACCGTATGGTTCGCAAAAAGCCGCATATCCTGGAAAACCACCCCCGCCTGCTGCTGGCGCAGCACTGCAAAATCTTCGGCATTAAACAGGCTGATGTCTTTACCATCATACAGGATACGACCACTGAAATCCTTTCGCAGTCCGTAGAGAAAATGCACCAGCGAGGTTTTACCACTGCCGCTCGGTGCAATAACCTGTACCTGCTCGCCGGGTGTAAGAGTAATACCCTGGCCCCACACTTCGGAACCGGCCATTGCGCCGGGCTCCATAAACACAGGTCTTACCAGTTGCAGTTCTATTTGCATATTGTCCAGTAACATAGCCGCCGGAGGTTAGTCCGGCGGCGGTTGATAAACTTATTTATTGGGGGTGAGTTTTACAGCAGGTGGAGAAACCATATCTTCCTCAATAGCCACTTCCCTTTTCTCACGACGCTCGCGCTGTAGTTGTACGATCTTGCCAAAGTAAGTGTTCAATTGCCTGAGGCTGTTCGTCTTGGTATCCAGCAGAAAAATATCTATATCCTGCACCAGCGCGCCATCTTTCATATTACCACCGCGCAGTTGTGCCTTATCCCACATTTTTACCGACAGGTCATAAATCACTTTTGCAGTACTGTCCTTAAACACTTCCGGGTTGATACCTTTAAAAATCAGTTGGAAGTTGGCAAAGCCGGTAATAGGGGCATTGCCCAGTTGCTCAGCAATAGTCTTATTCACGTTTTTACCCGCAAGAAAATCATCCGTCATGCCCTTATCATTGCCCAGCACAAAATACTTCCCGTCAGTACTGTAAGCCAGCGAAGGAGCACGGCCATTACTGTCACCCGGCTGCATTTCTTCTTCAAATGCTTTCTTGCCAGCTTTCATCAGTTTCGCAAAGGCTTCCTTGTCCTTTATTTCAGCAGAGAAAATAAAACTTGGCTTGGCATCAACCTTACTGAAACTATGCCGCTGCCCTGCAACGTCATAAGTAACAGAATCAGCCTTTACACTCAGGTCGGTAAGAGCAAGCAGCATATTACCTTTATTAGCGCTCGTAAAATCGTCAATAGAGAATCCCATCTGCATAATGGCCAGGTTAATAAGGCCATCCATTCCCGTTAGTTTCAGTATTTCTTTTATGCCTTCGGGCTTGTAGTTCATGGCAATTACAGCAGGAAGGTCTTTAGCCGGCAGGCGTTCCACGAGCTCCTTGCTTACCGCCCCGCCCTCGTATTTCTTAAGTATTGCAGCCAGGTCCTTGTTGTTATACCACTTGCCATGTACATGTATTTTACCCTCTTCAAAACTGAGGCTCAAAGTGTTGATATTACCCTCATACAGTTTTCCAGGATTGAACATAGACAGCATATTCAACTGCGCATCATTCCTCATAGCCATTTCGCCATTTATCCAGATGTGAACATCCGCCCTGTCAGTTACCAGCTCAGAAAACTTCTCATCGCTGCCAAGACTATTACCTTCCTTCAGTGCAAACAGCCCTCTGCAGGCAGCACCGATATCCCGTTTTGCAGCAGGCAGGTTATCATCAGAAGAAACCTGCCACTTGCCAAACGCACCTGAATCGTTGATAAGAATGAATTTATCCTTGTTCCAGCCCAGGCAACGGGGAAAAGCACTGATATACTTTATGCCGTCCTTCTCACTGCTGCTGCCCCCATTGAGCAGCTCGGCCGCCAGCATTTCAAACTTGGCAACATCCCTGATCACACCCGTCACCCCTGTATACGCACCCACCGAATCCGTAACCATAAAAAAGGAAATATCGTTCTTATGATCAATACCACTGTTCTCGGGGTTTTCCATCAGCCTTTTGGCAAAAGCAGGCATCGCGGTGTCGCCGCTCAAACTGCTCCATGCAGGGCTTTCCCTGATCTCTTCCCATGGAAGTTTTTCCGAAAGCGTTTTACCATTGATATGCACCACATAAGCAGCCTCCTTCGGCACAGAAAGACCCTGCTTATTCGTTTTGCTGCACGAAGCCATAGCCGTTACCAGCATAAAAAGTACCAGCAAACGGCGGTTAAAGATTTTTTTCATTTATATACTTTTTTATTTGTTAAAAAGGAGAACGATCATTCCCCCGTAATCAGCCAGTTCAGTAGCTTGTAGCCCTTAATACATCAATACCCCGCGGGGTAACCTTCTATTTTGTTAAAAAAGCAAACAGTTCCTTCGTAGAAATGGTTTGCTGTATGCCCTGCCGCAGGTCTTTTACCACGCAGGTACCGCTTTCCATTTCCCTGCTGCCAATGATCACCGCAAAAGGAATATGTTTCTTTTCTGCGTAGCGAAACTGTTTATCCATTTTAGCAGTCTCGTGGTAGAGCTCACCCGAAATACCCCTGCCGCGCAGATCCTGTAAAAGGGTAAAAGCAAAACCACTTTCAGCTTCACCCATATTAAAGAAAAGCACCGTAGCCCCCGATTGCAGGTTCTCAGGAAACAGTTGAAGCTCTTCCATCACATCGTAAATGCGGTCAATACCAAAACTAATGCCCACACCCGGCACATTGGGTACGCCAAAAAGCCCGGTAAGATCATCATAACGTCCGCCGCCGCCGATACTGCCCATCCTTACAGCAGGTGGGGCCTTAACCTCAAAGATGATACCCGTATAATAATTGAGGCCCCGTGCCAGCGTAAAATCAGCCGAGAGGTTGGCCTCCGGCGCCAGTTGCAGTACGGTGGTCAGTACGTATTCCAGTTCGGCAATGCCCGCACGTCCCTCCTCAATATCACCCAGGAGCGCTTTAACCGCTGCAAGTTTAGCCATATTATCCCCATCGATCAGCAGGTAGCGGCCAATCAGGTCAACCTGCTCAGGCGTAAGCCCCCGCTGCCCCAGTTCCTCCTTTACTTTCTCAAGTCCGATCTTATCCAGCTTATCAATCGCAATGGTAATATCCATCATCTTATCTGCGCCGCCGCAAAGAGTAGCCAGGGCGCTGAGTATCTTACGGCTGTTGACGCTGAGCGTATAGTCCTTTAACCCCAGCCCGGTAAAAGCCTGGTGGTAAATAAGCGCCAGCTCCACTTCGTTAAAGAGCGCAGTACTGCCCACCACATCGGCATCGCACTGCGTAAACTCACGGTAGCGGCCCTTTTGTGGCCGGTCGCCACGCCATACCTGTTGTACCTGGTAACGTTTAAAGGGAAAGGTAAGCTGACCGTGATTCATGGCTACATAGCGGGCAAAGGGAATAGTAAGGTCGTACTTTAATGCCGATTTTGATTCGTGGGGCAGGAAAGTATAGTCCAGGTCTGTGAAACTCTTGAGCAACCTCGTAACCTCTTCCGCCATCCCGGGGTAGGAAGTGAGGAGATTTTTATTGCTTCTGAGTTTAAAAATCAGTTTGTCGCCCTCCTCTCCATATTTACCCATAAGCGTCTCAACGTTCTCAATAGCAGGGGTTTCAAGTGGCGTAAAACCATACAGCTCAAATATGCTGCGTATGACGTTGAGTATGTATTGCCGTTTGCGAACGGTAACAGCATCAAAATCTCTTGTTCCCTGCGGGATGCCTGTTTTCTTCATTTTGTAATCGTTAATGCTATATCGCTGGTATCTGTTATGTAATTAATGGCTGCAGTCAATAACCTTTGCCCCTGCTTTATAAGGCCCCCCGCTTCATTACAGGCGCCTTGCTGATAATGCAGTCACAGGCTTCCTCAATCAATGCGAATACTTCGTGATACCCCGGCTCAGGCCCGTACCATGGATCGGGTACATCCACCGCATCGCCGTTACGGCTTTCTTCAAGCAGCAGCTTTACCCGCTCTCCCTTGAACCCCTTACCCGCAATCCTGCGCATATCCTCCACCACATCTTTTGCCATCGCATAGATCATGTCATACCCCTCCATATCAGCCCTGGTAAAGCGCCTTGCCCTTTGCCCGCTGATGTCAATGCCATGCAGCAAAGCCACTTTCTGCGAAAGCGGATGCGGCGCTTCACCCGTATGATACCCGTTGGTACCCGCACTGTCAACCGTCCAGTCCAACCCTGCCCTCCGTACCTTATCCTGTAAAATGCCCTCCGCCAGCGGGCTGCGGCAGATATTACCCAGGCATACCATCAGAATTTTCATGCGGCAAAGATAGGTTATGCGGTATGAGATACGAATTATGAAAGATGAATTATGCAGTATACAGTTATGGAATTACCCCGTCATATACATCTCATTAGTAAAACACGGCGCCGGTTTTGAAATAAGATTCCATCACTTCAAAACCTACAACAATGGAAGCAGATAAAATACTACAGGCCGATGTACTCGACATCGTATTTCAAAACCGGAACAAATCGTATGGCGCGTATGCCCTGCGCCGGTTTTACAGCAACAGGCTGTACACGTCACTGGGCATCATGCTGGGTGCAGTAGCGCTGTTATCAGCCTTCAGCCTCATGCCCGAAAAGAAGAAAGAAGAAGTGATGGTTGCGCGCGACTATACCCTTGCAAATGTAAAAACCGGTAACCCCAAAGAAAAAAAGCCTCAGGAACAGCCCAAAACGAAGACACAGGCCGCCCCGCAGCAGAAATTTGTAAGTAATATAAAGTTTGAAGTATTTAAACCAACCGATACCATCAGGCCGCTCGATCCCGGCGTGCCCGTCGGCGGCACCACCATCATCGCCCCTCCGGGTAACCCGCCGGTAGTGGGCGTACCGGAGGCCCCCGGTAATCCGGAACCTGTACCACAGCCCCAACCCCAACCCGAAGAGCCCGTTTTTAATCCGGAAATCCCCGTTGAGAACGCTGATGTACAGCCCGGATTCCCGGGTGGTATGAAAGAACTGACCGCTTTCTTACAACGTTACCTTCAAAACCCGCGCTCCCTTGAAGAAGGCGAAAGCATCGTAGTAAAAGTAAAGTTTGTAGTAGGGTACGACGGTAAACTCAAATCCTTCGAAACCATACAGGACGGTGGTGAAGAATTCAACCACGAAGTAATACGGGTACTGAAAAAAATGCCCGGCTGGATACCCGGTAAAAGCAACGGACGAAATGTATCGGTGTACTATACACTACCGGTAAGGTTTGTGGCAGAAAGTTAAGTAATCGCAGCAACAGCGATCCCCTTTTGTGAAATAGCACAGATCCCCCCGGGTGGCAAGGTAAATGCAGGAAGCAGCCTGCTCCGTTTAAGTAACCCTGCCACAACAGTTCAGACAATTTTTGTAATTTGCCTTTTTTAAAAAATGTATTATGGCACTCGAAGAATTTGAAAGAGAAGAACTTGGCCGGCGCGAAAAAGGGTATGCGCGGATGCGCAGTGTAATGGATTACGGCATGGGTACAATCATTGCAGGTATCGGTGCCTTTATCCTGCTGTCAAATAAGATAGCACCCGCACTGCGCCAATTCGACGACCCCTGGATAAAAGTTTTTGGCGGGGCCGCTATAGTTTACGGCGCCTTCAGGATATACAGGGGGTATAAGAAAAACTATTTTACAGAAAGATGATGCCTCATAAAGTTAAGGGAGTACTTCCCCTTTTCCTCTGCTGCGTATTGTTTATGCACTGCAGAGACGACAAAAGATCCACTCCTACAGATACCCCGGCGAGCGGAACCATACACATCAGTGTTGATGAATCCTTTAAACCGGTAATCGATGAGCAGATACGCATGTACGCGGCAGGGCATCCCAATGCACACATTATTGCACACTATAAGCCCGAAGCCGATTGCATCCGCGACCTGATCAGCGATTCACTGAACCGTATGATAATCATTACCAGGGGATTATCAGTCAGGGAAAAAGAATATTTTACCGATTCGCTGGGCTTTAAACCCGACTGGGATGGTCTTGCTACCGATGCTATCGCCGTGGTCGTCAACAAAGACAACCCCGATACTCTTTTTACAATGGACGAACTGCGCAGCAGGCTGGATGGCAGCTCGCCGCAGCGCTACCCGGTTGTATTCGACGGATTGAAAGCCACAAGCGCAGTGCGCTTCGCCACCGATTCCATTCTCAGGGGAAAAAAGTTTGATACCAGTATAGTAAGAGCAGTCTCAGGCAGCCGGGAAGTACTCAATTATATTGCCACCAATACAAAAGCAATCGGCCTCGTAGGCATCAGTTGGATCGGCAACCCGGAAGATAGCAGCCAGGTCAATATGTTAAAAAAAATAAAAATTGCCCGCGTGAGGTGCGATACCTGTAAAGATCAACCCTATGTGTACCCAACGCAGGAAAGCATCATGTCAAAGCACTACCCTTTGGTACGCGCTTTGTATTATATACTTAAAGAGAACTTTACCGGCTTGGGAACAGGGTTTGTAAATTTTATGCGGTATGAAAGAGGCCAGTTGATTTTCAGACGGGCCTACCTGGCGCCAGGTAAAATGAGTTTCCTGGTGCGTTCGGTTAAAATTAACGATCAATTAAGAAAAGATTAGAGGTTTCTACCGTCTTTAAAAGGAAGAAACAGGTATTATTATACAGATTAAAAGCAAATAAAATGAGAAAGATCAAAATGGGCGTCCTCTTACTGATAGCGGCTTTCGCTTTCGGGAGGACAATGGCGCAGAGTATCGAGGATGGAAAGAAATTCCTGTATTACGAGCGCTATAAAAGCGCCAAAAGCGTGTTTGATAAACTGATCGCTGCCAATCCGGCTAATGCTGATGCAGTGTACTGGCTTGGCCAGACCTATCTCGGCATGGAAGATGCCGCTGCAGCAAAGAGCCTGTACCAGAGCAGCCTGATGGCCAATCCCAACAGTCCGTTACTGATCGTGGGTATGGGCCATATCGAATTGCTGGAAGGGAAGACACAGGATGCGCGCAGCCGTTTTGAAACAGCCATCAGCCTTACACAGGGCAAAAATATAGCCGTGCTTAACGCCGTTGGCCTCGCCAACGTCGACGCTAAAAGCGGCGACGCCGCGTATGCAATCGATAAACTTAAGCAGGCTACTACCATAAAGGGCTTTAAAGATCCGGATGTCTACAGCAACCTCGGCGACGCTTACCGTAAGATCACCGATGGAGGTAATGCATTAAAAGCTTACGAAAGCGCATTGAGCCTTTCTCCGAATTATGCCCGTGCACCCTACAGAATAGGTAAAATATACCAGACCCAGGGCAGGGCGCAGGAAGAACTGTATATGAACTATTACAACCAGGCCATTGCAAAAGATCCTGCGTATGCACCCGTGTATTTCAATTTGTATGATTATTTCTACGAAACGAATGTGATAAAATCTGCCGAATACCTCGAAAAATACCTGAGTAATTCTGATGATGATCCCAGGAACTGTTATTACAGGGCGTCTATGAAATATGCGCAGGGATTGTTCCAGGAAGCAATAAGTAAAGCCGATGAATGTATTGCAGCCGCTGGCAGCAGCGCTCCTTATCCCAACCTGTATGGATTGAAAGGCTATGCTTATTTCCGTCTCAACGATTCGGTAAACGCAAAAGCCTCATTTGAAAAGTATTTCCAGAAGCAGGCAGAAGCCAAACTGGGCCCTAACGACTATGTGACATATGCCAGGCTGCTGCTCAAAACGCCGGGTACCGATACCCTGGCGGCCGAAAAACTGGCAGGCGAGAATATAGACAAAGCTGTTGCAATAGATACACTCGAAAACTCCAAAGTAGAGTATATCCGCAGCATGGCACAGTACTACGAAGGAAGGAAAAACTATCTCGAAGCCGCCAATTGGTACAGGAAGATTCTGTCAGTAAAGAAGAATTTTGGTAAGACAGATATCTTCAACGCAGGTAACAATTACAATAAAGGTGGCGATTACCAGCAGTCAGTAGCAATCTTTGATACCTATATTCAGAAATACCCTGATGAATCACTGGGGTATTATATGAACGCGAGGAACTTCCTCAAAATCGATTCTGCAGACACAGAAGGTAAGGCACTGGCCAATTATATCAGGATCGTCAATATGACAGACTCCATTAGGGGTAAAGCCGGTGAAATTGACAGGATCAAGGGTTCATTGCGTTATCTTATTGAGTATTATGCTAATGTGAAAAGGGATAAGACTAACGCCCTCCTGTACAGTGAAAAAGGTATAGCGCTCGACCCGGCAGATACAGAGTTTGTGGCCATCAGAGACCAGATCGCAAAGATCAACTTCACCCCGGCCAAACCCGCAACAACAAAGCCTGCAACAACAAAACCGGCTACCACCACCAAGCCGGCTACTAAACCACCGGCCACCACGAAGCCGCCTGCAAAAGCAAAGACACCAGTCAAAAAAGGCAAAAGCTAAAGAATATAATTTGCGAATCCCCGCCAAACAACTGGCGGGGATTTTTGTTTTATTGATGATTTACAAGGGCTTTTGTTTGCTTATTGCCCCTGCTGCCTTATTTTTGCGGGGCAAATCAATCGGTTGAACATGACAGACTTTCTTCTTTTACAGGCGGATGTTAATAATGCGTCTAATTACCTGCCCATAGGCATACAACTGATTTTTGCCATGGGGTTTATCATAACCATGATGGCGCTCACCCACTATTTTGGTCCCAAACGTAAAACAAGCGACAAACTGCAGAATTTTGAAAGTGGTATCGCCATCAAAGGAAATGCCCGTCAGCCCCTGGCCATTAAATACTTCTTAGTGGCCATTTTATTTGTGCTTTTTGATGTGGAAGTGATCTTTTTCTATCCCTATGCAGTCAATTTCAGGGAGCTGAAATGGGAAGGCTTTATTGCCGTAGCAATGTTTGTGGGCCTTTTTGCAGCAGGATTTATCTATATCATAAAAAAGGGTGCGCTGAAGTGGGAAGACTAAACCCCGCACGTTAATTGCAGGGTAAACAGGGAAAGCTTATTGGTACAGTTAGCTGTACATCATATAAAAAATTCAATATGCGTCCGGTACAATATAACAACAAGATCAAATTTGAGGGAATACCCGAAGGGTATATGGGAGAAGGCTTCATGGCCACGTCATTCGACAAAGTGATCGGCCTGGCGCGTAAAAATTCCATCTGGCCCCTGCCCTTTGCCACCAGTTGCTGTGGTATCGAATTTATGGCTACAATGGCCAGTCACTACGACCTTGCCCGTTTTGGAAGCGAAAGGGTAGGGTTCAGCCCGAGGCAGTGCGACCTGCTCATGGTAATGGGTACCATCGCCAAGAAGATGGGCCCCGTTGTGCGGCAGGTGTACCTGCAGATGGCCGAGCCGAGGTGGGTAATGGCCGTAGGCGCCTGTGCCTCCAGTGGCGGCATATTTGATACTTATTCAGTACTCCAGGGTATCGACCAGGTCATACCGGTGGATGTATATGTACCAGGCTGCCCGCCACGACCCGAAGGCATCCTCGATGGATTTATGAAGATACAGGAACTCGTGCATAATGAAGGACTGCGGAGACGGAACAGCGACCAGTATAAATCACTGCTCGAAGGTTATGGTATCCAGTAACCCGCGCAGATAACTCGTGTATACAGTTAAACAGCAATAATGGCTTTAACAAACGAAACAGTACAGCAGAGACTGACAGAAAAATTTGGCGAACAACTCACAGAATGGAGCAATACCTACGGTATGCTCAGCTTTGCCGCGCCGAAAGACCTCAACCTGAAAGTACTGCAATACCTGTTCGACGATGCAGAATTACAGTTCCGTTTTCTTACCGATATCTGTGCCGTACACTATCCCGACCGTAAAGGAGAAGAACTGGCCGTGGTATACCACCTGCACAACCTGGTAGATAATGTCCGCCTCCGGTTTAAAGTGTTTACAGATATCAATACGCCAGATGTGTACAGCGCTACAGCCCTGTATGCAGGCGCCAATTGGATGGAAAGGGAAACCTACGACTTCTTCGGGGTCAACTTTGTAGGACATCCCAACCTCAAAAGAGTACTCAATGTAGACGAAATGGATTATTTCCCCCTGCGAAAGGAATTTCCGCTGGAAGACCAGACCAGGGTTGATAAAGACGACGAAATGTTTGGCCGTTGATCTTTACACGATAGAAACCAGGAATAAAAATAAAACTAACAGCAGACCATAAACGAAAGTACAGATGTCATATACTCAGGATCACATTGTATTGCCGGAAGGAAGTATAGAGAAGCAGACTACCACGCTGAACCTGGGGCCTACGCACCCCGCCACACACGGTGTGTTTCAGAACATCCTGGAGATGGACGGCGAGCGCATCATCAATGCCGAGAGTACAGTAGGATACATTCACCGGGCTTTTGAAAAACTGGCCGAACGCCGCCCGCTGTACCAGATCACCCCCATTACCGACCGCCTCAACTATTGCTCTTCACCCATCAATAATATGGGATGGCATCTTACCTGCGAAAAACTGCTCAACGTACAGACGCCCAAACGCGTAGATTACCTGCGTATCATTATTATGGAACTGGCCCGCATTAGCGACCACCTCATCTGCAACAGTATCGTGGGTGTGGATACCGGTGCATACAGTGGCTTTCTCTACCTGATGCAGTACCGCGAACTGATTTATGAAATATATGAGGAAGTATGTGGCTCCCGCCTTACTACTAATATTGGACGTATTGGCGGCTTTGAAAGGAATTTCACAAATACAGCATTTGAGAAACTCGAAAAATTCCTGAAAGAATATCCCGCCGTACTGAAAGAATTTGAAAACCTCTTTAACCGCAACCGCATCTTTATTGAGCGTACGGTAGGCGTAGGGGCCATCAGCGCCGAAAGGGCACTGAGCTACGGCTACACAGGCCCCAACCTGCGCAGTGCAGGGGTCGACTACGACGTGCGCGTACATTCACCCTATAGCTCATATGAAGATTTCGACTTTACTATCCCTGTAGGTAAAACAGGCGATTGTTACGATAAATTCCTGGTAAGAAACGAAGAAATGTGGCAGAGCCTGCACATCATCCGCCAGGCATACGAAAAAGTACAGGCCCTCAAAGGCGCAGAAGCAGAAGTCTACCATGCAGACAGCCCCGCTTACTACCTGCCCGAGAAAAAGGATGTATATACAAAGATGGAAGCCCTCATCTATCATTTTAAGATCATCATGGGCGAAACTGAAATTCCCGCCGGGGAAGTGTACCAGAGCGTGGAAGGCGCCAATGGCGAACTGGGTTATTACCTGGTCAGCGATGGCGGACGAACTCCGTATCGTTTGCATTTCCGCCGTCCCTGCTTTATCTATTACCAGAGCTATCCCGAACTGATCAAAGACAGTATGCTGAGCGATGCGATCGTATGCATGAGCAGCCTGAACCTGATCGCCGGAGAGCTGGATGCTTAAGAGTTATGAAACATAAAGCATGAATTGAAACAGTGAGCAGATACAATAAGTTAAACAATATTTGAAATAAAAGTGATGAGCAAACAGTTTTCAGCAGAACAACTGAACAAAGTGAACCAGATCATTGCCCGCTACCCGGAAGGGAAGCAGAAAAGCGCGCTCATACCCGTACTGCACATCGCACAGGATGCGTTCGACGGATGGCTGAGTGCCGAAACGATGGACTATGTAGCCTCATTGCTGCAACTTGAGCCTATCGAAGTGTATGAAGTGGCCACCTTCTACAGTATGTACAACCTGCAGCCTGTAGGCAAATACCTTTTCGAGGTATGCCAGACAGGCCCATGCATGGTAAAGGGCAGTGACAACATCATCGGCTATATCAAAGAAAAGCTCAATATAGAAGTGGGCGAAACAACGGCAGACGGGCTGTTCACCCTGAAAACAGTGGAATGCCTGGGCGCCTGCGGCTATGCGCCAATGATGCAATTGGGTAAAACATACCGGGAGCACCTCACAAAAGAACGCGTGGATGAGATCATTGCAGAGTGCAGGGCAAAAGCAAATTGACAGACTTAACAAGAGCTAAAAAGCTGTAACAGATACATGGCGAAAAAATTATTATTAGCAAATGCACATGTGCCCGGCATCAGGGGCTACGAGGTGTACCGCCGTGAAGGTGGTTACCGCAGTGTGGAAAAGGCATTGAAGACGATGACGCCGGAAGCAATAGTAGAAGAGGTAAAGAAAAGTGGCCTCCGCGGTCGTGGCGGTGCAGGGTTTCCGGCCGGGATGAAATGGAGCTTTATTGCCAAACCCGAAGGAGTACCGCGTCACCTCGTATGTAATGCCGACGAAAGCGAACCCGGTACTTTTAAAGACCGGTACCTGATGGAGTTCCTGCCTCACCTGCTTATCGAAGGGCTCATCGTTTCCTCATTTGCACTGGGCAGTAATACCACCTATATCTATATACGTGGCGAATACGCCTGGATCGTAGATATACTCGAAACAGCAATAAACGAAGCAAAAGCCAACGGCTGGCTCGGTAAAAATATACTCGGCAGTGGGTTTGATTGTGAGATATACGTACAGCGTGGTGCCGGTGCTTATATATGTGGTGAGGAAACGGCATTGATCGAAAGCCTCGAAGGTAAACGCGGCAACCCGCGCATCAAACCTCCCTTTCCGGCAGTAAAAGGTTTGTGGGACAGGCCTACCGTGGTAAACAACGTAGAAACCCTGGCTGCCGTAGTACCCATCATCAATGATGGTGGTGAAGAGTACGCTAAGATCGGTATCGGTAAATCTACCGGAACAAAGCTCATCTCCGCCTGTGGCAACATCAATAAGCCCGGTGTATATGAAATAGATATGACGATTACTGTAGAAGAATTTATCTACAGCGATGAATATTGTGGCGGTATCGCCAACGGGAAAAGACTTAAAGCCTGTATCCCCGGCGGCTCATCAGTACCCATCCTGCCCGCCAACCTGCTGCTCAAAACAGCAAAAGGTGAGCCACGGCTGATGAACTACGAAAGCCTCGCCGACGGAGGTTTTGCCACAGGCAGCATGATGGGTAGCGGTGGCTTTGAAGTGCTTGATGAAGACCAGTGCGTTGTACGGCATACGCTTTCACTGGCACGCTTCTATCACCATGAGAGTTGCGGGCAGTGCAGCCCCTGCCGTGAAGGTACAGGATGGATGAAGAAGATACTCCACAATATTGAATACGGAAAAGGTAAGATGAGCGATATTGATCTGCTTTGGGACATCCAGCGCAAGATTGAAGGAAATACAATTTGTCCGCTGGGAGACGCCGCAGCATGGCCCGTAGCCGCAGCGATCCGTCATTTCAGGGATGAGTTCGAATGGCATGTACTGAATCCCGAAGAAAGCCAGACCCGGAATTTTGGCCTGGCACATTATGCTGATCCGCTCGAAGTGGCAGCAACCGTTTAATCCGGCTTTATAAAAGCTATTAAGAAACTACAGTGAAAAAAAATGTACTCTATGGAACAATAGTTCTTTTGCTATTGTCCGCAACAGTGTGTAGCCAGAACCGCTACACAGCCGTTAAAAAAGGCCAGATGTATATGAGCTATGGCTGGAATCGCGCTTTCTATACAAAAAGCGATATCCGGTTCAGGGGAGCAGACTATGATTTTAAGATATACAAGGTAAAGGCGCACGACAGGCCTACCACGCCAATATCTTTTAAGAACTACCTCAGGCCCGACCGCCTGACGATACCTCAAACGGATTTCCGGATAGGGTATTTTATAAAGGATAAATTGGCCCTTTCTTTTGGATACGATCACATGAAATATGTGATGGATGAAGGACAGGAAGTGGAAATGAAAGGACATATCGATCGCCCGGGTATATATACTGGTACATATAACGGGAAGCAGGTGATGGACCCGAATTTCCTGACGTTTGAACATACAGACGGGTTGAATTATATCAACCTCGAAGCAGAACGTTACTTTACTTTGTACCAGTCCCGGAATAATGAGCTTGTAGTAAATGCAATGGTGGGTGGAGGAGCAGGTTTACTGCTGCCAAAGACCAATACAAAGTTGATGGACTATGAGCGCAACGACCGGTTTCATGTATCAGGCTATGGCCTGGCAGTAAAAGGCGGCGTAGAAGGAGTTTTTTTCAGGCACCTGATGGTAAAAGTAGAGAACAAGTACGGTTATATCAATATGCCAGATATCGTTGTACATAAGAAAGGCATTGAAGGCAGGGCTAAACAGCATTTTTTCTTTACGGAAATAGATGCAATGGTAGGCGGAACCTGGACGCTGGGAAGAAACAAAGGAAAATAGTAAGCTATCTAATCGCTATAAAAGAATTGATCCATGTCTGAACAGAAGCAATTATTTAAGGTCACGATCGACAATATCACGATTGAAGTGGAGCCAGGCACAACTATCCTGAATGCTGCGCGCAGAATCGGGGGCGACGTAACACCACCAGCTATGTGCTATTACAGCAAGCTGCAGGGCAGTGGGGGTAAATGCCGTACCTGCCTCGTCGAGGTAGCTGCAGGCTCAACCGCCGACCCACGGCCAATGCCCAAACTGGTGGCCAGTTGCCGCACTACTGTCATGGATGGCATGGTCGTAAAAAACTGTACGAGCGACAGGGTAACAGATGCCCGTAATGGCGTGGTGGAATTTCTTTTGATGAACCATCCGCTCGACTGCCCCATCTGCGACCAGGCCGGTGAATGCCACCTGCAGGACCTCGGCTATCAGCATGGCAAAGAAGGCACCCGCTATGAATTTGCACGCCGCACATTTGAAAAGATTGACATCGGTCCGTATATACAACTGCACATGACCCGTTGCATCCTCTGCTACCGTTGTACTTATGTGGCCGACCAGTTGACACCCGAACGCGTACACGGCATCTTACAGCGTGGCGACCATGCAGAAATCAGTACTTATATCTCTAAAGCTATAGATAACCAGTTCAGCGGAAACATGATCGACGTTTGCCCCGTAGGTGCACTTACAGATAAAACCTTCCGTTTCAGGAACAGGGTATGGTTTACAAAACCGGTAGACGCCCATCGTGATTGTGAAACACCGGGCTGCTGCGGTAAGACCACCCTCTGGCTCAGGGGAGATGAAGTATTCCGTGTTACCTCGCGTAAAGACGAATGGGGCGAAGTACAAAGCTTTGACGGTAAACCAGGCTGGATATGCAATACCTGTCGTTTTGATAAAAAGAAAACCGCAGACTGGACAGTTGAAGGGCCGACAAAGATCAGCCGTCATTCGGTGATAGCACAGGGGCATTACGAAAATGTGGTAAAACCTGCCGAAACCATGGCAAAAGTAATGGATGGCCGTAGCCCCAAATTACTCATGGACATACAGAGCGTAAGTGAAGTGAATGTAAAGAAATAAGAACAGACTAAACCAATAACAGTACAACTCTTTAAAGATCCTGAATAATGTTACTAACTATTGACTGGGCGATTATATTGGAAAAGCTGGCGCTGATCGTTGGCGTGGTTACCGGTTCGCTGGTAATTGCCATGTACACCACATTTGCCGAGCGTAAGATCGCTGCGGTAATGCAGGACAGGCGCGGCCCCAACCGTGCAGGCCCGATGGGGCTGCTCCAACCGCTGGCCGATGGATTGAAACTGTTCTTTAAAGAAGAGATCATACCCAATTTCTCCAGCAAATTCCTTTTTATATTAGGCCCCTGCCTTGCAATGCTTACTGCAATGATGACAGGTGCAGTAATTCCCTGGGGTAATACCCTGCACCTGTTTGGCCGCGATATTTCCCTGCAGATAGCCGATGTAAACATCGGGGTACTGTTTGTATTTGGCGTGGTAAGCATGGGAGTATATGGTATCATGATCGGTGGCTGGGCAAGTAACAATAAATTCTCCCTCCTTGGCGGGCTACGCGCAGCCTCGCAGATCATCAGCTATGAACTGCCAATGGGCATCTCCATGATCGCCCTGCTCATGGTAACTGGCACACTGAGCCTTGGCGAAATGGTATCGCAGCAACAGCAATCCATGTGGAACGTTTGCTACCAGCCACTGGGCTTCCTCATCTTCCTGATCTGCGCCTTTGCAGAATGTAACCGCACACCGTTCGATCTGCCCGAAGCAGAAAATGAACTGATCGGCGGCTACCATACCGAATACTCAAGCATGAAGCTTGGCTTTTTCCTTTTTGCAGAATACATCAATATGTTCATCAGCAGCGCGGTAATGGCCACGCTTTTCTTTGGTGGATACGATATCATCCCCTTCTATGATGAATCAGCATGGGGCTTATCACAAAATACGATGGCAATACTGGGCTCTTTAGCATTGCTGCTGAAGATCGCATTCTTCCTCTTCCTGTTTATATGGGTACGTTGGACAATCCCACGTTTTCGCTACGACCAACTGATGAACCTCGGCTGGAAAATATTGATACCCCTGTCGCTCGTCAATATGCTGGGCACAGGAGCAATTATTTTATTGAAGCAAAATGGCTGGCATTTTTAAACATTAAAAATATATTTGCGCAATTGTAGCGCAGCCTAATAAGGTATATATGCAAACATTAACGAACAGGGCACAGATAGTGGAGCGCAAGCCGATGAGCCTGATGGAGCGGTTGTACCTGCCTGCGATATTTAAAGGGATGTGGATCACCTTTAAACATATCTTTAAAAGAAAGGCAACCATCAGCTACCCTGAACAAAAGAGGCCGTTCAGCCCTGTATTTCGCGGGCTGCATGTGCTCAACAGGGATGCCGAAGGCCGCGAAAACTGTACAGCCTGCGGCCTGTGCGCAGTAGCCTGCCCGGCAGAAGCCATCACGATGGAAGCAGGGGAACGAAAAATTGGTGAAGAGCATCTCTACCGCGAAGAGAAATACGCAGTAAAATACGAGATCAATATGCTCCGTTGTATCTTCTGCGGGCTCTGTGAAGAAGCCTGTCCGAAAGACGCCATCTACCTCAGTGAAACCTTTGCACCGGCCGACTACCAGCGTAAAGGATTTATTTATGGCAAAGGCGACCTGCTTATTCCACACCCGATAGAAGAACCCGAAGCATTTAAAGCGGCATTAGGCAACAGGGCCACAACAGCCACCCATTGATATAAAACAGATAATACAGCATGAGCATTACAGAAATACTCTTTTGGTTTTTAACACTGCTCGCACTGGGAAGTGCAGTACTGGTAGTCGCCAGTAAGAATCCCGTACACAGCATTCTTTGGCTTATTGTGGTATTCTTTGCCATTTCAGGTCATTATATCCTGCTCAATGCACAGTTCCTGGCAATCGTAAATATTATTGTTTACGCGGGCGCTATTATGGTGCTGTTCCTCTTTGTGGTAATGCTGATGAACCTCAATGCAGAAAGCGAACCGCCCCGGCGTAATAATATCGTTTTTGTGTCGCTCATTTCAGGTTGCTCTCTCATGCTGGTAATCATTGCCGCACTGAGAAGTTCCGACGAGTTTATCAGGAGTAAGAAGGTACTGGCAGGCGGTGAGGCAGGGCTGATCAAAGTACTGGGCAATACATTATTCAATGAGTATGTAATTCCTTTTGAGATCAGCAGCGTGCTCTTCCTGAGCGCCATGATCGGTGCAGTAGTAATCGCAAAGAAAGAACAATAATCAAGACGTATAAATAATGAGAAGATCCATTTTCGCTTTACTGGTTGGTTTGCTGCTCACAGGCACTGCCTCAGCCCAGATCGACCTTAAGAAAATCTTACGGCTCGACGATATCCTCGGTAAAGTAATGCACGTGCAGAAAGGTTTTGCACCTAAGTTCTCACTCGGTAACCAGCCCATCACCAAAATCACGAAAGTGGGTGAAATACTTGGCTTAAAAAAGAATGCCGATATCGATAAGTATTTCAGGATATTCAAAACAGGGCGTACAGTATATCGTGTGGCCAGCTATGCCGGCGGAGCCATTATGTTGTACGGCGCAATAAAAGCAGTAGACAAAGCAGCTTCTAAAAAGGATTACCAGGGTGCCATTATAGGCGGTGTGGCTACTGCCGCTTCAGGCCTCATTACCAAGTTCCTTACCAAAGCTGCTTCCTACAAAGCAGTAGACATATTTAATGGCGTGGTACGCAAAAAACTCGGCGACATATTATCTGTACAACCTGCGTCCTCCACCATGGGGATGGGGTTGTATGTAAAATTATAGAACATGGAAATTAAATGGTATATAGGGCTGGCAGTTGCACTCTTCTGCATCGGCATAACAGGCGTACTCACCCGCAGGAACGCGATCATCGTGTTTATGTGTATAGAGTTGATGCTCAATGCAGTTAACCTGTTGCTGGTAGCGTTCAGCAAGATGCACGCCCTTGCAGCACCCGTTACTTCCGATTTCGTTGCCCGTGCAAGCGAAGCACAGGTATTTGTGTTCTTCATTATGGTAGTAGCAGCAGCAGAAGTAAGTGTCGGGCTGGCGATCATTGTCATGCTTTACCGGAACACGCATTCGGTAGACGTCAACTACCTGAACAGGCTTAAGAACTGATGCCATGCCCCGCAGGGCTTAATATATAAAGATTAACCACGCTGCTGAAACTAAGGTTACAGCAGGTAAATACGCTAAAGCGACTAACGGATTTATGAGTAAAATTTTTGAATGGATCTGGCTGATACCAGTGTTGCCTTTGGCTGGTTTCCTGGTCAATGGACTTGGCAGGAAACAGTTGTCCAAAACCATGGCCGGTATAATCGGTAGTGGTACAGTGCTCGGCGCTTTCATTATCAGCCTGCTGGTGTTCTTCGAAGTAAAAGGCGGTGCCAGTGCAACAGTACCGTTATTCTCTTTTATTCATACCGATGCATTGCATATAGGATTCTCTTTCGGTGTCGATGCACTTTCCTCCCTCTTTCTACTGATCATTACCGGAGTAGGGTTTCTTATCCATGTGTATTCAACCGCATATATGCACGAAGAAGAAGGAAAGGACTTTGCCAAATACTTTGCCTACCTCAACCTCTTTGTGTTTTCAATGCTGCTGCTGGTAATGGGCAGTAATTTTGTAATTATGTTTATCGGTTGGGAAGGAGTGGGCTTATGCTCATACCTGCTCATAGGGTTCTGGTTTACCAACAGCAACTATAATGCGGCCGCACGAAAGGCCTTTGTAATGAACCGCATCGGCGACCTCGGTTTCCTGCTGGCCATCTTCTGGCTGCTGGCCAGAACCGGCTCGGTAGAATATGCCGAGGTATTTACCACAGCTACACTGCAAAAACTCACCACTACAGATATTACAGGCATCACCCTTTTACTCTTTGTAGGTGCTACAGGTAAAAGCGCCCAGATACCCCTGTTTACCTGGCTGCCCGATGCCATGGCGGGCCCTACACCCGTATCAGCGCTGATACACGCAGCTACAATGGTAACAGCAGGCATCTATATGATCGCCCGCAGCAATGCCCTCTTCTCTCTGGCAGAAACCACGCAGCATATCATTGCAATTATTGGTGTGGCCACGGCATTACTCGCCGCTACCATCGCAGTCAAACAGAACGATATCAAAAAAGTACTGGCATACAGTACGGTAAGTCAACTCGGCTACATGTTCCTTGCGCTCGGAGTAGGAGCCTATACCGCTGCTGTATTTCACGTAATGACACACGCCTTCTTTAAAGCGCTGCTGTTCCTTGGCTCCGGTAGTGTCATACATGCTATGGGAGGTGAGCAGGATATCACAAAAATGGGTGGCCTTAAAAAACACATGCGCATCACCCATATTACATTTTTAGTAGGCTGCCTGGCAATTGCAGGTTTCCCGCCATTATCAGGCTTCTTTAGTAAAGACGCAATCCTGCTCCACACCTTTGAGCATAACAAAATATTGTATGTGCTTGGGCTCATCGGAGCAATGCTTACCGCATATTACATGTTCCGCCTGTACTTCCTCACCTTCAATGGCAGTTTCCGCGGCACTAAGGAGCAGGAACACCACCTGCACGAAAGCCCCGGCGCAATGACATTCCCGCTGATCATCCTTGCCATCCTTGCCATCGTAGGCGGTTTTGTGGGTGTGCCCGAAGTGTTTGCCGGCAACGGCGATAAACTCCATCATTTTCTTGCCCCGGTACTGAGCAGCGAAAAGGCAGAACACGCCCTTTCACACAGTGAAGAATATATGCTGATGGGGCTGGCCGTAGTACTGGTACTTGTTGCCGTTATTATAGCATACATGCAAACAAAAAAACCATCCGCCAAAGCAGATGCCGGCCTCGGCAAAGTGCTCGCCAACAAATGGTATGTGGATGAGTTATACAATGCCATCATCGTAAAACCCGTTGGCAGGCTGTCTGCATTTTTCAACAGCATAGTAGAGCGGAAAGGAATCGACGGTTTTGTAAACGGGGTAGGTAAAGCCGTGCAGTACAGCAGCCGCCAGATCCGGTTGTTACAGGGCGGCCAGGTAGGCATCTATGTGCTGTTGATGGTTATCGGTATCCTTGCATTGTTCATCATCCAAATGTTTCTGTAACACATTATATGAATTGTAATACCACATACATAACTTTTCCTGAACTGCTGATCTGGTTCCCGGTCATAGCGGGAATAATCAGCTTCTTTATCAGGAAACAGGGAGCCGCCAGAGCCTGGGCTTTACTCGCATCGATCATCACCCTTAGCATCTCTCTTTCCAGCTTTCTTTACACCGACATGAGCCAGGAAAAAGACTTCTGCCTCAGCAACGTAAGCTACGAATGGCTCAAATACATCGGTAGCAGCTTTGCCCTCGGTATGGATGGTATGACACGTATGCTCACCCTGCTTACTGCCATCAGCTTCCCCATCATCTTCGTTGCCACATGGCGCAAATCATACACCAGCAGCGGTTCTTTTTACGGACTGATGCTGCTTACACAAGCCGGGCTGATGGGTGTATTTACAGCAATGGATGCACTCGTATTCTATATCTTCTGGGAACTCGCACTGATACCGGTTTACTTCCTCTGCAGCCGCTGGGGCGGAGAGAAAAGGATACAGGCCACCTTTAAATTCTTTGTATATACGTTTGCAGGATCATTACTGATGCTGGTGGGTATTTTATATATCTATCAGCATACCCTGCCCGTACAGGGATATGCCGATCATTCCTTCGCATGGAGGGCATTCCAGAATGTGCAACTCACCGGCGGACAACAGAACCTTGTTTTCTGGCTCTTCTTTATCGCCTTTGCCATTAAGATGCCCATATTTCCCTTCCATACCTGGCAACCAGACGCTTACGAACAATCACCAGCCCCGGCCACTATGGTGCTGAGTGGTATCATGGTAAAGATGGGGCTCTTTGCAGTAATACGCTGGCTGTTGCCCGTACTGCCCGCAGCCTCAATAAAATTCAGCGGCGTGGTGGTTGGCCTGTCTGTAGCAGGTATGATCTATGCAAGCTGTATCGCCATCATGCAGGACGATCTGAAACGACTGGCAGCATATTCCTCCATTGCGCATATTGGCCTCATGTGTGCGGCTGCTTTTTCAGCCAACGCCACTGCCATGCAGGGCCTCATGGTGCAGATGTTCAGCCACGGGATAAATATTATTGGTTTGTGGATCGTAATCGAACTCATTGAACGGCAATTAGGCGTGCGTAAAATGTCACAGCTCGGTGGTATAGCCCATAAAGCGCCCGTGCTCACCATTATGCTGGTAGTAATGGCCCTTGCCAATATTGCCCTGCCACTCACTAATGCTTTTGTAGGCGAGTTTATGATGTTCAGCGGGTTGTATAAATACAGCGTATTATATACGGCAATCGCCGGTATAAGCATCATCCTCGCTGCAGTGTACACATTAAATATGATACAGAAAGTATTTCTCGGCGAGGCAAACAGCATCACCAGGCTCATCAGCGATATTGCCTGGAATGAGAAAGTAATTCTTGCGGTACTTGTAGTGGCAGTATTTATGGTAGGTATATTTCCACAGCCAATGCTCGATCTCGTTAAGGAAAGCGTAACAACAGTGCTTGCCAGATTTAAAGTTGGCTAAACATAGAGTATTATTAATTTTAAATTGATAAAGTCCGCGGCGCGGATTTCCGGTTATGAATGCAATTATTACAACAGCAGTATGGGGAGTGATTATGATGTTCGGCGGGGTATTCTTTAAAGGAAAGAACACACCCCGTTATGCTGCTATAGCAGGCATTATACTGGTCTTGCTGGCCAATGGTATGGAGATGAACGGCACGGTGTTCTTCCAGCCCGGCCTGCACCGCATGTTTGAGTTCAAACCATTCGGGTTGCTTTTCAACGCCGTGGCATTTGTCTGTACACTCCTGTACTTCCTGCTCAATGGCCGCGACGTTGAAAAAGTAGGCTCAAACGTATCAGAATATTTTGCCCTTATCTTCTTTGTGCTCTGCGGCGTTTCCATTACATCTTCCTTCAATACCCTCCTCACGCTTTTCCTGGGGATAGAAATTATGTCTATCCCGCTTTATATCCTGACCGGTAGCGACAAGCGTAACCTTAAGGGCAACGAAGCCTCACTGAAATATTTCCTCATGGGCGCCTTTTCTACAGGGATCTTACTCATGGGTATTGCTTTTATTTATGGTGGTAATGAATTGGCTTCTTTTAACATCAACGACCTGAACCTTGCAGGCCGTATGCCCGCTATGCTTGGTGTAGGTATGCTGCTGGTGATGATCGCGCTTTCATTTAAGGTATCAGCCGCACCATTCCATTTCTGGACACCCGATGTCTACGATGGCGCCCCTACAGTGTTCACCTCATTTATGGCCACCATCGTAAAAGCTGCAGGCTTTATCGCCTTTATGCGCCTGTTCACCAAATCCTTTGGCGTGCTGCACGATCAGTGGCAGATCTTTATCGCTGTTATTACAGCCGCTACACTGGTCATCGGTAACCTTACCGCCGTATTCCAGCAAAGCGTTAAACGCATGCTGGCCTATTCCAGCATTGCACAGGCAGGATTTATGCTGTTTGCCCTGTTTGCACTCAACGAAGAAGCAAAAGATGGAATTATCCTTTACAGTGCGGCCTACAGCCTCGCTACCATCGGCCTTTTTGCTATCCTCATCAGGATGGAAGATTATACGATCGACGGGTTTAACGGGCTGGGCAAAAGAAGCCCTGTATTGGGCGTAACAGCCGTAATCTTTTTACTGTCCCTCACCGGCGTTCCCGGAACGGCTGGTTTTATGAGTAAGTTTTATATGCTCATGGCAGCCATCCGCAATGGACACCACACCTGGTTGGTTATTACCGCCGTATTAATGGCAGCGGTAAGCGCCTATTATTATTTCCGTGTTATACAGGCCATGTACTTCCGCGAAGCAGCACCAGACGCCGCCGCTCCATCAGGCATTACAACAGGGTTTAAAGCATTACTTATTATAATAGCCGCCCTGCTCGTGCTGATTGGCCTTTATCCCGAAATGCTCCTCTACTGGATGCACAGCTAAAAAGCCCAGCCATTCATAAAAGTTTTTGATTATCGCCATTAAAGTCGGTGTATCTTTATTACCTGTCATGAAGTTTAAAGACATATTCGCACTGGCATACCGCACCATACGCAGTAATAAACTCCGTACCGGTATTACTGTCGCCATCATTGCGATGGGCATCGGTGCCCTTATTATGATCATTACAGGTATAGAAGCCGCCACAGATAGTCTCACCAGTAGTTTTTCAACAATGGGGGCCAACGCGTTCAGCATCCGCTTCCGCGAACGCAATGTACGCTTTGGTGGTAACCGCCAGCAGGAAGTAAAGAAGATGTCGCGCACAGCGCTGAAAGAACGCAAATCAAATATGGGGCGGATGATCACTTTCGAAGAAGCCCGCGCTTTTAAAGAACGCTATGCCTTCCCGGCCACAGTAAGTATAGCCGTTGGCGGCCCCAATGGTATCGTAGCCAACACAGATACAAGAAAAACCAACCCCGATCTGCGTATCGCAGGCGGAGACGAAAACTACCTCCAGCTCAATGGCTACCAGATCAGGTACGGGCGCAACTTCACCCCCACAGAGGTCAACAGTGGCAGAAGCATCTGCATACTTGGCAGTGCCGTAGCCTCCAAACTCTTTCCCGAAGCGCCCGAAAAAGCGGTAGACAGGGTCATCAAGGTAGACCATGTTCCCTACCGCGTAGTGGCAGTGCTGAAAGACAAAGGGTCCAGCGCATTCTTCAATGCCGACAGGGTAGTGATTACCTCTGTCAACTGCATCCGCCGCCTCTATGCTACAAACAACAGCTCTTTCAATATTGCCGTAATGGTCAGCGACCTGAAACTGATGGATGTAGCAGTAGGAGAAGCCAAAGGCACATTCAGGCCCATCCGGAAACTCGATGTTAAAGAAGACGATAATTTTTATATCGATAAAAGCGACAGCATTGCCGAAAAACTCCTTACCAATCTTGGCTTCCTGAAATACGCCACCCTCGCCATCGCCTTTATCACCCTTGTAGGCGCAGCCATCGGCCTCATGAACATCATGCTGGTAGCAGTTAACGAACGTACCCGCGAAATAGGGCTCATCAAAGCACTGGGCGGCAGGCGCAATGCCATCCGCTCACAGTTTCTCTGGGAATCTGTACTGATCAGCTTTTTCGGAGCCATCGCCGGTATCACCTTCGGCCTGCTCTTTGGCAATATAGTGGCGCTTATACTGCACTCAGGGTTTGTATTCCCACTTAATTGGGTCATTATCGCCATCTTTATGTGTACAGGGGTAGGTATACTCGCCGGGCTCTATCCCGCACAAAAAGCCGCCAGGTTAAACCCGATCGAAGCGCTCAGGCATGAGTAAAGCACCGGGCATTTACGAATTATATTGCATCCCGGCCCACTAACGCAAATCGCCAGGTATGTTTTATCTCCCGAAACAGGTACGAACCCTCTGGTAAAAGACAATTCCAACAGAAAAGATAATCTTCCCTTTAAAGAAAATGATAATTACAATCGGGAAAACGGCTTTTACTCTCGGGAAAATAGTAATTACCATCACGAAAATGATTCTTACATTAGAAAAAACAATACTTACACTAAGGAAAATAGTTTTTACTTTAATGAAAACGATACTTACAGTAAAGAAAACAATTCCTCCTTTGAAGAAAATAACAATTACGATAGGGAAAATGACCCATGCAGTCAGGAAAACAACAATTCCCTTAAAGAAAATGCCTTTACGTTAAAAAATTACAGCAACGCCTATAAAAAAACGATTTTCCCGTAGGTACAATTAATCATTTCTGTCAAAAAATCCGTTATCCTGCACAATTACACGAAACCGCTGCAAAATTGGAGCTGTGCCCGGGAGAGAACGCCGGTAACCATGCCGGGCGTTTCAACTTTACACGATAAAAAAACCTCCCGGTATTACCGGGAGGTTTTTTTATGATCACCAATGTGATTTAGCTTTTAGGATTCAGCGCCTTACTCAGGCGGTCGCTGATATCCTGTAAGTGATATTTAGTTGCTTTGTCTGCACTGCCGGCAGCAGCAGCATCAGCCAGGGCTTTCAGTTCGCGGGCATGGCCTTTGAGAGCTGAAAGAATATCAGACTTCTTGCTGTCAACCAGTGGCGTACCAAATGGATTTGACCCCTGGACAATGATGAAACCACCAATATTCTGGGGCGGAGGAGGATTCAGCAGGAGAGCGATCCTTTCCACATAAGCTTTCTGCAGGTTACGGCGGTAAATATCAATAGCCCTTTTAGCAGGCAGTTCGGTAAAGATATTTTGCTTCAGGTCGCCCAGCAGATCGGTTACCGTATAAGCATCCTTACCCAAAGCAGCTTCAGCATTGAGCATTTTACCCATGGTATAAGTGCTCAGCACACGGCCAAGTGCTTGTTCCTGGAGGCTGAGAATAGTAACAGTAGGTACATTACGCGTCTTTTCAGTAACGTCCTTGTTGATCAGCCATTTGGGCGTAGTAAATACCTGTGTATTGAGGAAGTCCATCGCCTCTTTCTGGGTTGCTTTAGTTACAAACTCATACACCGCACCGCTTTGTTCTACCGTTTTGGGAGTTTCGTAAATACCACCAAAATTGTATGATACATGACCAATATAACGCCTGAACTGGGTTACAACTTCGCCGTAAATATCATTGAGATCATCGTACTCCTCATGTGCAGTTTTGGTCCAGGTAGCGATATTGGGTACAATACGCTGCAGGTTCTTGATGCCGTACGCAGAAGCCTTCATCGCGTTGTCGCCAAGATCTTCATTCTGGCAACGGGGATCATCAGGCTGACCCTGGCGGCCATACCAGTATTTTTTATCCTTCAGTTTTTCAGTAGCCATTTTACTTAAAATAGCTACCTCATCTTCAGGCGTTTTAGCATCGGGATAATAGCGGTAACCCCATTCGATAGACCATTTATCGTAGTCGCCAATGCGGGGATACAGACCGGCAGGAGAGATATTATCTTCCGGCTGTGCTACATAGTTGAAACGGGCATAGTCCATGATGCTCGGCGTATGGCCATTCGCTTCAACCCATGCTTTGTTGCGCAGGTTCTCTACAGGCACAGTGCTGCTGCTGCCAAAGTTATGTGGCAGACCGAGCGTATGTCCTACTTCATGCGAAGAAACAAAGCGAATCAACTGGCCCATCAGGTCGTCGTCAAAAACAAGCTTGCGTGCACGAGGATCAACAGCAGCCGTCTGGATCATATACCAGTTGCGCAGCAGGCGCATTACATTATGGAACCAGCCGATATGGCTTTCGATGATCTCACCGCTGCGGGGGTCATGTACGTTAGGGCCATAAGCATTCTCTACGTCAGAAGGTTTATACACAATAGCCGAGTTGCGCGCGTCTTCAATGCTCCAGGTACTGTCTTCAGCCTTGGTAGGAGCCATTTTAGCCATAATGGCATTCTTGAAACCTGCTTTTTCAAATGCAGCGTTCCAGTCGTTTACACCGGCAATCAGGTAGGGAACCCATTTTTTAGGCGTAGTAGGATCGATATAGTAAATAATGGGCTTAACAGGCTCTACAAGCTCACCGCGTTTGTAGCGCTCCATATCTTCAGGCTTGGGCTCAAGGCGCCAGCGCACCGCTATACTGATAGATTTAACACCCTGTGGATTGGCATCGAAATCAGTATACGAACGCGAAAAGAAACCTACCCTGTCATCTGCATAACGCGCCTTCATAGGCTTTTCAGGCAACAGGAAAACAGAACTGTTCATTTCGAGGGTTACAGTACCCTGTCCGCCACCGCCCATTGGGATCGTAGTCGGGCCGGGAAGACCGCCCTGGCCGGCGCTCTTCGAAAAGGTTTTAACCGTTTTGATCTCGATATTGGTAGCATAAGGCTGTATACCCACAATATAAGATTTGTCAGACTGCACGCTTCCCACCTGGAACTGGCTTTTCGGTCCTGCACCGCCAAAGCCGAATACCTCGTTATCGCCGCTGATATTGTCGGTGATTTCGATCACCGTTCCGCCGCCGAGGCTGTCCGGTGCAATAGTCTTAACGTCGTAGGCAAACGTGATGGGCTGCATATTGGAGTTGGCCACCGATTTAAACATTGGCTGGGTGCTGTCTGCACTGCGTACGTCGAAAGAGATGGTCTTAAGGTAAACTTTGTTGTTGGGACCTTTTTCAAAACGTACTACGCTCTGGCCAATCTGGTCGCCCGCATAGCCACCAAAAGCTTTGGGCGATTGTATAGAAGACTTGGCAATGCGGTTTACAATCAGGATATCGCGTCCGAACAGCGATTTGTTGATCTCAAAAAAGTACTTGTCATCTATTTTGTGTACCGTAAAGAAGCCCTTTTTAGTAATGGCTTTATCAGTAACAACCTCTTTGTAAGGTTTCGGGCCGGGTTTGGCAGATGGGCCGGCACCGCCGGGCATGGCACCGGGAGCACCTCCTCCGGGGGTAGCAGGAGCACCTCCGGGTGGGGTAGGCTGGGCCAGGGCAGCAAGCGTCATACCCGTAGCAATAACGGTTACCCATGCTTTTTTAAAAGAATACATCATACTTGGGATTTTGTTTTGTTAAATATTTGTGAACGAAAATATTAATTCGGCGATAAAGTAAGGGTATTTTAGGATGAATGGCAAATCCTCCTGAAGCTGCAAGCCTGCACTGCATCTGCACTGTACAGAACCGGGGCAGCCCGGTTCGTGGCAGGTGGATGTGCAGGTATGAAGGAAGACCACAGGCGGCCGGCAGATGCCGGGGAGAGACGGCTGAACCGGTCGGTTATCTTTTGGGCTTGGCAAAGGGTACGATTTCCCGGAATGTCTGCCGGCAAAAAACAGAATAGCCAGTGGAAATATTCTTCTCCGGCATGCTTTTCGTATAGTTGTTTCAGACGTCCGTACTTCGGGCGCTGCAGTTCATATTGAAAGCCCAAAATGTTTATGGAAACGGTTGAAAAGAAGCATCTGAAAAAGCAGGGGTAAAACACAACAGAGCCTTGTTCTTTTCACATTATTTATTAACTTGTGCGTTCCATTAAAAATATTTGTTGATAATTTTTTATTGAAGTACTGTTATTTTCATTAGAATTGTGCAACATTATTAATTTAAAAAACCAAATTTTCACTCACTAAAATTGAATCTCATGGCGGAAACAAGACCAACTGCAACTGTAAAACCAGCTACATCGGGACAGGCAAAATCATCAAGTAACCTGATCTCCCTCTTAGCACCTGTAATTTGTGTTATCGCAGGTTATATTATCTGGAGATTTATTCTGGGTAGTGAGGGTGGATTTACAAAACCTGATAAGAGTGGTGCATGGTTTTGGCCTAACCACGACGGCCCTAAGAATGCACTCAACAAAATGTACCTGGGTGGTATCATCGTACCTATTCTGATAGGTAGCTTTCTCACCATGCTCACTTTCGTGATCGAACGTTTCCTGACCATCAGCAAAGCTACAGGTACAGGCAACAATGCTAACTTCATAAGGAAAATCCAGTATCATCTGGCCAATAAGAATGTAGACGCTGCTATCGCTGAGTGTGATAAGCAAAAAGGTTCTGTTGGTAATGTGATGAAAGCTGGTCTGCACCGCTATAAAGAAATGATCTCTAATACAGAACTGTCTACCGACCAGAAAGTACTGGCTATACAGAAAGAAGTAGAAGAAGCTACGGCCCTCGAACTGCCCATGCTCGAAAAAAACCTCGTATTCCTTTCTACCATCGCTTCAGTAGCTACACTGTTGGGGCTGCTCGGTACAGTATTGGGTATGATCCGCTCGTTCTCTGCCCTCGGTGAAGGTGAAGGTGGTGGCGATGCCGCCAGCAAACTGTCAGTAGGTATCTCCGAAGCCCTTTATAATACGGCCCTCGGTATCGGTACTTCTGCCTTCGCAATCATATTCTACAACATATTTACTACCAAAATTGATGGCATTACCTACGGTATCGACGAAAGCGGCTTTACCCTGACACAAAGTTTTGCTTCACTGTACAAATAATGTGTAGTCCGGAGTATGGATTTTTGTCTGTAATGTATCTAAATAAAGTAAATAAACATTAATATGGGAAGAGCGAAACTACCACGTAAGAGTACCAATATAGATATGACGGCGATGTGCGACGTTGCGTTCCTGTTGCTTTCATTCTTCATATTGGCTACCAAGCAGAAGCCCCCCGAAGCGGTAAACGTAACGGCGCCGTCTTCTGTGTCCGCTAAAGCAGCTCCCGAGAAATCGATCCTGATCACCCTCACAAAAGATGGTAAAGTCTTCCTCCTTTTGGGTGATGAGACCAAGAAAGCCGACATCCTGAAGGATATCAATACCACCCGGTCACTCGGTTTGTCCGATGCCGAACTGAAAAAACTGGGTAAAATGCCGGTTATTGGTATGCCCCTTGGCTCAATTAAAGGTATGCTGGCCCTCGACAGGGATATACCGGCCGATAAAATGGAAGGTATCCCCGTAAAAGATTCGACCAACAATGAACTGGTAGACTGGCTCAGGAGCGTTAACAATGCTTATGCAGGCGGCCGCGCAAGAGATCTTGAAGAGATGCTGCTGCTCAAAGGCGATAACCTGGCTAAATATCCCGCATTTAAGGATATCAAGTACGCCTTTAAAAAGAACAATATCTACAAATTCAGGATCGTAACCAACTCGGAAACAGTACCGCAGGGCTCTGAGCTTTATATCAAAAACAAAGCTTCCGGGAAAATCGGGTCGGAATAACAATATTACTTTAACGAACTAAAATTATTTTTTATGGCAGAAATGGATACCTCGTCGGGTGGCGGTCATAAACAGGGCCCCGGCGTCAAGAAGCCTAAGAAGTTATCAACCAGGGTAGACCTTACCCCGATGGTAGATCTGGGATTTCTGCTCATCACGTTCTTCGTGTTTACCACTACCATGAGTAAACCCACAGCGATGAACATGAACGAGCCCAAGGATGATCCGAATAACCAGTTGAAAGTTAAGAACTCCGGTGCTATGACTATTCTGCTGGGTAAAGCCGACCAGGTGTATTATTATTACGGAGAACTGCTGCCTGAAACCATCAGCGAGCAGTTTAAGAGTACCAATTTCAAAGAAATCAGGCAGCTCATTACCGATAAGAAGAATAGTACACCAATTGGCGACCTGATGTATATTATTAAGGCAGATAAGGATGCCACTTTTAAAAACGCAATTGATATATTAGACGAAATGGCCATTTCTGATGTTCCGCCGGGGCACTATGCCGAAGTAGACATCACCGAAACAGAAACCATGCTTATCCAGAAGACCGAAGAAGCAAATGGTATTAAATAAATCATAAGCAGGGATTTATGGAATCGCTTCAATTGTGAATCTAACTAACAAAGCCTTTTACAATGGAAATAAACAAAATTTTAAACGCGGATGTGCTCGATATCATCTTTGATGGTAAAAATAAGCAGTACGGTGCTTATGAGCTACGCAAAACCTATAACAGAAGGCTCACCAAGGCCCTGCTGATTACTGCAGGCGTTGCTTTGCTGATCTTCCTGGGGTCTGTTTTCGCGAATGCCTTTAAAAAGAATTCGCAGGCAACCCTGTATTTGGTAGATACCGAGCTGGCGAACGTTAAGAAAGAAACGCCCCCGCCCCCGGCTCCCCCTCCACCCCCCCCGCCCAAAGCGCCCCCACCCCCCGAAATCAACCAGGTAAAATTTACCCCGCCCAAAATTGTAAAGGACGAGGAAGTGAAGCCTGAAGAAAAGATCGAGGAGATCAAGGAAGACCAGGTAATCAGCACCAAAACCGTTGAGTCTGATAACAAAGACGCGGTAGTAGCTGCGCCGGTTGAAGACAAAGGTACACAGGTAGTGGAAGCCCCACCCAAAAAGGATGAAGATGAAGATAAGATCTTTACCAAGGTGGAGAACGAAGCTGAGTTCCCTGGTGGCGACGGAGCATGGAGAAGGTATCTTGAAAAGAACCTGAACCCCAACGCACCTGTAGACAATGGCGCTCCCGAAGGCACATACACTGTAACCGTACAGTTTATCGTAAGCAAAGACGGTAGCATCAGCGACGTAAAAGCGCTCACCAATCATGGATACGGTATGGAAGAAGAAGCAGTAAAGATCATTAAAAAAGGTCCGAACTGGAAACCAGCCCTCCAAAACGGTCGTAACGTAAACGCGTACCGTAAACAACCCATTACTTTCGTGGTGCAGGAACAATAATTGAAACTGCATTATACTTTATAACATCCCCTTCCACACCGGAAGGGGATGTTTGTTTTAGCCGTATTGATGTATATGTGATATAACAGTAACGAATAGATGTAAATAAATAAAATAAATGAAAGTCGTTATGGAATTTGGTTGCATTGGAGATCACATTATAAACGTCATACAATGGAAACAAATAAAATTTTACACGCCGACATCCTCGATATTATATTCGACGGAAAGAACAAGCAGTATGGTGCGTATGAGCTGCGCAAAACATACAGCAGGCGACTCGCCAAAGCATTGCTCATTACAGCCGTAGTAGCCTCAATGGTATTTCTCGTTACTTTATTCGCCAATGCATTCACCAGCAAAAAGAATGCCTCTCTGAACGTGCGCGATACCGAGCTGGCAAAGATCAGGGAAGAGAAGATTGCGCCCCCGCCAGTTGCGCCTCCACCCAAAATGACACCCCCGCCAAAGCTTAACCAGGTAAGGTTTACACCTCCCGTTATCGTAAAAGATGATATGGTAAAACCCGACGAAACAATTGAAGAAGTTAAAGACGATCAGGTCATCAGTACGCAAACCGTGGTGTCCGATAATAAAGATGCCGTGGTAGCTCCACCCGTAGAAGACAAAGGCACCCAGATCGTAGAAGTGCCGCAGAAAAAAGCAGCAGATGAAGACGAGATATTTACCAGGGTGGAAAACGAAGCCGAATTCCCCGGCGGCGACGGTGCATGGAGAAGGTATCTCGAAAAACGCCTGAATGGTGATACACCCGTAGAAAATGGTGCTTCAGAAGGCACTTATACCGTAACCGTAAAGTTTGTTGTGAGTAAAGAAGGCAACATCAGTGATGTAGTAGCGCTCACCAATCATGGATTTGGTATGGAGGCAGAAGCAATAAAAGTAATCAAAGATGGCCCGAACTGGAAACCGGCCCTCCAGAATGGTAAGAATGTAAATGCATACCGTACACAGCCAATCACATTTGTAGTGCAGTAAAATTATTTTTCCTCACCCTGCTCCCGAATATCTCCTTCACATGAAGGAGATATTTTTATGCTAACAGTTAAGAATACCTGAACAAAAGCAAAGACGATTATATGGAATATAAAATGTGTATCATCTCATTTAAAAACCATACTATGGCAGCAATAGACAACACCACATCACCCCGCCGTACAAAAGGCGTTAAAAAACTATCGGGGAAATCTACACTGGTTGACCTGACCCCGATGGTCGACCTTGGGTTTCTGCTGATCACCTTCTTTGTACTTACAACCAGCATGGCCCGACCCAAAGTATTACCACTTGTAGAACCAAACGACAGCGATCCCGGTATTAATACCTCCGTTTGCCAATCCTGCGCCCTTACACTGATACCAGCGAATGACCGGCAAATCTATTATTATGAAGGCATGCTTCAACAGGCCTCAGATATAAAAATCACCAGCTTCAGTACCGCAGGTCTCCGCTCGTTGATCCTGCAAAAAAAGCAAAGCCTCGCGGCACAGCAGGATTCAACAAAGCAACTGATCCTGATCGTAAAACCTGGAGACGAAAGCAACCTGCAGGACTTCACGGATATTGCCGATGAAGTCCTGATCAATGGTGTAAAGCGCTATTTCGTTGCAGAGCCGGATGATAAAGACAGGCAACTGCTGCCGGGCATCTGGAAGTACTGAGCCACCCTGTTTATAAAGCTCAACGGCCTTACCTTTGCCCAAAACTGGTATATGGCAGATAAGTTGTCGGGATGGGATGATACGATTGTGGCCCTGGCCACGCCTCCGGGCATTGGCGCTATCAGTGTGATCCGGCTCAGTGGTACAACAGCCTGGTCTGTAGCCGCAGCCCTTTTTCCTGCCAAAGACCTGCTCACCCAACTGCCCAATACCCTGCACGTGGGAATGCTGAAAGAAGGAGAACGGCTGCTCGATGAAGTAGTCATTTCATTGTTTAAAAGCCCTAAAAGCTATACGGGAGAAGACGTGGTAGAGATCAGTTGCCATGGCAGCCCCTTTGTACAGGAGCAGGTATTACAGGCCTGCCTGCAAAAAGGAGCAAGGCTGGCCAGGGCAGGAGAGTTTACCCAGCGTGCCTTCCTTAACGGTAAGCTGGATCTTACACAGGCCGAAGCGGTGGCCGACCTGATTGCCAGTAATACGGCAGCCTCGCAGCGCACGGCCCTGCATAATATACGCGGAGGCTTTTCAGGAGTCCTTAAACACCTGCGGGAGAACCTGATCCAGTTTTCTGCGCTGATCGAACTGGAGCTCGACTTCAGCCAGGAAGACGTAGAGTTTGCCGACCGTAAAAAGTTCTATGCCCTTATTAACGAAGCCTTCCAGACCACCGAACAGCTATTATCGTCCTTCCGACTCGGTAACGTGATCAGGAATGGGGTAAGCGTGGCTATTGTGGGCAAGCCCAACGCGGGTAAATCAACCTTACTGAATGTTTTACTTAACGAAGAAAGAGCCATCGTAAGCGATATCGCAGGTACTACAAGAGACACGATCGAAGAAGTACTGAACATCAACGGTATTCTTTTCCGTTTGATTGATACAGCAGGCATACGCCGCCATACAAGTGATATAATCGAAAGTAAGGGTATAGAACGCAGCCTCGAAAAGATCAGGCAGGCAGATGTGGTACTTTATCTCTTCGACCTGGAAAATACCCCTTTGAGCGATCTTGAACAGGACTTACAGAACTATTACATCCCCGGTAAGCAGTTTATCCTTTGCGGCACCAAGCAGGACCTGTTTACACAGGTTAACCAAACGAGCTGGATGACGGAGCTCGACCGTATACGCGCAGCTTTCGGCAATGCCCCATTTATCAGCATCGCAGCGCCGGGCAAAACAAATATAGAAAAGCTCAAAGAAGAACTATCGGCCCAATATATGGAAAACGCCACCCTGCAAGACCAGACCATTGTAACCAACACCCGCCACTACCATGCCCTGCAGCAGGTACACCAATCCCTCAACGATATCCGTAACGGGCTGGACAACCAGGTACCCGGCGACCTGCTGGCATTAGATATCCGCCGCTGCCTGCACTATATCTCGGAGATCACGGGCGATATCAGCAATGAAGATGTGCTGGATTATATATTCAGTAAGTTTTGTATCGGGAAGTAGGTTCTTTTATCTGGTAAAGCTTGCCCTGCTTCCTTTTGTTATATTTGTCAATATAATAATATTACTATAGCAATACAATTTGGTGATAAAGTAAAGTAACTTCGGACAAGCCGGGGTGGTTTTGCAGTAGATGTGACCAGCCTTAGATATTGAGACTTCTATCATCAACAAAATTGAAAGGAGCCAGCGACCCATAAAGAAAGAGCAAATTATCATTTAGCAGAAATATTAAAAGTGAGCAAAGACGAATTGCTTACTTTATAGTTAACCTACAAATTGTATAATGTAGTAAAGGATGAAAATTGATAAATGAAGTTATGTAGGCAGAGGAAAAAATTACTTAAAGAATGCAAATAGTAATGGGCATGAAAAATATATTCGATTTACATAGGGATATTCTTGGCGATTACAAGCTATACATTGATAGCTTTATCAATATTGATGATGAAAAAATACTTGCTACTGTAAGAAAGGATTTTGATTCCGGTAATTTATATCCGGAGCCATTAATTCAATTCAATCCGTCCTTTGAATCCGGAGGCAGTGTTGAAGATTTAGTGAATGATGGAGTATTGGTAAAAGAGTTTAATAATATTTTCTATGATGGTGAAAATAATTCTTGGTCAATATATAAACACCAAACCGAGGCAATAGTTAAAGGCAATGAGGGTAAAGGTTTTGTCGTTACTTCTGGTACTGGTTCGGGTAAGAGTTTAACTTACATCTCAACAATTTTCAACCACCTTTTTAAAAACCCAAATAAGCCAGGTATTAAGGCAATTATTGTCTACCCTTTAAATGCTTTAATTAATTCACAGGAGGCTGCATTATTAGGCTTTGAAGAAAACTACAGAAAACGAACTGGAAGCAGTTTACCCTTCACTTTCGCAAAATATACCGGACAGGAAAAGCAAGATGACAGAGATAAAGTAATTGCAAACCCTCCCGATATTCTACTCACCAATTACATGATGTTAGAACTCTTAATGGTGCGTAAGGCAGATGAGGGGTTAAGGAAATCATTTTTGGATAGCATTGAATATTTGGTTTATGACGAATTGCATGTTTACAAAGGCAGACAAGGTGCAGATGTATCCTTACTAAACAGAAGAATTAAATCAGCAGCAAAAAATAAAAACATCATTTGCATCGGAACATCGGCAACAATGGCTACCGGCACAATTGATGAGCAGAAAAACGAAGTTGCGAAAGTTGCAAGAAGGTTTTTTGATACTGATTTCTTTCCGGAAAACGTAATTGTGGAATCATTAACGTATTCAACAAATGAAGTAATTCCATCAAAGGAGGCATTAGTATCTGCTTTAAAAGCAGACATAAAAGACTTATCAAAAAAGGCAATACTTGAACACCCCATTGCAATATGGCTTGAAAGAACCATCGCTGTTAGAAATGAAGGAGAGCATAAAAGAAGAAATGAGCCTAAATCTTTAAAAACAATTGCAGCGGAGTTCTCACTTGAAACCGGAATCAGCGAAGCAGAGGCGGAGAAAAAAATTATTGAAATTTTAATTTGGGCTGAATCCTTAAATATTGAAAGTGCAAGAGAAAAGAAAAAAGACACTATTCTTCCGTTCAAATTGCATCAATTTATTTCACAAACAGGCTATGTCTATGTAACACTCGAAGATGCTGATAAACGGTATATAACCTTAGAACCAAATCCATTTGTAAAACTTTCCGAAAGCGAGCCGGAAGTCCCTGTTCTTCAAACTGTTTTTAGCAGGGTGAGTGGTGTGGAATTTATTTGCGTTAGAAAAGATTTTAGTGAATCAAAACTAATCTTTAGAGACTTCAATGAAAATCAAAATCCGAAAAACGAAGATGATTTAAAAGCCAATGATGGCAACAAAGTAAAGAAAGTAAAAAGCCGCCTTCAGGATGATTACAAGGATGGCTACATTCTATTTGATAAGGGATACCAGTTGGATATAAATGATTTTATTGAACTGTTACCTGCTGCATGGATAAGCAAATCAGGCAAAATAGAAAACTCAAAAGATTTTCTACTTCCAAAAGAAATCTATGTATCAAAGGATGGCTCATTTTCAGATACACCAAATAGAGGGGAAAAGGCTTGGTTTATGCCAGCTCCTTTAATTTACGACCCAACTTGTGGCTTAATTTATTTGGAGCCTAAGCTTAGTGAGAAGTCAAAGCTCATTTCTTTGGGTAATGAAGGTCGTTCTACATCTACTACCTTATTAACACTTCAAACGCTATTAGCTCTTTATAAAAAGTATGGTTATGGAAATCTGAAAGAACAAAAGCTAATGAGCTTTACGGATAACAGGCAGGATGCATCATTACAGGCAGGCCATTTTAATGATTTTATTCAAGTTGTTCATTTACGTTCAGCAATTGAGAAAGTATTGAGAAATAGTTCTCAAAGCTTAACGCTGTTTGAATTGGTATATAAGGTTGAAGATGAACTGAAACTTCCCGAAAGTGAGTATGCTGTTAATCCGGCCAACAATCCACTAATTCCGAACGAGACTAATAAGAAAGCGTTAAGAAATTATATTACGTATCGTATTATACAGGATCTTAAGCGAGGTTGGCGTTATATTCTACCAAACCTCGAACAGACTGCTCTCCTTGAGATTTCTTATCAGAAAATAGATGATTATGCAGAAAAGGAAGCACTTTGGACAAACATTCCTTTACTTGGTCAATATTCGTCAGAAAACAGAAAATCTTTTATACTTCAAGTATTAAACTATTTTAGAAATACTTATGCAGTGGATTTTGAGATGCTACGTTATGAGAATAGACTTAGAGTACAGGATGAATTAAATAACGCATTAAATCGAAACAAACTTTGGTCTTTGGACAAAGGAGAAAAAATTGATGCTCCAAGTTCCCTCTCTTTAGAGGGAGCAGATAAAGCCACCAGAGAAGTTTTTATCCAAAGTATTGGTCCAATGAGCCGTTTAGGAAGATTTGTAAAACATGAATTTAGGAAAAGTACTGGCATGCAACCAAGTAATCAGGAATATTTGGAGTTTATGAATTCTTTGTTGCAGTTATTGTGTGATATGAATTACTTAAAACCTCAACTTATTCATGCTGAAAAGGGCGATAAGATGACATATCAACTAATTTTGGGTGAAGTGCTTTGGGGAAAAGGGGATTTGAAGCATGTAGCCATTGATAAAACGTCATACATTGCGCTGGATGAGGAAATCAAAATTAAGCCACATCTATACTTTCAATATTTATATCAGGAAGATTTTTCTAAACTGCCAAAATCATACATAGCTGCTGAGCATACCGGTCAAATTAAAAACGAGGAAAAAATTGAACGAGAAGAGAAATTTAATGACGCAAGAGAATTAAGTGCGTTATATTGTTCGCCTACAATGGAGTTAGGGATTGATATTTCTTCTCTCAATATTGTTCATATGCGTAACGTGCCCCCAAGTCCTGCTAACTATGCACAGCGTAGTGGTCGTGCAGGTCGTAGTGGGCAATCTGCATTGGTTTTCACTTATGCTTCAAAAGTATCGCCACACGACAAACACTATTTTGCAAATCCTGTAAAAATGGTAGCCGGAATTGTTCAGGCTCCAAGAATTGACCTTACCAATGAAGAATTGATACGTTCTCATATCAATGCAACTGTGCTGTCATTTTTGAATGCGGAAGAATTTAAGCCTTCACTTACTGAGTTGATAGATATTTCCGGAGGTACTTACGATTTAAAGAAAGAGCTTAAATCAACATATCAAGAAGTCATTGATACCCGATTTCAAGAGATAAGGAATACGGTATTTAATGTTGTAAATGGAATTTTGGAATTAAGAGATGCAAAATGGTATAATCCAAACTGGTTGGAAAATGAAATTCGGCAGGTGCCGGCGAAACTTGAAAAATCATTATATCGCTGGAAGAAAATGTATTTGGATGCTTTGCGCCAAATGAATGAAGCGCATGAAATTAAAACTAGCCCGGTAATAAAAGACAGTGAGATAAAAAATCTTGCAAACCGTTCCTATTTTTTAGCGGAAGAAAGATTGAATCTTTTAAGAAATGAAAAGAATAAAAACTCTACATTATCTGAATTCTATACTTTCCGCTACCTGGCCTCTGAAGGTTTTTTGCCTGGTTACAATTTTACCCGCTTACCTATCAGGGTTTTTCTGGGAGGTAAAGACAGAAATGAAGCAATCTCAAGACCACGCTTTATAGGTTTGAAAGAGTTTGGACCAAATAATCTAATTTACCACAATGGAGGTAAGTATAAGGTAAATAGAATTACTCCAAATGATGTTGCACTTGATTTAAGTACTATTAAGATTTCGAAAGCCACAGGCTATGCCTTTCTTAATGAAGAAGGAAAAGGCATAAATCAAGATCCAATTACAGAAGTGCCCTTCGATGCAAGTAATATGGATAAAATTGAAAACAGATTACTTGAACTACAGGAAGCACAGTCTGAGAATACGGAACGTATTTCTTGTATGGAAGAAGTACGAACTTCGGAGGGCTATGTGACAGAACTTTATTTAAATTCTCAAGATAATTTGATTGATGCTACCAGAATTAAACTTACAGTTGACGGTGATGAATTGATGAAATTATTTTATGCTCCGGCAGCAAAACTGATTTTGTTAAATAAAAAATGGAAGAGGGGACGTGATGATGGTTTTGAGATTGGTACCAAAACAGGATTTTTTAAAACAAAAAGGCAATTGGCCAAGCCGACTCCGGAAGATCCAATTCAAAATGTAATGTTATATACTTATGATACTTCTGATGTATTGTATGTACAGCCTATTAAGTCACTTGGCTTAACAGAAGAGGGTGTAATTACTTTACAATATGCCATACAGAAGGCCATTGAACAAATATATAATATTGAACCGACCGAAATTAGTACCAAATTAATGGGGAGTGAAGAATATAAAAACATCATGCTGTACGAATCTGCCGAAGGAAGTATAGGTGTATTAAAAGATATTGTCCGTAACCCGGCAAAACTCCGAGGGATATTTCTAAAGGCGTATGAAATATGTGGCAATGACTATGCTACTAAGGAAGACCTGTTTCCTACACGGCCTAAAGCAAGCTATGATGATTTGTTGTCTTACTACAATCAAATGGACCATATCAAAATAGACCGTCATTCTATTAAAGATGCATTAGAACTATTGATTATTTCCAATCCTGATGATACGATAGGCGGCACTTATGAAGAGAAATACGAGGAGCTAAAAAAAGGGTTGCACCACCGCAGCCCAGGCGAAAAAGCACTGTTGGATTATCTGTTTGAAAATGGATACAGATTACCTGATTTTACCAACCACAATATGGAGCAGTTTTATTTGCAACCTGATTTTGTATATGAGAAAGAAAAGGCTTTAGTATTTGTTGATGGTGGGATACATAAGAAAACAATCAATAAAGCTGATGATGAGAAAAAACGAAAAACGATTGAGTTAGCCGGTTTTGATGTGTTGGTTTGGGATGATACTTCAGAACAGGTTTCATCTTTCGTAACAAGGAGACAAGACATTTTTAGAAAAGTACGCTAAGTAATATGATAGACAGTAAATTAAAAAAGCCGGGTAAGCTCGTAAAGTTCAGAGGAAGAAGGTGTGTGGTACAGCCATCTTCTGACAATGAAATAGTGTTGCTCAAACCGCTGGGTGGTTCTGATGATGAAATGATTTCAGTGTTTGAACCTGTATTGCAAGCCTTTGATAAACTGGAAGATGACCAGTTTGAGTTACCCTCTACATCAGACTTAGACAGTTTTCTAACAGCCAAGCTTTTGTATGATGCGGCCAGGCTTTCTTTCCGTCAAGTAAGCGGCCCGTTTCGTTGTATGGGTAAACTGTCGTTTCGGCCAAGATCCTACCAATTGGTTCCGCTTATCATGGCTTTGAAACAATCTGTTACCCGTTTATTAGTGGCCGATGATGTGGGTGTTGGTAAAACGATTGAGGCCATCCTGATTTTACGGGAATTGTTGGAAAGGGGTACTATAAAATCCTTTGCAGTTTTATGCCCTCCGCATTTGTGCGAACAGTGGCAAAAGGAATTAGCAGATAAATTAGATATTGATGCTGTAATCATTCGTTCAAGTACAGTTGCTGGATTGGAGAGAAAGATTGTTGGGGATGATACGCTAAATGTATTCAACTATTATCCATACCAGGTAGTATCCATTGACTATGTAAAAAATGGCTCAGCTAAAATGCCTGCCTTTCTAAAAGATGTTCCTGATTTGGTGATTGTCGATGAAGCCCATACCTGTACCAAAAATCTTGATTTTAAAAAAGCCGAGCAAAGCCAGCAGCGATATGAATTGTTGGAAAAGATTGCTAAGAACGATCAACAGCATTTGCTTTTACTTACAGCAACGCCACATAGCGGAAAAGATGGAGAATTTAAATCTTTGCTTGGTTTAGTCAGTCCTGAATTTGAAGAGTATGACTTTACAGATTTGGAAACTTCAAAAAAAAGAAAAGTTGCAGCTCACTTCATACAACGTAAAAGAAAAAATATTGAAAAGTGGTTGGATGAAGAAACTCCTTTTCCAAATCGAACTACCGAAGAATTACCCTATACACTCTCTGCATCGTCAGATTATTACAAATTGTATCAGGATGTATTGAAATTTGCAAGAGGTATAAGTACCGAGGGCGTTACAGAAAATAAGGCACGAATAAAATATTTTGCTGCATTGTCATTATTGAGAGGTGTTATGAGTAGCCCGGCTGCAGGGCTTGAAATGTTACAAAAGCGTAAATCAAAATTTACGGAACCTGATGAGATTACAGCAGATGAAGTAAAAGACAATCCAATTGTAGAAAAATGGGATCAACAGAGTGATTCAGAACAAATTGAAATTATTGACCGTGCAGGTCTGTCGGAAAGTGAATGGAATATATTACATAAGCTTGCGCAGAAGGCTGCCGAATTAACTAATATTGAGAAAGATCATAAGGTTAAGCTGGGAGCAGAACAAATCAAACTTTGGATTAATAATGGTCAAAGCCCCATTATTTTCTGTCGATTTATTGCCACTGCACAATATGTTGCAAAAATTCTAAAAGAATATTTACCAAAGGATGTGGATATTCGAGCCATTACCAGCGAACTTAGTGATGAAGAACGGAGGGAGAAGATAGATGAAATGACTAAAAACCCTAAACGGGTTCTAGTTGCCACTGATTGTTTAAGTGAAGGTATCAACTTGCAAGATAAATTTAATGCCATCTTACATTATGATTTACCTTGGAATCCGAACCGTTTAGAACAAAGGGAAGGCCGAGTTGACCGCTATGGGCAACCGGGATGGATTGATAAAAAAGGTAATCATCAAAATACAATTGATGTAAAAGTGCTATTTGGGGAAGATAATCCTATGGATGTAGTTGTGCTTAAAATCATTATTGAAAAAATACAACGGATACAAAACACCTCGGGAGTAAGTATTGCATTGGCAGATGATAATCGCTCGGTAATGGATAAGGTTTTGAAAGAGGTATTACTAAATCCTGATAAAGCACAAAATAGATTTTCAAAGCAAATACGATTTGATTTTGGTGCAAGCCCGGAATTAGATGAGTTAGATGTTGAAATTACCAACGAGATTGAAGCAGCACGGGAGAAAGCAGAAAAAATCCGTTCAATTTTTGCACATGAAAGCATCATGCCGGAGGAAGTGAAGAAAGACTTGCAAGAAGTAGATGAAGCCATTGGCGACATGGCTTCCTTAGAAGCCTTTGTGCTGGCGGCAGCAAAACTACTTGGTGCAAGTTTTGAGAAAATACAAGGCGGCTATATCTTTAAAAAACTGAATATGGATGATTGGATGGCATCTGCATTGGGACAAGGCGGTAAAATTCATATTTCATTCCAGTCGCCTACTCCGCAAGGCTTCCGTTACATAGGCCGCAACCATCGTTTTGTAGAGCAGCTATGCCACCGCATTATCGCCAACTCTCTTGATAAAGAAAGAAAAGGGAATAAAGCAGCAAGGGCATCCGTATTTCGCACAGATGCGGTTAATACACAAACCACATTAATTCAATTCCGTGTTCGTAATGTTATTCGTGAAGTGCGCCAACAACACGAAATGGTTTCGGAAGAGATGTTTCTTTGGGGCTACGAGCAAACAGCTGATGGTATTCATGCTCTGGATATTGACCAATGCAAAACACTTTTGCATACTTCAAGTGCATTAGACATTAGTACCGAAAGGCAAGAAATCATTTTTGAAAAGGAACTGCAACATTTTGAAGAATTGCATCCTGACTTTATTGCGGTAGTTGCAAAACGTTCTGATGAATTGGTAAATGCTCATACACGCTTTGCAAAATATATAGGTGCTAAACGGTTTGAAGCTGTTACTCCTGTTTTACCTCCTGATATTTTAGGAGTATATGTATTAATTCCTAATCCTAAAATCTAACGATCAGTATGAATTTTCCATCTATAGATATACAAGGCTCCATTCTCTCAATAGACTTGCTGGCCAAAATCCGGAGCGAGCAAGCGAATTTTCAGCAAGGCAAAGATTTTAATCCTGATTTCAACAATGCTAAACTGAAAGATGAAATTAGCCTGGCATGGCAGGAAGCTAAGGGGCAATGGACAATTTATAAAAGCAAACTTGCTCGTTTAAAGGAAGGTGAAACGGCTACAACCGAAACACGTAACTTCTGGATTTCCCCCTTGCTTACCAATCTTGGCTATAACCTTACTTTCAATAGAACATCTGAAGAACTCAACGGGAAATCATTTCCCATTGGTTACCGCGATAGCAGTTTGGATAACCTTCCGGTATATGTAGGTGGTTATAACGAATCGTTGGATAAACGACCCGAGAATAAACAACTCAGGGTGTCACCTCATGCAATGGTGCAGGAATACCTCAATTACAGTGAACACTTGTATGGGTTGGTAACCAATGGCCGACAGTTGCGTTTATTACGGGATGCCAGCCGCATTACCCGTTTGAGTTATGCAGAGTTTAACCTGGAAAAAATGATGGAAGAGGATTTGTATTCCGACTTCGTTATTCTCTACCGGGTACTTCATGCCAGCCGTATGCCTAAAAAGATGGATACTGGCGCAGAAAGTATTATTGAGAAATACCATCAGGAGGGTTTAGAAGCGGGCAGCACCATCCGTAATAAATTAGGAAATGCAGTTAAAGAAGCTATCAAGAATTTAGCCAACGGATTTGTTAATCATCCCGATAACACACAATTGCGTGAAACAATAGTATCAGGAGCATTTAATGCAGATGAATATTATCGTCATCAATTACGTGTTATTTACCGGTTACTTTTCTTGTTTGTAATCGAAGAACGGAATCTGGTATATGCTGATAGTAAAACACCGGAAACAAAACGCTTTAATTACATCTATTATAATTATTACAGCCTGCTACGATTGCGAAAAGTAGCACGAAGGTTCCAGCCGCCTGAGGCTAACCGCCATTACGATCTATGGCAAAGCCTGGTGAGTACGTTCTCGTTATTCGAAAAAAAAGAAATTGGGGAAAAACTTGGTATAATGGCTTTGCAAGGTGATTTATTTGGGTATCATGCTATTAGCAACAGCCAATATGATTTACATCAATGTAAGCTTAGTAATGCCGTGCTGTTAAATATCATCAAGTCGCTCAGCTATTTTGAAAACGACAATGGTGTTTTACTGTCTGTAAATTATGGTGGATTGGATGTTGAGGAGTTTGGTTCAGTTTACGAAGGGCTGCTGGAGTTGAAATTAAACGTCAAAAAGATCGAAGGGAGTGAGGAATACAGTTTCAGTTTCGACAGCAGCAACGAACGGGGAAAAAGCGGAAGCCACTATACGCCGGAGGAGCTGGTACAGCCGCTTATTAAGTATTCACTTGAAAATTTGATTGAAGACCGTCTTAAAACATATGAACAAAAGAAGTTAACGAAAGAAAAAACAATCCAATCGCTGCTCAATTTAAAAATTGTTGATGTGGCTTGCGGTTCCGGCCACATATTGTTAAGTGCAGCCCGAAGGTTGGCCTTAGAAGTTGCAAGAGTACAAACTGAAGAAGAGCAGCCTAATCCTGTGGCTATACGAAAAGCTATTAAAGAGGTGGTTAGGAATTGTATTTTTGGTGTAGATAAAAATCCATTAGCTGTAGAGCTTTGTAAAATTGCTTTATGGTTAGAAGCATACAACCCGGGTGAGCCACTTAATTTTCTGGACCACCACATCAAATGTGGGGATGCTATTGTAGGCCTTGCACAACGTAGCGAATTAGAAAAAGGAATTGCTGATGAAGCCTTTAAAAACCTTGCGGTAGATGATAAAGCTATTGCTACTGCATTCTTAAAGCGTAATAAAGCGGAGCGGAAAAAAGCGGACTCAACGGGTACGGGAATACAGTTAACAACCGAGCAGCAATTAGAAAACACGGTAAAGGAATCAATGGCAGAATACAAAGTCTTTAATCATTTACCTGAAACAACTCCTGATGAAATAGAACGCAAGGCAAAAGCCTACAAAAAATTTATTGATGGGAAAGGCTTTATGTTTTTAAAAGCAATGGCCGATACACAGGTAGCTCCATTTTTTATTCCCAAAACAGATGCAAACAAAGATTATCTGATGACTGATGCAGGTTTTAGGCTTATGCTGAGTGGTTATAAAGGATGGCAGGACAGAAAGGTGGCGAAGGCAACAGTCGTGGCCACAGAGCAGCGCATTTTTCATTGGTTTATTGAGTTCCCGGAAGTATTTAGCAATGGTGGATTTGATTGCGTTTTAGGAAATCCCCCTTTTCTGGGAGGACAAAAATTGAGCGGAGCGTATGGAAATAATTTTTTGGAATATATTAAATATGCCTACCAACCTATCGGGGCGGTTGATTTGGTTACGTATTTTTTCAGACGAATTTTTAATCTTTTAAAGCCGGGTGGCTTCCAGTCCCTGATTTCCACTAATACGATTGCACAAGGGGGAGCAAGGGAGGGAGGTTTAGATGTTATTTGTTCAAACAATGGTGTTATTAATCATGCTGTGCGTTCTATGCGTTGGCCAGGTCAGGCAGCAGTAGAAGTTTCATTGGTAACGATTCATAAAGGAGAGTGGACTGGCGACATTATTCTTAACAACAAAAAGGTAGATAGAATTACGCCTTATTTGGATGATTCCGAGGTGATGGGAAATCCTATGCCCCTCCGGCAGAACGCAGAAAAGAGTTTTCAGGGAAGCA